>JANPDN010000171.1:0-2689 GCA_031431555.1 Rubrivivax sp.
GCGGCACCAGATCCGCGTCGTCGAGCGCAACCGCGCCTACGACACCTTTGGCTGGGGCGTGGTTTTTTCCGACGCGACGATGGACAACATGCGCCAGTGGGATACCGAGACCGCCGACGCGATCGAAGTTGCGTTCAACCACTGGGACGATATCGAGCTGCATTTCTAGGGCCACAAGATCCGCAGCGGCGGCCATGGCTTTGTCGGCATCGGGCGCAAGAAGCTGCTCAATATCCTGCAAGCGCGCTGCGAAGAAGTCGGAGTCGATCTGGTCTTCGAAACCGAGGCCGAGTCCGATGCCGACTATGCCGACGCCGACCTGATCATCGCCAGCGACGGGGTGAATTCACGCATCCGGCAGAAATACGCCGAGGTCTTCGAGCCCGATATCGTGACGCGGCCGAACCGCTTCATTTGGCTCGGCACGCACCAGCTCTTCGATGCTTTCAACTTTCTCTTCGAGGATACCGAGCAGGGCTGGTTCCAGGCCCATGTCTACAAGTTCGACGACCAGACCACGACCTTCATCGTCGAGACGCCGGAGTCGGTGTGGCAAGCGCATGGCCTGGACACCGCGAGCCTCGACGAGTCGATCGCCTTCTGCGAAAAACTTTTTGCGCGCCACCTCGGCGGCCATGCGCTGCTGAGCAATGCGCGCCATCTGCGCGGCTCGGCGTGGCTCAATTTTCAGCGTGTGCGCTGCAAACGCTGGTCGCATTTCAACGGCCACAACCATGTCGTGTTGATGGGCGACGCGGTGCACACCGCGCACTTTGCGATCGGCTCGGGCACCAAGCTGGCACTCGAAGATTCGATCGAATTGACGCGGCTGTTCAAGGAACATGGCGAAGATATCCCGGCCGTGCTGGCGCAGTACCAGGCGCATCGCGAAGTCGACGTGCTGCGCCTGCAGAACGCTGCCTGGAATGCGATGGAGTGGTTCGAAGTCGTTGGCACGCGCTATTGCGACCAGCTCGAGCCCGAGCAGTTCATGTACTCGATGCTCACGCGCAGCCAGCGCATCAGCCACGAAAACCTGCGCCTGCGTGATGCCGGCTGGCTCGAAGGTTTTGAGCGCTGGTTCGCCCGCCGCGCCGGGCTCGCGGTGGCCGACGACGCGCGTCCGCCGAGCCCGATGTTCACGCCTTTCACGCTGCGCGGGCTGACACTCAAAAACCGCGTCGTGGTCTCGCCGATGGCGATGTATTCGGCCCCCGATGGCCTGCCGAATGACTTCCATCTGGTGCACTTTGGCGCGCGTGCGCTCGGCGGCGCCGGGCTGATCTACACCGAGATGACCTGCCCGTCGGCCGATGCCCGCATCACCACCGGCTGCGCCGGTTTGTGGACCGACGAGCAGGGCGCGGCTTGGGCGCGCATCGTCGACTTCGTGCACGCGCAGTCGGATACCAAGATGGGCATCCAACTCGGCCACGCTGGGCGCAAGGGCGCGACCTGCCTGCCCTGGGCGGGTGGTGGTGACGAGCCGCTGCCGGCCGGCGGCTGGCCGCTGTGGTCGGCATCGCCGCTGGCCTATCTGCCGCACTCGCAGACCCCGCGCGAAATGACCCGCGCTGACATGCAGCGCATCACTGCCGACTTCGTCGCCGCCACCCAACGTGCTGCGGCCGCCGGCTTCGACATCCTCGAGTTGCACTGCGCGCACGGCTACCTGCTGTCGAGTTTTTTGTCGCCGCTGACGAACACACGCAGTGATGAATACGGCGGGGACGTTGGCAACCGCGTGCGCTGGCCGGTCGAGGTGTTCAACGCGATCCGCGCGGTGTGGCCGGCCGAGCGGCCGATCTCGGTGCGGCTGTCGTGCCACGACTGGTATCCCGGAGGCAATACCGCCGACGACGCGGTGCAGATCGCTGCCGCATTCAAGGCGGCCGGCGCCGACATCATCGACTGCTCTTCGGGTCAAGTTGTTGCTGACCAAAAACCAACCTACGGGCGCATGTACCAGACGCCCTTTGCCGACCGCATCCGCAACGAGGTCGGAATTCCGGCGGTCGCGGTGGGCTCGATCTACGAGGCGGACCACGTCAATATGGTCATCGCCGCGGGCCGCGCCGACCTTTGCGCCGTCGCCCGCCCGCATCTGGCCGACGCGGCGTGGACGCTGCACGAAGCGGCGCGCATCGGCCACGACGGTGTTGCCTGGCCGGTGCAGTACCAGTCTGGCCGCAGCCAGTACCAGACCAACCTCCAACGTGCCAAATCAGCGGCATGAGGGGCTCATGAGAAAATGTGGCTTTGCCACTTCTCTCATCCCCCGCGGGGGGCGGACGACGTATTGCGTCGGCCTAGGGGCGCTCTAATGACCGACGACCGCCAACCCTTTCAACACTACGCCGCGCGCCACTTTCGCTGGCAGTGCAGCGACGACGGCCGCGTCGCGACGATCACGCTGAACCGGCCGCAGAAAAAAAATCCGCTGACTTTCGAGTCGTACGCCGAACTGCGTGACCTCTTCCGCGGCCTCGTCAATGCCAGCGATGTGCGCGCCGTCGTCATCGCCGGCGAGGGCGGCAATTTCTGCTCAGGCGGTGATGTTTTCGAGATCATCGAGCCGCTGACCAAGATGGCCGCGCCCGAGCTGCTGCGTTTCACGCGCATGACGGGCGACCTGGTGAAGGCGATCAAACATGCGCCGCAGCCGGTGATCGTGGCCGTCGACGGCATC
>JANPDN010000172.1:0-14414 GCA_031431555.1 Rubrivivax sp.
ACCTGGCGCGTGGCGTGCCCTACGGGCCCGATGACGGCACGCTGGCACCATGGGCCGTGGTGGCGTCTCTGCCCTTTGCGCCAGAGATCGTGTTGCCGACCTTGGACTACTGCATCTACCAGGCCAAGTTGACCAAGTTCAATTCGTACGGATTCAAGGCGTCCTTCAATCCTTCGCACCCCGGCGAGCCGGGCAATCCGTATGGCTGGTTGAGGGCCGTCTGCGGTGCCCTGCGAAGGGAGCCACGGGGCCTCGCGCCCGGTGCGCGTTCAGCGGGGCAGCCCTGTGACACAAGTCGCCATCGGCGGGTAGCGAAGCCCTGATGCACCGCAAGCGGGAAGTCGCTTCGGTAAACTGCAGGCCTACATGCGCCGCTCCGCCATCCTCCTCGTCATGCTGTTTGCCATCCTGTGGCAGTCGGTGGCCATGGCACGCATCGGATCGACGGTGAACGCGCTGGCTGACCTGGAGCACGCAACGCTGCACTGGCAGGAAGAAGCCCATCACCACCACGAGGATGGGTCCTACCATCAGGACGACTCGAAAGAGTCGGTGCAGCACGTGGTGACGGACCATCTGAACGCATCGCTGGCACTGGCGGCGGCGTCCTCGCACGACTTCCCGTACTTGGGGTCGGCCGCGCCCGACGGCCTGCACGAGCAACCCGTGCCCAACCCCTCGCTCGACGGCCTGCTCAGACCGCCTCGACTCCGCGCCTGACCCGCATTCACTGCGGAAGTCAGCGGCGGGCGTCCACCCCGGGGACGCCCGGCCTGCTGCCACGGCACCCCACGCAAGCACTCGTCCGCCCCTGGCAGGACCTTAACTCGCGTCCGGCCGGCCCCGGCTGTTCAAACGTCAGGATCATCGTGAAACCTCTTCCCTGGCTGTCCGCCTGCGCCATCGCGGGCAGTCTGGCCGGCGGGCCCGTCTGGGCCCAGCCTGCTGCATCACCGCAGGGCCCTCAGGCCGCCCTCCCAACCCTGTCCGACCCGGCGTCCGCTCCCGCCACCGGCAGCGTCACCCTTCGCGCGGCGCTGGACGCTGGATGGCAACGCGCCGTCGCGGCCCGCGAGAGCGAAGGCCAGCGCCGCCGCGCCGAAGCGGATCGCACCGCTGCGGGCAGCTTCTGGGCCGCGCCACCGTCTCTGGAACTGAGCCATCGCAACGACCGCCTGCATCGGAATGCCGGCAGCCGCGAGACCGAGGTCGGTGTGGCCGTTCCCTTGTGGCTGCCCGGCCAAAGAGCAGCCCGCGCGGGCACGGCGGACGCTGCCGCATCACAGGCTCTGGCCGCCGAACAGGTGGCCCGGCTGCGCCTGGCCGGTGAGTTGCGCGAAGCGGCGTGGCAGCTCGCTGCCTCTGACGCCGAAGGGGCCCAGGCCGACGCGCAGGCCCAGGGGCTGAAGCAACTCGCCGACGATGTCGAGCGCCGCGTGCGAGCCGGTGACCTGGCGCGTGCCGACGCCCTGGCCGCACGGGCCGAGCACCTGGCGGCCGCCGCGCTGCAGTTCGAGGTGCGTCAGCGCCTGCAGGCGGCACGCGCGCGCTGGACCCTGCTGACCGGACCGGCGGCCGCGCCCGACCTGACGTCGGACAACGACCTCACACCGGGCGCTGTGGCGGCGCACCCGGAACTGCAGCTCGCCAGCCAGTCCACCGAACTCGCACGCCAGCGCGTGGAACTGATGCGCCGGTCGCGCCGCGATGCGCCCGAGCTGACCGTGGGCGTGCGGCAGGACGTTCCGGGCCGGGCCGAAGCCTCGCAAGGCAGCATGGTGGTCGGCCTGCGCCTGCCTTTCAGCACCGACGACCGCAACCGACCGCTGGAAACGGCGGCACTGAGCGAGCTGGACGTGGCCCAGACCCACGAGCAGCGCCTGCGTGAACGCGTGGACAGCGAGATCGCTGCCGCACGCGATGCGCTGCGCTCGGCCCAGGCCCAGCTCGACGCCGAGACCGCCCGAGCCCGACTGCTGCGCGAGCGGGCTGCGCTGATCGACAAGTCCTTCCGTGCCGGCGAGACGCCGCTGCCCGACCTGCTGCGCGCGCGCGCCGGCGCGGCACAGGCCGACAGCGCCGCCGCGCGCCAGACCGCCGCGCTGGGCCTCGCCCGCGCGCGCCTCCAACAAGCTCTCGGACTCCTCCCATGAATTCCCATTCCCCTCTCCGTACTCAGAGGCTGCTGTTCGCCCTCGCGCTGACCGCACTGCTTCTTTGCAGCAACACCCCCGCGCTCGCGGCCCCCGGTGCCCATGGCCCCAACGGCGAGCACCTGGACGGCCCGGCCACGATGCGCGCGGCATCGTCCCTGCCCCGCGTCGAAGCCAAGTCAGAAACCTTCGAACTGGTGGCCGAACTGCGCACCAGCGAGCTGGCCATCCTCGTCGACCGCTACGAGTCCAACGAGCCCGTGCTGGGCGCGAAGCTCGAACTCGAGAACGGCCCACTCAAGGCCGTGGCGGCCTTCCGCGCCGAGCAAGGCGACTATGTGGTCACCGACGCCGCGATGCTGAAGGCACTCTCCGCGCCCGGTGAACACGGCCTTGTCTTCACGCTTGTCGCCGGCAAGGACAGCGACCTGCTCGACGGCATGCTGGTCGGCACGCCGGCTCGCGTTGCCGCTGCAGCAAAGGACGACCACGGCCACGCGAACGGTGGCGATGACCACGGGCACGACCACGAACTGGACCTTGCCGCCTGGATCGGCGCCGCTGTCGCGGCCCTGGGCCTGATCGGCGGCATCGCCTGGTGGAGCCAGCGCCGCCGCGATGCCGGCAAGCTGCAGGGAGGTCTGTGATGCTGCACAACCTTGCCCACCCACAGCGCCGACAGTCGCTGATCGCCGCCATGGCGCTGGTCGCCGGTCTGGTCGGGTTGTCGCCAGCGCACGCCGCCCCCGGCGCGCACGGACCCAACGGCGAACACCTCGACGCACCCGGCGCCACATTCAACGCCTCTGGCTTGGCACGCCTGCCCGACGGCAGCGTCAACGTGCCCAAGCTCGCCCAGCGACGCATGGCCATCCGCACCGTGATGGCACCCGAGTCCGAAGCCGCTGCGACGGTTGAGATGCCTGGCCGAGTGATCATGGACCCGAATGCCAGCGGCCGCGTGCAGGCCACCAATGGCGGTCGTATCGAGCCGGGGCCGAAGGGACTGCCCGTGGCCGGGCAGACGGTGAAGCGGGGTGACGTGCTGGCCTATGTGCGCCACCAAGCCGAGCCCTATGCCCTGGGCGCGCAACAGGCCCAGCTGGCAGAGCTGCGCGCACAGCGGCAGCTGGCCGAACAGCGCGTGCAGCGCCTCGAAGGCCTGGAAGGCACAGTGCCGCGCAAGGAGATCGATGCGGCACGCAGCGAAGCCACCAGCCTCGCCGAGCGCGAGCGCAGCATCGGCGGCAGCCTCGTGGCGCGCGAGGCCCTGACCGCACCGGTCAGCGGCGTGATCGCCCGTGCCGACCTCGTCGTCGGCCAGGTGGTCGAGCCGCGCGACGTGCTGTTCGAGGTGGTGGACCCGGCGCGCATGTTGGTGGAGGCCACCACCGCAGACGCCGCCTTGGCCACCCGTGTGGCCGGCGCGTCGCTGCAGGGCGTGCCCGAGGTGACGCTGCGCCTGCTGGGCGTGTCGCGCTCGCTGCGCGACGGCGTGCTGCCAATCACCTTCGCCGTCAGTGCATCGAAGCCAGGCACGGCCCTGCCGTCCTTGCCATTGGCCATTGGCCAGCCGGTCACCGTCGTCGCGCAATCGAAGGAACGCATCAAGGGAGTCGTACTGCCGGCGCAGGCCGTGGTGCGCAACCCGTCCAACGAGCCCATCGTCTGGATCAAGTCGGGTGCCGAGCGCTTCATCCCGCAGCCGGTGCAGTTCCGGCCGCTCGACGCGAACACGGTCGTGATCACCCAGGGCCTCAGCGCGGAGAACCGCGTCGTCGTCCAGGGCGCACCGCTGATCGCGCAAATCCGCTGAACGGGGACGCACACCATGTTCAACTGGATCGTTCGCACCAGCCTGCACAACCGCCTGTTCGTGCTGGCCGTGGCGGCGCTGTTGATGGTCTACGGCGCAATGACAGCCTGGCGCACATCGGTCGACGTCTTCCCCGACCTCAACAAGCCGCTGATCACCGTGCTCACCGAGGCCGGCGGCATGGCGCCGGAAGAGGTCGAGCAGCTGGTCACTTTCCCAATTGAGACCGCGCTCAACGGCATGCCGGGCGTGACCCGCGTTCGCTCGACCTCGGGCGTGGGCCTGTCGCTGGTCTATGCCGAATTCGACTGGGGCACCGACATCTACCGCAACCGCCAATTGGTGGCCGAGCGGCTGGCGCTGGTGCGCGCGCAGATGCCGGGCGACATCACGCCGGTGATGGGGCCGGTGTCGTCGATCATGGGCGAGATCATGCTGGTGGCCTTGCCGCTGGTGGCCGGTGATGGCAAGACGCCGGTAGCCACACCCATGCAAGCCCGCGAGTACGCCGACTTCGTGCTGCGCCCACGCCTGCTGTCGATCCCCGGCGTCTCGCAGGTCATCCCGATTGGCGGCGAGGTGCGCACCCTGCGCGTGGCACCTGACACGGCGCGCCTGGCACAGTTCGGCGTCTCGCTCACGCAGGTGGAACAGGCGCTCAAGGGATACGCAGGCAATGCCGGCGGCGGCTTCATCGACCTGAACAGCCGCGAGTACCTGATCCGGCATCTGGGCCGGAGCAACCGCGCCGAAGACCTGGCAGGTATCGCCGTGGCCTGGAAGGACGGCCGCGCCATCCTGCTGGAGCAGGTGGCCAGCGTCTCCTTCGCGGCCGGCCTGAAGCGCGGTGACGCCGGCTACAACGGCCTGCCGGCGGTGGTGATCAGCGTGCAGAAGCAGCCTGATGCTGACACCGTGAAGCTCACCGCACAGATCGAGTCGGCACTGGGGGAACTGAAGCAGGGCCTGCCCAAGGGCCTGGCCGAGCCGCGCGTGCTGTTCCGCCAGGCCGACTTCATCAAAGCCTCCGTCGGCAACGTGGCCGAAGCGCTGCGCGACGGCGCCATCATGGTGACCATTGTGCTGTTCGCCTTCTTGCTGTCGGTGCGCACGACGGTGATCTCGCTGGTCGCCATCCCGCTGTCGTTGGCGGTCACGGCACTCGTGTTCCAGTGGCTCGGGCAGTCGATCAACGTGATGACGCTGGGCGGCCTGGCCATCGCGATCGGCGAGCTGGTCGACGACGCGGTAGTGGACGTGGAGAACATCCTGCGCCGGCTGAAGCAGAACCGGGCAGCGGGCAACCCGCTGTCGGTGCTGGAAGTGGTGCGGCGTGCCAGCGTCGAGGTGCGCTCGGGCATCGTCTACGCCACCGTCATCGTGGTGCTCGTGTTCGTGCCGCTGTTCGCGCTGCCAGGCATCGAGGGGCGGCTCTTCACGCCGCTGGGCATCGCCTACATCGTGTCGATCCTGGCGTCGATGGGGGTCTCGATGACCGTCACGCCGGTCATGTGCTACTACATGCTGCCGACGATGAAGCGCCTGGACCATGGCGACAGCCCACTGGTGGCGTGGCTCAAGCGCCAGGACTCGAAGCTGCTGACCTGGTCCTTCGGCCGCGCGAGGCTGCTCATCGCACTGGCCGTACTGGCAGTGGCGAGTGCCGCGGCGACCGTGCCCTTCTTCCCGCGCGCCTTCCTGCCGGCCTTCAACGAGGGTTCGCTGGTGCTGGGCCTGGTGATGCAGCCGGGCACCTCGCTGGCCGAGTCCAACCGCATCGGCGCGCTGGCCGAGACGCTGATCCGCCAGGTGCCCGAGGTCACGCAGGTGGGCCGACGCACCGGCCGCGCCGAACTCGACGAACACGCCGAAGGTGTGCACTCGACCGAGATCGATGTGGACCTGAAGCGCTCGGGTGACGCAAAGGCGCGCGAACGTGAGGCCATCATGGCCGACATCCGTGAGCGCCTGTCGTCGCTGCCGGCGCAGGTGGCCATCGGCCAGCCGATCAGCCACCGGCTGGACCACCTGCTGTCGGGCGTACGCGCGCAGATCGCCGTCAAGATCTTCGGCGACGACGCCGACACGTTGCGTGGCCTGGCCGAGCAGATGCGCGGACAGCTCGCGGGCGTGCCGGGGCTGGTTGACCTGACGGTCGAGAAACAGGTGCTGATCCCGCAGATCACCGTACGCGTGGACCACCGCAAGGCGGCGCAGATGGGCTTGTCCCCGGGCGAGGCGATCCGCGTGCTGCAGACGCTGACCGACGGCGCGCACGGGGCCGACATCGTCGACGGCCCGCGCCGCTACGAACTGGTGCTGCGCCTGCCGGACCAGCAGCGCGGCCCGCAGGACCTGGCGCGCACGCTGATCGACACGCCGGCTGGCCGCATCCCGGTGTCGAGCATCGCCACGGTGGAAGAGACCGACGGCCCCAACCAGATCGGCCGCGAGAACGGACGCCGCCGCATCATCGTCTACGCCAACACCGACGGCGGCGACATGGGGCGCGTCATCAAGGACATCCGCAGCATCATCGGCAAGACGCCTTTGCCGCCTGGCAACTTCATCAGTCTCGAAGGACAGTTCCAGGCCCAGGAGCAGGCCACGCGCCTGATCGCCGGGCTGTCGGTGATTTCGCTGGTGATGATGTTCCTGGTGCTGTACTCGCGCTACCAGTCGGTGGTGCTGGCCGGCATCATCATGGCCAACATCCCGCTGGCCCTGATCGGCTCGGTCGCGGCGATGTGGATCGCGGGCGTGAGCCTGTCGGTGGCGTCGATGGTGGGCTTCATCACGCTGGCCGGCATCGCCACGCGCAATGGCATCCTGAAGATCAGCCACTACATCAACCTGTGCCGACTCGAAGGCGAGAGCTTCTCGCAATCGATGATCGTGCGCGGTTCCTTGGAGCGGCTGACGCCGGTGCTTATGACGGCGCTGGTGGCGGCCTTCGCGCTGACGCCGCTGCTGCTGGCGGCCGACGCGCCGGGCAAGGAGATCCTGCACCCGGTGGCGGTGGTCATCTTCGGCGGGCTGGTCAGCTCCACGCTGCTGGACACCTTGCTGACGCCGGTGCTGTTCTGGCTGTTCGGGGAGAAGGCGACGCAGCGGCTGACCCAGCCCGAGCCCGACGCGTCGGCAGGCGCGCCCGGCGCCCAGGAAGCCTATTGAGATGACACCCCCAAGCTCGCTTTCGCTCGCTGCCCCCCGTGGGGGCGCTCAGTGGCTTCGGACGGCCGGGCGCCGCTGAGTTGAAATCAGGTCAGGCGGCGCCGCCTGTCCCAGTGCGCCGCACCCTTGCAGGAGATCGAAGTGATGTTGAAGAAGCTGTTGACCGTGGTGGTACTGGGCCTGTCGGCCTCGGCATTCAATGCCGCGTTCGCCCATGGCGGCGCCAAGGCCAAGCATGGGGGTGTCGTTGCCGTGGCCAGCGATCTGGGCTTCGAATTGGTCGCCACGGCCAGCGGCGCGGCGATCTATGTCGAGGACCATGGCAAGCCCATGGTGCCCACGGGCATGACAGGCAAGCTGACCGTGCTCAACGGCGCAGAGAAGTCGGAGGCCGAGCTCGCGGTCACAGGCGACAAGCTGGAAGCCAAAGGGGTGAAGCTCGCGGCCGGTGCCAAGGTCGTGGCCGCCCTGACCACGCCGGCCAAGAAGGCGATCACGGTGAGATTCACGGTGAAGTAGCCAGTGCCGTCTGTCCGAAACCTGGCCGCCCTGCCTGCGCTGAGGGGCGGGCTGCTTGCCCTGCTGGCCGCTGCTCTGTTCGGCGTCAGCACGCCACTGGTACAGCAGTTCGGCGTGGGGCTCGGGGCTTTCAGCACCGCAGCGCTGCTCTATGCCGGGGCGGCTGCCGTCGGCTTGCTGACGCGCCAGCCGATCGAGCGAGAAGCCCGCCTGCAGCGCGCCAATCTGCCCCGGCTGATCGCGATGGCGGGTTTCGGCGCGGTCGTCGGCCCGGTGGCGCTGGCCTGGGGTCTTCAGCACACCAGCGGCACCAGCGCCTCGCTGATGCTGACGCTGGAAGCGCTGTTCACCGCCGTGCTGGCCTGGCGCCTGTACAGCGAGACCATGGACGGCCGCGTCTGGACAGCGATGGCCCTGCTGCTGGCCGGCGGCATGGTGCTGGTGCTGGACCAAGGACGCACCGGTGGCGCCCAGTTGTGGGGCCTGCTGGCGGTGCTGCTGGCGACCGCCGCCTGGGGTGTGGACAACACCTTGTCGCGCGGGCTGGCAGAGCGTGACCCCGGGCAGGTGGTGATGGTCAAGGCGCTGCTGGGCGTCAGCGCGACCAGCGCCCTGGCCGTGGCATTCGGGGAGCCACTGCCGTCGGCGCTGGCCGCAGCGGCCCTGTTCGCCATCGGCGCCACCGGTTATGGCCTGAGCCTGCGCTTGTACCTGCTGGCGCAGCGGGCCTTCGGTGCGGCGCGCACGGGGTCGGTGTTTGCCTTTGCGCCGTTCATCGGCGCGGCATTTGCGGTGGCACTGGGCGATCGGTCAGCCAGCGGGCTGATGGCACTGGGCAGTGCGCTGATGCTGGCCGGCGTTGCGCTGCACCTGGCCGAGTCCCATGGCCATGAGCATGAGCATGAGGCGCTGGAGCACGAGCACGCGCATTGGCACGGCGACGGCCACCACGATCACCACCACGACCCCATGCCCGTGGCTGAGCACAGCCATGTGCATCGACACGCACCGCTTCGCCATCAGCACCCGCATGTGCCCGATGCCCATCACGGGCACCGGCACTGAGCGCATGGGCGGATACCCGCTTCGATTCTCGGGACGACCCATGACCTTCGAACTGTTCGAGGAAACGGTGAAGATGGTGTTCATCGTGTTCCTGGTCCTCTTCCACGCTCACGTCGCGACTGCATAGACGGCAGCTTTCAAGGCCATCACGTTGAGCGGGTCCGCATCTGTGCTGGTTCCTGGGATCGCTGCATCGGCCGCGGCCTGCGTGCTGGCCATGATGAGACTGCGCCCGGCATCCTGGACCTGGGCCATCGGCGCCGCCTTGGTCTGGACAGTGCTCGTGGCGCTCTCGCGCCTTGTCCTCGGGGTGCGCTGGCCGACGGACGTGCTGGCTGCGGCCTGCATCGGTGCCGCGATACCGCTCGTCCTCAGCCTGGCACTGGCGTTCAGGCACGGCGGGTCGAATCGATCGACCCACTGAAACCGGATGGGGTCGTGGGCGTCGGCGCCGTCCTGATGCCGGCCGCCCATCGCTTAACGTGCGGGCCGATGCGGTCAGCGAGATGTCTCGTCACCTGGAGATGCTCGACGTGAGCTGCCGCCGCACCAGCCAGATCAGCAGCGGCGGCAGAACCAGCCACTGGACCAGGGGCGACAGCCCGACACCGAGGCCGGGCACAACCGGCATGAGTGGCGAGTACGACCAGTCCTGCATCCAGAGCCCGCCCAGCGCGAGCCGCTCGATGGCGATGGTGATCGCCAAACCGCACGCCGTGAATCCCAGCACCCTGGATGCCGTGGGCACGACCACCCAGCCGCGATGGCGCACGACCAACGCCACGGCCCAGTACGCCACCAAGGCAATCACGGCATCGCCGGCCGCCGCCCGGCTGCAGGTCTTCACGGCCTCCCAATGGGGTGCAGCGGCCATCCGATCGAACAGTGGCACCTGCCAGAGCTCCCACGGCAGGTTCAGCAGAAACGCGAACAGCGCGACGTTGAACTCCGGAGTCCAGGTCAGCGCCTGCAGGTGCCTCGGCATGGTCTACGCCAGCCGGACAGCCTCGAGAGGCGACATCACTTCGCCACTTCGATGGCCGTCACCGTGATGGCGCCGTCGACCTTGTCGGCCGCAAACTTCACCTTGTCGCCCTGCTTGAGGGTGTCGAGCATCTTCGGGTCAGCGACCTTGAACACCATCGTCATGCCGGACATGTCGAGGCTGGCGATCGGGCCTTGCTTGAGCGTGACCTTGCCTTGCTCCTTGTCGATCTTGCGGACCTCGCCGTCGGCCATCGGCGTGGTCGAAGCGGGCGCCGATGCACCAGCGGGGTGATGCGCAGCGTGGTCGGCAGCAGACGTTTGTGCGAAGGCAGTGCCGGACAAGGCCAGTGCCGCAGCGGCAATGAGCGATGAAAACTTCATGGTGAGGTCCTTGATTCAGTTGTAGGTGGAGAAAACGCGCTCGCGACCATCCTTGGCGACGAGCAGAACCTGGTACGGATCCTTGCGCGAACCCATTTCCATGCCGGGAGAGCCGACAGGCATGCCTGGCACCGCAAGGTCGATGGCAACCGGCTTCATCGCCAGCAGCTTCTTCACGTCGTTGGCAGGCACATGGCCTTCCACGACGTAACCGCCGACGACCGCCGTGTGGCAACTGCCAAACCTGTCGGGCAAGCCGTACTTCCGGCGCGCGACCGAGGTGTCGTCGACCTCGGTCACGGTCACGGAGAAGCCGGCAGCCTTCATGTGGTCCACCCAGGCGCCGCAACAGCCGCAGCTCTGGTTCTTGAAGACCTGGACCTGCGGCAAGGCCTCCTTCGCCACCACAGGAAGTAACAGCGCGGCCGCTGCGGCGGCGAACGACGTGAGAACGATACGGCGCTTCATCATATTTTCCTCAGTTGTCTCTGATCGAAAGGCTTGATCAGTAGAGTGCTTGCAGTGCAATGGAAGTTCCCTGCGCGGGGCCGGCCGAGTCAACCCGGGACGCGGTGCGCGCCACGAGTTGCACGGCGCTGGGTGGTGTCTGCCGCCGACGACACCGTGTCTGCGCCTGCCAGACCGTCCAGGATGGGGCACTCCGGCCGATCGTCCCCGTGGCAGCAATGCACGAGGTGTTCGAGCGCCGACTTCATCGCCAACAACTCCGCGGCCTTCTGCTCCAGCTCCCTGATGTTCGCCTCGGCGAGGGCCTTGACCTGGCGGCTCGGGCGGCGGCGGTTCTGCCACAGACCCACCAGCTCGGCGATCTCCGTCAACGAGAAGCCGAGGTCGCGCGAGTGCCGGATGAACCGCAGCGTGTGGACATCGTTCTGCGCGTACTGGCGATAGCCGGATTCCGTTCGTTGTGCGGCGGGCAGCAGGCCCAACTCTTCGTAGTGGCGAATCATCTTGGCCGACACGCCAGACGCGCTCGCTGCCTGACCGATGTTCATCATGGCGCCATCCTGTCTGTTCATTGATTGCAGATCAGTCTAGACCTTCCCACCATGACAAGGTCAAGCCGGCCGCGCCGACATGCCGGCCGAAGGGTGACCGCCCAAATTGCTTGACCCTCCCACGGTGGGAAGGATGAAAGTCGGCTCATCGGAAACCAACGAAAGAGCAAGATGGTCACCTTCGAAGTTCAGGACATGACCTGCGGACATTGCGTCAGCAGCATCACCAAGGCAGTCCGCGCGATCGACCCGGGCGCCCAGGTCACTGCCGACCTGGCAACGCACCGGGTGCAGATTGAGCCCACCAAGTCGGACAGGTCCCAGCTGAGCGAGGCTCTGCGTGAGGCCGGCTACACACCTATGCCGATCGCCGACGCCGAGATGGCGGTGGGGCAACCGGCGCCGCGCAGCGGCTGCTGCTGTCGCTGAGCAATCAGATGGCGGGCGCCTTGATGCTCATCAAGCGTCCGCCGCCTTGATGGGCTCACTCTAAGCCGCTGATCTGCGCAGCGGGTGCATACGGGTTCGGTGCCGCACAGACGCCGACCACGTTCGATCGTAGTTTCAGCCTCCCGCTTTCAGGCGCATGAATTTGTTCGCGTTGCGCGAGCGATGCCACGAAGACAGCATTCACCTCGGCCGCCCGGCGGCTTGGCCATGCTGGCCAGCGTATTGAGTCGCTTCCAGTCGCCGGCGTCACCGGCGCGTGCGCACTCGTAGACCAGCGTGCGCGCGGCTTCGATGTTGATCGCCATGTCGGCGAGCATGAACTGCACGCCCTGGAACTCGGCCGTGGCGCGCTTGAACTGCTGGCGCTCCTTGGCGTAGGCGATCGAGACCTCCATCGCACCTTGCGCCAGGCCGACACATTGCGCGCCGATCGTCGGCCGGTTCAAGTCGAGCGCACGCAGGCTGGCCCGAAAGCCCTTGCCTTCTTCGCCCACCAGGCTCTCGATCAGCACACGCACGTTGTCCAGATAGATCGGCGTGTTGGGCGCGCCGCGCCAGCCCATCTTGCGTTCGTGGCGGCCGAAGGTGATGCCGGGCATCGTCTTCGGTTCGATGACAAAGGCAGAGATCCCGTCGGCCCCGGTGTCACCCGCGGTGCGCGCCATCAGCATGATGTAGTCGGCCGCGACGCCGTAGCTGCACCACTGCTTGCGGCCGTTGACGACGTAGCTGTCGCCGTCGCGCAGCGCACGCGTGGTCATCGCACTAACGTCGCTGCCGGCCTGCGTCTCGCTGATCGCGATCGCCGTGACGACGCCGCCGGCGGCGATCTTCGGCAGGAAGCGCTGGCGCTGCTCTTCGCTGCCGAAGTGCAGCAGCGGCATGATGAACATCGTGTTGAGCCCAGCGATCGATCCGCAGGCCGGCGAGAAGCGGCTGATCTCGTCGCGCGCGATGCACATCATCGTGAGGTTGCCCTCGGGGCCGCCGTATTTCTCGGGGATCCACAACTGCATCAGCCCCATCTCGCCGAACAGCTTGACGATCTCGGTCGGGAAGCGGTCGGTCTCGTCGATCTCGGCGGCGATCGGCGCCACATCTTTTTCTGCCATGCGGCGAACGCTGTCGCGGAAGGCGGATTGTTCTTCGGTGAATGCCATCGCCGCAGGTTACGGGCTGCACCCTGCCCGACCAAGCCCGGCACCGGGCACAGCATCTGTGCGCGCAGCGCCATGCTCTTCTTGCGCTTCATCGCGCAGCATTGCTGCATGGACGATTTGCCGCTGAAGAACGACCGTGCCTTGGCTGGCATCAAGGTGCTCGACTTCTCGATCATGTTGGCCGGGCCTTATTGCGCGCGCCTGATGGCCGACCTGGGCGCCGATGTCGTCAAGGTCGAGCCGCTTGAAGGCGACGACATGCGGCTGCGCCACCCGCTGCGCCAAGCGCCCGACGGCCAGCGCCACAGCGCCTATTTCGGCCAGCTCAATGCCGGCAAGCGCAGCCTGGCACTGGACCTGAAGAACCCGGCTTCACTGGCGCTGGTGCAAGGCTTGGCACTGCACGCCGACGTGGTGCTGGAGAACTTCCGCCCCGGCGTGATGGAGCGACTCGGGCTCGGTGCCGCCGCGCTGCGCGCCGCCAACCCCAAGCTCGTGTACTGCGCGATCTCGGGTTACGGCCAGCACGGCCCCACCGCCGGCCGCGCTGCCTACGCGATGATCGTGCAAGCCGCCAGCGGGTACGAGCGCACGCTGATGCGTTATGCCGGCGACCGCGAGCGCCCTGCTGCCACCGCCACCTTCGTTGCCGATGTGCTTGGCGGCGTCTACGCCTTCGCTGCCATCCAGGCGGCCTTGGTCCAGCGAGCGCGCAGCGGCGTCGGCCAGGTCGTCGACATCGCGCTGATGGACTCGATGCTCAACCTGCTGATCTACGAGCTGCAGGAAGCGCAGTTCCCGGTGGCAGGCGCGCGGCCGACCTACGGACCGGTGGCGGCCGCCGACGGCGACGTGCTGGTCGTGCCGCTCACCGATCGCAACTTCGTCGCGCTGGCCGAGGTGACCGCGCTGCCCGAACTGCGCAGCGACGCGCGCTTCGCCAGCGTGCCCGGCCGCGGCGCGCACTGGGCCGCGATGATGCAAATCGTCGAACGCTGGACGCGCACGCGCAGCGTCGCCGAGGTCCTGTCCGTGCTCGAAAGCGTCGGCGTGCCCTGCGCCTGTTACGCCGAGCCGGCCGACAACCTGGCCGACGCGCAGACCCTTTCGCGCGGCCTCTTCGCGCCGGTACACGACGCGGCAGGCGCCTTCACCGGCGTCAATGCGCCGTGGTCGATGTCGGCCGGCGCCAGCGCCATCGGTGCGCGGGTGCCGCAGCTTGGCGAACACAACGCCGAGGTGCTGCGCGACTGGCTCGGCAGCGGCGCTTGAGCGGCTCAGAAACTCGAGACGACCCCATGCAAAGCGTCGCCAGCAGCGATCTCACCCGCGTCGGCCCCGGCACCGTGATGAGCAACTTCATGCGCCAGTACTGGCTGCCGGCCGTGATGTCGCGCGCGCGCTGGCCGGTGGCGAACGCCTGAGCGAAGGCGCTTTAGGTTCAGGTTTGGGCCGCGGCTATTACGTCGCGCCCACCGTCTTTGCCGATGTGCAGGACGATATGCAAATCGCGCGCGAAGAGATCTTCGGCCCGGTGATCAGCGCCCTGCCCTTCGACACGCTGGACGAAGTGATCGTGCGCGCTAACGATTCAGCTTATGGCCTGGGCAGCGGCGTGTGGAGCCAAAACGTGAACACCATCCACAAGGTGGCCAAGGGCTTGCGCACCGGCACCGTGTGGGCCAACTGC
>JANPDN010000173.1:0-22629 GCA_031431555.1 Rubrivivax sp.
TCCTGGCTGATGGCGCTGGTCTTTCTGGCGCTTTCGATCCCCACCGTGCTGGGCTTGATGGCGCTGGGCTGGGGCGGTGAGTACCAGCTCTGGATCGCGATCATCGTCGGCGGTGCCGGCGCCAGCTTTGCACAATGGCGCGTCCGCCGCGCCGAGCAGGAGCGCCATTCATGAGCCTGGACCTCGTCACCCTGCTTTACCTCGTCGCGAGCGTCTGTTTCATCCAGGCGCTCAAGGGCCTGAGCCACCCGACGACGTCGATCCGCGGCAATCTCTTCGGCATGGTCGGCATGGCCATCGCCGCGGTGACCACGGCGGCGTTGATCGTCAAGCTCGCCGGCTCGCCTAACGGCCTGGTTTATGTGCTGCTCGGGCTGGTCGTCGGCGGCGGCATCGGCGCGGTCATGGCCAAGCGCGTCGAGATGACCAAGATGCCCGAGCTGGTGGCGTTTTTCCACAGCATGATCGGCCTCGCGGCGGTCTTCATCGCGGTGGCCGCGGTGGCCGAGCCCTGGGCCTTTGGCATCAGCGCCAAGGGCGCCGGCATCCCCGGCGGCAACCGCGTCGAGCTCGCACTGGGCGCCTTCATCGGCGCGATCACCTTCACCGGCTCGGTGATCGCATTTGGCAAGCTCGCCGGCAAGTACAAGTTCCGCCTCTTCCAGGGCGCGCCGGTGCAGTTCAAGGGCCAGCATTATCTGAATCTGGCGCTCGGCGTGGCGGCGCTGTTTTTCATCGCCGGCTTCTGGCATTCACAGAGCCCGATGGACTTCGCCCTGATCATCGCGCTGGGGTTTTTGCTCGGCGTGCTGCTCATCATCCCGATCGGCGGCGCCGACATGCCGGTGGTCGTGTCGATGCTCAACAGCTACTCCGGCTGGGCCGCGGCGGGCATCGGCTTCAGCCTCAACAACAGCATGTTGATCATTGCCGGCAGCCTGGTCGGCAGCTCGGGCGCGATCCTGAGCTACATCATGTGCAAGGCCATGAACCGCTCGTTCTTCAACGTCATCCTCGGCGGCTTTGGTGGTGAAGTCGCCACCACAGCGGCCGGCGGTGCGGCGCAGCGGTCGGTGAAAAGTGGCAGTGCCGACGACGCTGCTTTTGTGCTCGGCAACGCCGAGACGGTGGTCATCGTGCCGGGTTACGGCCTGGCGGTGGCGCGCGCGCAGCATGCAGTGAAAGAGCTCGCCGCCAAGCTCACCGAAAAAGGCATCAGCGTCAAATACGCGATCCACCCGGTCGCCGGGCGCATGCCCGGGCACATGAATGTGCTGTTGGCCGAAGCCGAAGTGCCCTACGACCAGGTCTTCGAGATGGAAGACATCAACGGCGAACTCGGCCAAGTCGATGTCGCGATCATCCTCGGCGCCAACGATGTCGTGAACCCGGCCGCGCATGTCAAGGGCAGCGTGATCTACGGCATGCCGATCATCGAGGCCTACAAGGCCAAGACCGTCATCGTCAACAAGCGCTCGATGGCCAGCGGCTACGCCGGGCTGGACAACGAGCTGTTCTACATGGACAAGACGATGATGGTCTTCGGCGACGCCAAGAAGGTCGTCGAGGAGATGGTCAAAGCGGTCGAATAGCGGGCCGGCGCGCGACCGCACCCAGCCCCACCAGCCCGGCCAGCATCAGCGCCCAGGTGCCCGGCTCGGGGATCGGTGGCGGCGGCTCGATGGCGTCGATGCGCCCGCTCTGGTCGAAGACCGCACGGCCGAGGTTCTGGTCTTCGAGCGTCCACTCGCTGATCGGTGTGTCGTTGGCGTCGAGCAGTTGCACATCTTCGAGCACGAAGGTATTGGCGTAGTTGGCGGTCAGCGCAAAGCTGCTGCCCGCCGGGGCCTGGCCGGCCTTGACTTCGGCAAAGGCGCTCGACCAGTAGTAGAGATTGATCAAGGTGCCGAGGTCGGCGATCGGCAGCGAATAGGTGTACGTGCCGGGGCCGAACTCGGTGATCGAGTCGAGCTTGTCGTCGGGGTCATCAAAGAGGTTGAGCCAGTTCACGCTGCTGTCGGTGCTGGCGCCAAAGTCGAGCCGGCCGGTGGCGCGGCCGATACCGCTGGGGTTGGACTCGGCACCACTAACCCGCCAAGTGAAGGTCGCCCGGGCGGCCGCGACCTCGGCGGTATAGAAGCGCACCCCGGTGGCAGTGCCCTGGCCGGCGACGAGGTAGTAGCCGTCGTTGGCGCTGGCATTGCTCACCGAGATCTGCGCATAGTTGCGCCCGGCGTAGAAGCCGCTCCAGGTACTCTGGCCCAGGCCGGTGAAGCTGGCGCCGTTGGCAGCGAAGCTGCCGCTGATGGTGGCCGTGGCGCGCGGCGCGATGTTGTTCACGTAGTCGAGGCCGCTGAAGTCTTCGTCGGCGAAACCGCCGTCGCCGTCGCGGTCGATGCCGCCGAAGACCAGCGCGCGATACAGCGGCGTGATGCTGTAGTCGCCGGTGACTTCGTCGATGTTGCCGGCGTTGGCCAGATTCGGCGACAGCGTGGCGATGGCCAGGGCCAATGCGGCAAGGGGGTGGGTCAAGGTGCGTTGGGGCATGGTGTTGTTCCGGGTTGAAGGCGATTCAGGTCGACGCCAGTCTTGCCGGCGACCGTTAGCCTTCCGTTAGCACAATGTGCACCCGACCCCCCGTGATCACGGGGTGAGCCGGCCCCTGATCTACGGGGTGCGGCGCTCGCCGTCGGGCGTGATCGGCGGAGTAGGCGCCGCCGGCAGGCCGACCAGCACCGCCTGCACGGCCTGGCTCAAACTGCGCCGGGCGCCGGTCTGCCAGGCGCGGGTGGCCGCGTCGACACCGAGCAGCGCGCGCACAAAACGCCGCAGCCGCCGCAGGTCGCGCAAATCACGCTGGTCCATCTGGCCGAAGCGCTGCAACCACTGCGCCTCGGCGGCGGCCATCGTCTCGGCGGCGAGCCGGCCCAGGCGCAGCCGCGCCAGCGTCGGCGGGATGTTCCACAGCGCGAAGACCGTCGCCTGCATCTCCATCCCGTCCCAGGCCACGACCAGGCTTTCGCGCAGGCTCGCCGCAGATTGCGGCCAGCGGCGCAACTTCTGCAGCGCACTGCCGCGCGCTTCGAGCGCGCCCGAGGCGAGGTCCCAGTCCTGCAGCTCGCGGCCCTCGGCGGCGAGCGCCTCGAACTCCGGCAGCGCCTCGGCCAGGCGGCCGGCTTCGAGCGTCTGCACGGCGACGTTGTAGCGGCCGGCGTTGATCAGGTGTCGGTTGCCCGACTTGGCCCACAGCGCCAGGGCCTGGCTCGACAAAGCCTTGCCGTGCTCGGCCTGGCCATCGACCACGGTCGCGAGGTGCCCGCTCAGGCTGAGCAGCGCGGCCTCGGTATTGGGCCGGTTGGCGGCCTGCGCCAGTGGCAGCCCTTCGGCGATGAGCGCGCGGGCGCGAACGGCGTCTTTGTCGACCCGCCAGGCCATGCGCGCCACGCGCGACAGCACCATCGCGCGAAGCGCGGGGTCCGGGCAGGGGCGGGCCAGCGCGGCGCGCATGTGGCGGCGCACATCGTCAACCCGGCCGGCTTCCTGGCACGACCAGGCGGCCATCGCGTGGGCGCCAGCAGCACGCGAGTCGTCCAGACCAGGCGCTTGCAGCAGCCGGTCGAGCGAATCGAGCACACCCGCCGGCACCGAGATTTCGCCCCACGACGATTGCAGGATCAGCACCAGGTGCAGCGCGGCGTCGGCGCGGCCATCGGCTGGTGCGGCGTCGATAGCCTGCATCAGGTTGGGCAACTCGTCACGCACGCTCGGCAGCGGCGGCGTCGGCGGCAGCGCCAGCGCCCAGGCAAGCAGCCCGTCGAGCACGCGGCCGCGCCAGTCGCGCAAGGTGTCGGCGGTCTGCTGCGCGAGCACAAACTCGCGCACCGGCTCCATCGGCACGTAGCGCCACTGGCCGTCCTGGCCGACGCCGGTGCGCAGCACCGAATGGGCCTCCAGCTCGCCCAGCAGCGACAGCGCCGCGGCGGCGCTCGGCCGTTGCCCGGGCGCGCCGGCCAACGCGGCGGCCGCCGGCAAGGTGGCCCCAGCAGGCAGCAGGCACAGTGCCAGCAGCAGGCGCTGCTCAGCGGGGCCCAGCAGCTGCCAGCTCCAGGCCACCACGTCCAGCATCGAGGCGTGCCGGGGGTCGCTGCCGCTGCGTGCGCCGTGCCGCGCCAAGAAGGCCAGGCTGCTGCCATCGCGCCCGGCGCGCGCCGAACGCAGCAACTCGAGCAGCGCGGCGGGGCCCATCACGCGGCTGCGCGACGCTGCGAGCTCGATCGCCAAGGGCAGGCCATCGAGCCAGCGCACGAGCTCGATCATCGGCGTGCGGTCGGCGGCAGCGACGTGAAAGTCGGCGCGGTGGGCGCGCGCGCGGTCGACAAAAAGCGCCACCGCCGGGTTCATCACCAGCTCGGCGAGTGGTGCGTCAGCGGCCGGCAGCTGAAGCGTGTCGAGATGGAAGTCGTGCTCGCCGTCGAGCGCCAGCGGGCGCCGAGAGGTGATCAGCCAGTGGGTGGCGGGCGAGCGCTCGGCCAGGTGCGCGATGGCCGCGGCGGCTTCGCCGTTGATCTGCTCGGCGTTGTCCAGCAGGACCAGCATTGCGCGCCGGTCCAGCACTTCGAGCAGCGCCTCGACGGCGTCGCCGGTGCTGGCCACGCGCAGGGCCAGCACCAGGCGGTCGAGCAGGTCGGTGCGGGTGACGGCGCCGACCAGCGACACAAACAGCGCACGCTCGAAATGCGCTGCCGGCGCGCCGGACGCCGCGGCTACGAGCAGGCGTGCGACTTCGGTCGCCAGGCGGGTCTTGCCGCTGCCGCCAGCGCCGAGCACGACCACCAGCCGTTGTTCGGCGACCAGCCCGCGCAGGCGCGCGCCTTGCACATCGGCGCCAATCAGCCGGGTCAGGTATTGCGGCAGGCGCATCCCGGGTGCGGGTGAGGGCTCAATGGCTGCGGGTTGTGGCGGCGGCGCAGCAGGCAACGCGCCGGCTGGCGTGGCCAAGAGGCCATCGCGGACGCGGTCGGCCAGAGCGTGCAGGCGCACCCTCTCATCGACCACCCACTCGTCGTAGAACCCAGGCAGCAATTCGCCCAGGTACAGGGCTTGCGCCAGCGCCGGGTGGCCGGCGCGCAGCGCTTGTTCGAAGGCCACCGCGTCGCACCACAACGCCCCCGGGGCCGAGCGCACCACGCGGCGGTCAGCCTGCAGGACGGCGGCGGCGCCAGACGGCTCGAGCACCGACTTCAGCAGCGACAGGGTCTGGCGCAGGCGGTTGCGGCTGGCCACCGCGTCGGCGTCGGGCCACAGCAGCGCGGCCAGTTCTTCACGCGAATGGTCGCGCAATGGTGACATCGCCAAGCGCGCCAGCAGCACCATCGCAGCCCGGCTGCGCAGCCGGGTCAGCCGATGCCGGCCGTCGTCGAGCTCGAAGCCGCCGAGGATGCGCACGTGCCAGATCGCGGCATCCGCCGACGAAGGGAGATGCCGGGTCGTGGTGGCGGAGGCAACATTCATGCGGCGTGTGGGCAGGCGCTCGGCGGTTCGGCCGGCAACCGCGGCAAGTTTAGTGCGCGCCGCCGGTTTGCCGCTGGCCCCCGGGCCGAGACGTCGGTGGGTTGGACTTTTGTTTTGCACAGCGCGGGCCTGGCGATGACGAGGGGCGGGCGTCGGGCGCGGCGTGACAACGCGCCTTCGGGGCCGCCGCGATCCAGGCGCTCAGCGCATGCGGGCCAGGGCGTCGCCGTCCAAGCCGAGGTCGCGCAAAGGCTTGAAGTTCGGGTTGTCGGTGAGCAGATAGCTGCCGTCCTTGAGCCGCCAGGCGTGGGCGTAGTGGCTCGGCAGTTCGATGACCTTGCCGCTGCGCGGCTCGACATAAGTCTGGACTTCACGGATCGCCTTGACGCGCTCGTTTTGCATGCGGTCGGTGCTGGCGTCGCGGTCGCGGTGGATGCCGGCCTGGATATCGGCCAGCTCGGCCTGCGTGCGGGCGCGGTTGGCGCCGCGCTTGGCGACTTCGGCCAGCGTCTGGCGCGCGGTCTCGGCATGAATCTGGCTCACGCGGGCCTGGGTCTGGGCGTTGTCGCTGGCCATCTGGTTGTTGCCGGCGGTGATGCGTGAACGCCATTCGGGGTTGAGCCGGTAGCTGTCCCACACCGCATTGAATTGACGCATGTCGAGTCGGCCTTTGGCGGCACGCCAGGCGAGCACACCACGCGACTGCCCATGCAGCATGTGCAGCGCCTGCCCGGGCTGCAACCCGGCGAACTGCGACTCGGTGAACCAGACCACCGCGACCAGGGTCTCGTGGGTCTCGACGCCGCCGCGGCTGTAGGCGATCAGCGCCTGTCCGGCGTCTGACCACTGGCGTATCCCGCTGCCGGCCGATTGGCTTTGCACCGGCGCCTGGGACTTGTCCAGGCGCGGCTGGTATTCGAGCCAGGCCGCACCCGGCCGATGGCGCTGGGCCCATGCCGCCAAATATTCGCGCGCATCGCGGAACCGCGCCGGCGCGCAGTCGCCCACCGGACGACCCTGGTTGGACGCCGCCCAGGCTTCACCGGGCAGCAGCTCGATGCGCTCGCTGTCGTCGGGCGCACTGGCCGCCAGACGCAGCCCCTGCGCGGCGCCGCAGGTCTGGCGGATATTCCACTCCACCCCGGCCTGCGAGCGCCAGCCTGCCGGGATCAGGATCGTCGCCGCGACCAGGGGTTTTTCGAAACCCTGGCGGTCGACAAATTCGACCCTTTCGACACGCAGCGCGCCTTCACGCGACGGGCCGGCGGCAGGCTGCGCCGCGACGCCGGCGCTGATGATCAAGGTCAGCGCGAGCGCGCTGTATTGCGGCGGCATGGCGTTGCCTTCAGCGCGGCTCAAAGCGCTTTTGGCGGCGCGCTGCACCCAACAATCCGGCCAGGCCGAGCGCCATCAACGCGTAGGTCGCGGGCTCGGGGACGGGCGGTGTCAAGACCGGCAAGCTGAACGAAAACCGCGTGACGTCGCCGAAGATCGCCGCGCCCGGAGTCACGCCGACCCGGGCCACGCTGCACGCCTGGGCTGGGGCCAGGCCGGTGCAGGCAGCGTTGCTGCCAAGAAACGCGGCCCAGCCGATCGAGTCGGCAAACGGCACCGCCGGGAAGATGCCCGACAGCGTGCCGCCGCTGCTCGGCATCAGCGTCAAGGTGAATACGCCGTCGCCCAAAGCCATCAGCGTGAGCTGGTTGCTGCCGGCTGAAACCGAGCGCGCGGTCACCGGGTTGGGGCCGCTGCCGCCATAACGCAGCGCCATCTCGAACGACCCGGTGGCACCCGGTGTGCCAGTGCTGCCCGCGGTTTCGATGTAGTTTCCGCTGAGCAGGCAGGTCGTGGTCGCGGCGACGAAGCTGCAGTCGCCCAGGGTGTAGCGCCCGCTGCCGGTGGTGCCACCGGCGCCGACGCCGCCGAGGCCGTCGTAGCGGAGCTGGCCGTCGATCGAGGTCGCGTTGGCCAGAATATTGGCCGAAGCGGGCATCGCGACGGTGGCCAGCGCGGCGAGGGTCGTAAGGCTGACAGCAAGTGCCGAGCTGGCGATCGGGCTGTGTTTGTTCAAGCGGTCATTTGTGCGCCGCCGGCGCGAAAGCAGCGCCAACGCGGCCAGGCCCAGGGCCATCAACGCGTAGGTGCCCGGCTCAGGAATCGGCGGCGTCTGCGGGCTGCCCAGGAAGACGCCCGACGCCGAGGTGTAGCTCACCTTGGGCGCGGTCTGCACGCTGAAGGTGGCGGTGTTGAGGAAGTCCATCGTCACCGTCAGCGGGTTGTCGTTGACCGCAACAAAGGTCGACAGGCTGGCAAAGATGTCGAAGCTGCGCGGCGCGCCGCCGACGACAGCAAAGCTGCCCGACAACTCGTCGATCACAAACTCGTCGAGAGAATCTTCGGGGTTGTTGAACTGCAGAGATCTCGATTCACTCACCAGCGCGCCGGCGAACGATGTGAAGTTGGTGTGGTTCGCGCCGGAATTGGCCTCGAATACCCGCAGGTGCGCAAAGACGCCGATCTGCAGATTTGAATTCAGGTTCGGGTCGCGCGCTGGCGACTCGATCGTGCCGTCGAAGCCGAACGCAAAAGACAGCGTCGTGCCACCCGCGCCGTTGAAGGTCAGGCGGTCCCCCATGACCCCGGCTGCCTGGCCAAAAGCGCCGGGCCCGGTGATCTGCAGGTAGTTGCGCACGGTGCCTTCGTCGAGGCTGACCTGGGCCTGCAGCGCGGAGGTGAAATTTTCCGCCCGCTCGGTTGCGCCATCCAGTTCGAGCCCGTCGACAACGCCGGCGCCGAGCTGCACATAGGGCCGCACAAAATAGGCCTGTGCGGCGGTCGTCAAACCCAGCAGCGAGGTGGCGATAAACACCGCTGCGGCGAACCTGGATCGTCTCTTCATGGCCTGGCCTTTCTAGGGTTTCATCGCGCCCATCGCGATAAAACCAAAGGCTAAGAAGCGACCGTTCCGGCATCGCAATTTTCAGGCTTGCGCAGAGCCCCCGATTCGGGGGGTGCCCGCACCACCGGCTTCGTCAACGTGCCGGCGAAGCCGCGCGAAGCCTAGCGCCTGCCGGCTCAAGGGGTGCCGGCCTTGAACTCCACCAACTCGCGGCCCTCGACACGAAACGGCACGCCAGTCCTTTGCACCGTGCGAATCTCGTGTTTGACTTCGCGCTTGATCACCGGCGCGAGCCAGATCACGCGCTCGTGCCGGTTGTTGTTGTTCGTCGTCAGGTTGTCGACAAAACCCGCGGCGACCAGACGCAGGGTGTCAAAGCGACCCGCCGGTGTCTCGATGCTCTCGGCGGCTTCGACTGCAAACTTCAGCGTGTAGCGCAGCTTCCAGCCGTTTGGAAACGTCGCGCCTTCGGCACATTCGAATTTCATGCCGACCTTCAACGGCCAGGGGTAGGCGCAGGCGCCGTCGTTGGTGGCGATGGATTTGCCGCGCTCCTCGAGCGTGGCACCGCCGGCGGCGAACTGCTCGCGCGGCACGGCGGTTTTTGGGTCCAGGCGCCACCAGGTGCGCGCGCTGCGCTGCTGTTCGAGCCACACCGCGGCGTCGTCAGCGGCGAGCACGGTGTCGGTGATGCGCCCGGTCTCGCGCTGGGTCAGCAGGTCGGTCTCGCGGTAGACCCAGCGGTCACCGACCTTGAACACTGGCGTGGCCATCTCTTGGGCGGCAGCGGCAGTCGGTGCGGTAGCGGTGGCAGCGGCGGCGCAAGCCGCGGCAAGGGAAATCCAGACGGAGGTGCGCTTCATGGTTTGGGCTCCTTGGCAATCGGAGCCTCGAGCCTGCGCGGCCAGCGTTAGGCAGACGTCTGGCCGGCGATGGCCACCGCTGCCGCGAGGTTCATCAGGCGGCCCTCGACAGCGAGCATCTGCGCCCGGGCGGGGCCGACCTGGGCCTGCACCAAGGCCCTGACACGGCGCTGGTACAGCGTGTCGGGCGCGGTGCTGGTGCCGGGGCCGGTGCCGCTGACCGGGCCGATGCGCGCGGCCCAGAAATCTTCGGCGAAGGCCATCAAGCGCCCGGCCGCTTCGGGCTGGCGCAGCCTGGCCAGCACCCGGGCCTGGTTCCACAGCGCATAGGCCAGGCCGTGCACATGGTGGCGCCCCCAGGCGAGTGCCGTGCAGCGGGCCAGGACTGCAGCGGCTTGCTGCCAGCGACGCATCTCGGACAACGCGATGCCGCGTGACAGGGTTGAATCGACGAGACCGACAAAATCGCCGGCTTGCGCCGCGGCCGCCTCGCACGCCTCGTAGCTGGCCAGGGCCTCTTCGCGGCGCCCGAGCGTGAACCAGCATTGCGCACGGTTGCGCAGCCGGGCGTAGACCTTGGCGCGGTCGCCGAGCTGCTCCCAAAGCGCCTGCGACTTGGCGAACAGCGCTTCGGCGGCGTTGCGGTCGTCGTCTTGGTTGGCCGCGACGATGGCGAGCTGGTGCAGCGCGCGGGCCTGGGCCTCGAGGTCGCCACAAGCCTTGGCCAGCTGCAGCGCTTCTTGCAGCTTGACTGCCGACGAGGCGTCGCCACGGTAGGCGGCAAGTTGCACCCAGGCACTGCGCACGAGCGCGTGGGCGCGCAACGACGGGTCGTTGCCCGCGCTGTCGAGTGCGGCCTGGGCGTGAGTCGCGGCAGCGTCGGCAAAACCGGCTTCGAAACGCTGGTACGACAGCAGTTCGTGGGCCCTCGAACGCAGCGCGCGAAGCGCCGGCGTGTTCGTGTCGGCGCGTGCCGACGCAGCCCGCAACGCCGCCTCGATATCCATCATTTGAGCCAGCGCGGTGCCGGCACTTTCCCAGTGCGTGCGCAGGGCCAGCGCCAGCTCCAGCGCATCCAGCGGCGCGGCGTCGAGATGCGCGCTTCGCAACGCGCCATAGACATTCGCGAGCTCGTCGTCAAACTTCGACAGCGGCGCCGCACGGCCCAGCGCCTGCGCCCAGCCGACGAGCCCGGCACGGTGCCGCGAGCGGGCTGCTTTGGCGGCTTCGGCGGGCAGCGCTTCGCTGGCAAATTCGCGAATCACTTCGTCCAGGACCAGGCGTGGGCTGCCGTCGCCGCCGCTGACCACGCGCAGCAGCGAATGGGCCGCGAGTTGATCGAGGTGATCGGCGACGGCTGCCGGCGAGCTGCTGCCGGCCACCTGCGCCGCCGCTGCGGCAGAGAACGACCCGTCGAAGACCGTGATGTGTGCCAGCAGCGAGCGCTGGTTGCTGTCGAGCAGGTGCCAACTCCAGTCGATGACCTGGCGCATTGACGCATGGCGCGGATCGAGCCCGCCGCGCGGCCCACTGCGGGCCAGCAGGTCGAGGGCGCCGGCGCCGGGCTCGGCGCTGCGCAGCCGTTGCAGCATCACGCCCGGCGCCATCGACCGCACCCGCGACGCCGCCAACTCGATCGCGAGCGGCATGCCGTGCAGCCAGCGCACCAGCGCGACCACCGATTCGGTATTGCGCGCGCCGAGATGGAAGTCGGTGCGCACCGCGCGGGCGCGGTCGACGAACAGGGCCACCGCGGGGTTGTTTGCAGCCTGCGCGGCCGCGGCGCCGGCGTCGGGAACAGCCAGCGGTGCAATTGCAAACTCGCGTTCACCGTCGAGGCCCAGCGCACGCCGCGAGGTGACCAGCACATGCAAGCCCGGCAGGCGCGCCAGCAGTTCGCCGACCACCGGCGCGGCGGTGTCGACGAGCTGCTCAAAATTGTCCAGCACCAACAGCGTCTTGGTGTCGGCCAACGCAGCGACGAGGCGGTCGGTGCTGACGGCGCTGTCGCCGGCGCTGCGCAAGCCGGCCTGGATCGCCGACAACATCTGCGCGCTGTCGCTGCAGGCGACCAGCGCGGCGAAGGCGACGGTGTCAAAGCGCTGTGGCGGCGCTTTGCCTTCGAGACCTGCTCCAGCGCCGGCGCCAGCCCCGACAGCGGCCTCGACGCCAGCCTCGACATTCACGCGTGCCGCGCGCAAAACATGCGCCAGCTCGACCGCCAGGCGGGTCTTGCCGGCGCCGCCGGGCCCGAGAAGGGTCACCAAACGATGCGCCAGAACCTGCTGGCGCAGCCGCCCAGCCTGACGATCGTGATCGGCATCGCTGGCGCCATCACGATTGCGATCACGATCACGATCGCGGCCAATCGTCGTGTCGCCGGGCTGCGCTGCGCCGGGTTCGGCACCGAAATAGCGTGTCAGGTACGACGGCAGACGCGGGCGCAGCCAAGCCACATTCGCCGCGTCGGCGAGACCGGTATCGGCGCTGGGCGCTGCCGGGCGAGACGGCGGCGGCTGCGGCCCCATCGGCGCGGCCTCGGCGACATGTTCGTGCAGCGCCGCCAGACGCAAGCGCTCCTGCACGATCCATTCGTCGTAGAAGCCCGGCATCAGCTCGCCCCGATAGACGGCCCGGGCCTCGCTGGCGCGCCCCTCGCGCACGAGCGCTTCAAAGTCGTGCACATCACATTGCAGGCTGCCGGCGACGACCCGGATGCCAAGCCGGTCGGCGCGCAGCAGTGCCGGCTGCCCAGGCGGCTCGAGCATCGACTTCAGCGTCGACAGCGCCTGGCGCAAGCGATTGCGCCCGACAACCAGCGTGACCCCAGGCCAGAGCAGCTCGACCAGCTCTTCGCGGGCGTGCAGGCGCAGCGGCCACAGCGCAAGCCGCGCCAGCAACGCCGCCACCGCGCGGCTGGGCAGGCGATGCAGGGTCTGCGCGGCGCCGTCGAGCTGCACGCCACCGAGCAAGCCAACCCGCCAGAGGACATCAACGGCTGGTGTTTGTGGTGCGGGCGGCGTGGGCCGTACGGGTGGCAGCTTTGGCGGTTGCATGCAGATGGCGGGTCAATCGATTTTAGGAGCGCGGCATCGCTATCGCATCCACCGATGCCGCTGCCGGTGCGAGGCCCGCAGAATCGGTGCCACGATAAATGCGCCAACATTGGGGCTGGGGAGTGTCATGGCAGCCAGGGATCACCGGCGCGAAGCGCAGATCGAAGAAGCGTTGGCGGCAGCGCAGGGCAGTGCCGCAGCGTTTGTCTTCACCAAGCTCTACCGCGAAGCGGCATTGGCCGCGGCGCGGCATGCCGACGCCTGTGCCAGCGCCGGCGTGCAGACCGGTGCGCTGGCCGGCTTGGCCGTGTCGATCAAGGACCTGTTTGATGTCGCCGGCGAAGTCACGCTGGCCGGCTCGGTGCAGCGCCGCGGCGCACCTGCGGCGGCCCGGGATGCCGCTGCGGTGCAACGTTTGAGGGCGGCCGGCGCGGCGGTCATCGGCAAGACGAATATGAGCGAGTTCGCCTTCTCAGGCGTCGGCATCAATCCGCATTACGGCACGCCGGTCAACCCCTGCGACACGGTGGTCGCGCGCGTCCCCGGCGGCTCGTCGTCGGGCGCGGCGGCATCGGTGGCGCTGGGGCTTGCCTTTGCCGGCCTCGGGTCGGATACCGGCGGCTCGCTGCGCATCCCGGCGGCGCTGTGCGGGCTCGTCGGCTTCAAGGGCACGCAGCACCGGGTGCCGCTGGACGGCGGCTTCCCGCTGTCGCACACCCTGGATACGGTGGGTGCGATCACGCGCGATGTCGCGTCATCGCTGTTGCTTGACGGCGTGCTCGCCGGCGCGCCGCTGGCAGTGTTCGAGCGCCCGCTGCGCGGCCTGCGCCTGGGCCTGCCGCAGACCCTGGTGCTCGATGCGCTGGAACCAGCCGTGGCGCAGGCCTACCAGCGTGCGCTCTCAGTGCTGTCGGCGGCCGGCGCGCAGTTGATCGAGCTGCCGCTGGCCGAGCTCGGCGAGGTCAGCATGATCAACGCGCCCGGCGGGTTTTCATCGGTCGAAGCCTGGGCCCTGCACCGCGAGGCGATGCGGGCCCCCGATCAGCGGGCACTGTTCGACCCGCGTGTGGCGGCGCGCATCGCGCTTGGCGAGCCGGTCAGCGCTGCCGACTACATCGTGATGCAAGACCGGCGCCGCGACTGGGTGCGGCGCACGACCCAAACCATCGCCGGCTTCGATGCGATCGTCTGCCCGACGGTGCCGATCATCGCGCCCCCGATCGCGCCACTGCTGGCCAGCGACGAGGTGTTTTTCAAAGCCAACGGCCTGCTGCTGCGCAACACTTTTTTGATCAACTTTCTCGACGGCTGTGCGTTCAGCCTGCCCTGCCAGCGCGCCGGTGAACTGCCGGTGGGCATCATGCTGGCGGCGCCGCAGGGCCAGGATGCGCGGCTGGCCGCGGTGGCGCTGGCGGTCGAAGCGGCGCTGGCCGCGTCGGCTTGAGTTTTTGGCGCTGACCATTGCCCGCCGATGCCGATCCGCCTGCATGTCGCCAACGCGCTGATTGCACCCGGCACTGAAATGGCCTTGCCGCCGGGCGCCGCACGTCACGCGCAGGTGCGCCGCGTGCAACCCGGTGACGCGTTGCGGGTTTTTGACGGCTGCGGCCGCGAGTGGTCGGCGCTGGTCATCGGCATGGCCCGCGATGCGGTCACGGTGCGCATCGGCGAGACATTGGTGGTCGACAGCGAGCTGGCGGTCAAGGTCACGCTGGCCATCGGCATGCCGGCCAACGAGCGCATGGACCTGCTTATTGAGAAGGCCACCGAGCTCGGTGTCGCCGCGATCCACCCGCTGCAATGTGAACGCTCGGTGCTGCGTCTGAGCGACGAACGTGCCGAGCGCCGCCGCTTGCATTGGCAGGGCGTGGCCATCGCGGCGAGCGAACAATCTGGCCGCGCGACGGTGCCGGTGATCGCCCCGGTGCAACGTTTTGCCGACTGGATCGCACGCGCCAGTGCCGCCGGTGCACGGCTGTTGCTCAGCCCGGCCCAAGGGGCGATGCCGCTGCACGCGCTGCCGATCGGCGAGGCGGCGGTCGTCGCGCTCAGTGGCCCCGAAGGCGGCCTCACGCCGGCCGAAGAAGCCGCCGCGTTGGCGGCCGGTTTTGCGCCGGTGAACCTGGGCCCGCGGGTGCTACGTGCCGACACCGCGCCATTGGCGCTGCTGGCCTGGATCGGGCTGCGCGGCTGAACCCCGCCCGGAGTCTGGGTTAGCGCATGTAGCAAGCCTTGCAGGCGATGCGCAGCGGCCCGCAGAATCCGGCTTTTCCACTGCCTGCTGCGGAGTCAAACATGGGACTGCTCGATTCGATCGTTGGTGCACTTGGCCAGGGCCAGGGCGGCGGGAGCGGCAGCAACGCGGCGCTGCTGAACATGGTCGTGGGCATGTTGGCCAACGGTGGCGGCAGTGGTGCCGCTGGTGCTGGCGCTGCCGGCGGCTCGGGCAACGGCCTGGGTGCGCTGGTCGAGCAGTTCACCCGGGGCGGGCTGGGCGACGTTGTCGGCTCCTGGGTGTCGACCGGGCAGAACCTGCCGGTATCGCCCGAGCAGCTGGGCAACGTATTGGGCGGCGACAGAATCGCCGGCATGGCGTCGCAACTCGGCATGAACCAGGGCGATCTGCTCGGCCAGCTGTCGCAGATGCTGCCCCAGGTGGTCGACAAACTCACGCCGCAGGGCCAGGTGCCGAGCGGCGAACTCGGCGGCCTGGGTGACATCGACGGCCTGATGAGCGGCCTGGGCAGCTTGCTCAAGCGCTGACGCTGCGGGCCCGCGCCGGCATCGGCGTGGCGGCCCCAGGCTCACCAGCCCAGCGGCTCGGCCCAACCGGTGTAGCGCTTGGGCAGCGGAGCGGCGTAGTCGCCGCGCTCGGATGTGCGCAGCCCGAGTGCGGCCAGGCTCTCGGCAAACTTCACCGCCACCGCGACGCCGTCGATCACCGGCACCTGCAAACGCTGCTGGAGTTCGCGGCATAGCGCAGCCATGCCGGCACAGCCGAGCACGATCGCGCCGCTGCGGTCACGTTCGAGTGCGCGGCGCGCGACGCCTTCGATCTGCGCCAGCGTCTCGGCGCCACCACCTTCGAGATCGAGCACCGGGATGTCGGTGCCATGCACCCCGCGGCAGTGGCGCTCGAAGCCGTAGCGCAGCGCCAAACGTTCGGCGATGACACAGGTGCGGGTCATCGTGGTCACCACCGAAAACCCGGTGGCGAGCAGGCTCGCGGCATGGAACGCCGCTTCGGCGATGCCGATCACCGGCGCCGAGGTCGCCTCGCGCGCGGCGTCCAGGCCGGGGTCGCCAAAACACGCGATCACGACGCCGTCGTGGCCGGCCGACAAGCGCACTTGCTCGGCCACGCCAGCAGCGGCGATGGCCTCGTCGAAATGGCCTTCGATCGACAGCGGCCCGAAGCTCGGCTGGGTGGCCACGATCTCGGTGCCGGCGGCTGCCGCCTCGCGGGCCGCAGCGGCGATGGCAGCGGTCATCGCCAGCGAGGTATTGGGGTTGACGATGAGCAGTTTCATAGCCGAAGTCCGCTAAATTTTGGTGCAGATTGCATACAAACACCGAAGCTGGCGCTGCCCTGGTGCAAACCTCGCCCACCTCTGGTGCAGCCACATTGGGCCGCGAAAGGCCGCAGGATCGCAAGGATAAGCCCGCTCTCGGCGTCGCTGCGGCGGCACCCGTCGAGATCGAGCTTGGCACAAGGATTGCGTACAACATTTGCCTTTTGGGGGCAGCCCGGGTCGTCGCACGCGACGACCGCTGGGCAGGCCGGAGGCGGGCTGCATGCGCCATGCCTGCACGCCAACGTCGAGCCTGAAGACCGACTTTTTGACAAGGAGCCGAGATGAACCGAATGCAATTGATGGGCCAGGATGCCGCCGGTGCGTGCCGGGGCGCGTGTTGGGTGGGTGTGGCGGGTGTGGCGCTTGCGCTCGCCGCGGGCGCAGCGCTGGCGCAAGAAAAGGTGCTGCGCATCGCGATGACCGCGGCCGACATCCCGCGCACCCTTGGGCAGCCTGACCAGGGCTTCGAGGGCAATCGCTTCACCGGCATCCCGATGTACGACGCGCTGACGCACTGGGACCTGTCGAAGTCCGACGCCCCGAGCGTGCTGATCCCGGGCCTGGCGCTGAGCTGGGCGGTCGACGCCAAGGACAAGACGAAGTGGATCTTCAAGTTGCGCCCCGGCGTGAAATTCCACGACGGCAGCGCCGTTGACGCCGATGCCATCGCCTGGAATGTGCGCAAGGTGCTCGACAAGGATGCGGTGCATTTCGACGCCAGCCAGGTCGGCGTCACCGCCTCGCGCATGCCGACCTTGCGCAGCGCGCGCAAGGTCGACGCGCTGACGGTCGAGCTGACGACCAGCGAGCCGGATGCGTTCTTGCCGCTGAACCTGACCAACCTGTTCATCGCCAGCCCGACGCATTGGCAGAAAAAATTTGACGCCGCGGCAGGCGCCGCGCCGGCCGAGAAGGCCAAGGCGGCGTGGACCGCCTTCGCTGCCGACGCATCCGGCAGCGGGCCGTTCAAGATGGCGCGTTTTGTGCCCCGCGAGCGCCTCGAAGTCGTCGCCAACAAGACTTATTGGGACCCCAAACGCACGCCCAAGATCGACCGCGTGGTGATGTTGCCGATGCCCGAGGCCAACGCCCGCACCGCCGCGCTGTTGTCGGGCCAGGTCGACTGGATCGAGGCCCCGTCGCCGGACGCGATGGGCACCATCCGCCAACGCGGCTTCACGGTTCACTTCAACCAGCAGCCGCATGTCTGGCCGTGGCAGTTGTCGTTTGCCGAAGGCTCGCCTTGGCTCGACAAGCGGGTGCGCCAGGCGGCCAATTTGTGTGTCGACCGCACCGGGCTGCTCAAGTTGCTCGGCGGCATGATGGGCCTGCCCAAGGGCACCGTGCCGCCCGGCCACCCCTGGTGGGGCAACCCCAAGTTCGACATCAAGTACGACCCCGAGGCGGCGAAAAAACTCATGGCCGACGCCGGTCACAGCGCGGCCAAGCCGCTCAAGGTCAAGGTCCAGATCAGCGCCAGCGGCTCGGGCCAGATGCAGCCGCTGCCGATGAACGAATTTGTCCAGCAGTCGCTCAAGGCCTGCCACTTCGATGTCCAGTTCGACGTCATCGAATGGAATACGCTGTTCACGAACTGGCGCAAGGGCGCCAAGGACCCGTCGGCCAATGGCGCCAACGCGATCAATGTCAGCTACGCCGCGATGGACCCGTTTTTTGCGATGGTGCGTTTCACCAGCACCAAGACCTTCCCGCCAGTGAGCAACAACTGGGGTTACTTCGGCAACGACGAGTTCGACAAGCTGATTGCCGACGCGCGTGGTGCGTTCGACGACAAGGCCCGCGACGCCGCATTGGCCAAGCTGCATGCACGCATCGTCGAAGAAGCGCCGTTTGTGTGGATCGCGCATGACGTCGGCCCGCGTGCGATGAGTGCCAAGGTGAAAAACGTGGTCCAGCCCAGAAGCTGGTTCATCGACATCGCGCCGATGACGATGGACTGATGCGGCGCTGGCGACGCAGCCAACTGGCGGGCCTGAAATGATCGCGCTGCTGCTGCGCCGGCTGCTTTACACGCTGCCGATCATGGCCGGGGTGGCGCTGGTGTGTTTTTCGCTCGTCCACCTGGCGCCGGGCGACCCGCTGGTATCGATCCTGCCGCCCGACGCCAGCGCCGACCTGCAGGCCCAGCTACGCACGCTCTACGGGTTCGACCGCAGCCTGCCCGAGCAGTTTTTGAGCTGGGTCTGGCGCGCAGTTCAGGGCGACCTGGGTACCAGCATCGCCAGCAACCGCGCGGTCGCCGACGAGGTGCTCAAGGCGGTTGGGAATACGCTGCGGCTGGCGGTGCTGGCAACGCTGATCGGCTTTGTCTTTGGCGGCCTGTTTGGCTTTGTCGCGGGGTATTTCCAGAACAGCTGGGTCGACAAGGTCGCGTCGTTCACTGCAGTGCTCGGGGTCAGCGTGCCGCACTACTGGCTCGGCATGGTGCTGGTGATCGTCTTTGCGGTCTTGCTGCCCTGGTTGCCGTCCAGCGGCGCCGGGCCCGGCAGCTCGGCCGACTGGGCCTGGAACTGGCAGCACATCCAGCACATGGTGCTGCCGGCGCTGACCATGAGTGTGATTCCGATGGGCATCATCGCGCGCACCGTGCGCGCCCTGGTCGCCGAGATCCTGGCGCAAGAGTTCATCGTCGGCCTGCGCGCCAAGGGCCTGACCGACCTGGGCATCTTCGGCCATGTCGTGAAAAACGCGGCGCCCACGGCGCTGGCGGTGATGGGCCTGCAACTCGGCTACCTGCTCGGCGGCTCGATCCTGATCGAGACTGTTTTTGCCTGGCCGGGCACCGGCTTCTTGCTCAACAGCGCGATCTTCCAGCGCGACCTGCCGCTGCTGCAGGGCACGATCCTGGTGCTGGCGATGTTTTTCGTGGTGCTCAACCTCGTCGTCGACGTGGTCCAGACCCTGCTCGACCCGCGCATCGCGCGTGGCTGACGAGCCGCCAGGGTTCGCCATGGCAACTTCCCAGCACCAGACTTCGGGCGCAGCGACTGCCAGCGTCGCGCTGCCAGCAGCTGCATTCGAACGCTCACCCGGCTACTGGCAGACGGTGCTGCGCCGCCTGCTGCGTGACCGGGTCGCGATGAGCGCTGCCGCGGTGGTGCTGGGCCTGTTCGTGCTGGCGCTGTTCGGGCCGGCGCTGGCGCCGAGCGACGCTTACACCGCGTCGATGCTCGACCGCCTCAAGCCGATCGGCACCGCCGGCCATCCGCTGGGCACCGACGAACTCGGCCGCGACATGCTCACCCGGCTGATGGTCGGGGCGCGCCTGAGCCTGTTCATCGGCATCACGCCGGTGTTCTGCGCGTTTTTCATCGGCACGCTGATCGGGCTCGTCGCCGGGTATGCCGGCGGCGCGCTGAACACCGTGATCATGCGCACCATCGATGTCTTCTACGCCTTCCCCTCGGTGCTGCTGGCGATTGCGCTCAGCGGCGCGCTCGGCGCGGGCATCACCAACTCGCTGATCTCGCTGACGGTGGTCTTCATCCCGCCGATCGCGCGGGTTGCCGAAAGCGTGACGACGCAGATCCGCGGCCGTGATTTTGTCGAAGCCGCGCGCGCCTCGGGCGCCGACGCCTTCACCATCGTCCGGGTGCATGTCCTGGGCAACGTGCTCGGGCCGATCTTTGTCTATGCCACCAGCCTGATCGCAGTGAGCATGATCCTGGCGTCGGGCCTGAGCTTCCTCGGCCTGGGCGTCAAACCGCCCGAGCCCGAGTGGGGCCTGATGCTCAATACGCTGCGCACGGCGATCTATGTCCAGCCCTGGATCGCCGCACTGCCGGGCGTGATGATCTTCATCACCTCGATCGCTTTCAACCTGCTCTCCGACGGGCTGCGCAACGCGATGGAGATCAAGACTTGACCGCAGCCGCGCCCTTGCTCGCGTCGACACGCGCACCCTCGCCCGCTAACCAGTCCGGACACAGCCTGCTGCAGGTACAGGGCCTGGTCAAACACTTCCCGCTGAAAAAAGACGTCTTCGGCCGCGGCGGCGGTGTCGTGCGCGCGGTTGACGGCGTGAGCTTTGCGGTCGCTGCCGGCGAGACCTTGGGGGTGGTCGGTGAGTCGGGTTGTGGCAAGAGCACCACCGCGCGCCTGCTCATGCATCTCATCACACCCGACCACGGCGAGGTGAGCTTCGACGGCGCCGCGGTCGGCGGCCCAGACCTGAACCTGAAGTCCTACCGGCGCCAGGTGCAGATGGTCTTTCAGGACAGTTATGCCTCGCTCAACCCGCGCCTGACGATCGAAGACGGCATCGCCTTTGCTCCCCAGGTGCATGGCACGCCCCACGGCCAGGCGGTCGAGCGGGCCCGCGACCTGCTCGCGCGTGTCGGCCTGGAGCCGCGCCGCTTTGCCGAGCGGTATCCACACGAGCTCTCAGGCGGCCAGCGCCAGCGCGTGAATATCGCCCGCGCGCTGGCACTGCAACCGCGCCTGATCATCCTCGACGAAGCTGTCTCGGCATTGGACAAATCTGTCGAGGCCCAGGTCATCAACCTGCTGCTCGACCTGAAGGACGAGTTCGGCCTGACCTATGTCTTCATCAGCCACGACCTCAATGTCGTGCGCTCGGTGTGTGACCGCGTGATGGTCATGTACCTCGGCCAGGTGGTCGAGATCGGCGCCAGCGAAAGTTTGTTCGAGCAGCCGAAGCACCCCTACACGCGGGCACTGCTGTCGAGCATCCCGTCGATGGACCCCGACCGCCGGACTGAGAAGCCGCCGCTGGCCGGCGACCCGCCGAACCCGATCAACCCGCCGCCGGGCTGCCGCTTCCACACCCGCTGCGCGCAAGCCCAACCGGTCTGTGCCCAACGCGTGCCGGCGCTGGTTGCAGGTGTCGCCTGCTTGATGTACGAGGCCGGCAGCGGTCACAGCGCGGCGGCGAAGACCAGCGCCGAGGTGATGACATGACGCGCGCAGGGCCGCCCCAAGCGCTCATCCCGCAGCGCGCAGCGCAGAGGGTCGTCCAGTGACCAGCGTCGCCGAAGCGCCGTTTGTCGATATCCAGAACCTCAGCGTCACCTTCACCGGTGGGCGCCGGCCGGTGCATGCGGTCGACGGTGTTGACCTGGCGGTGCGGCGCGGCGAAGTCGTCGCGCTGATCGGCGAATCTGGCAGCGGCAAGAGTGTCACGCTGCGTTCGCTGCTGCGCCTGCATGCGCCAAAACGCACCAAGATCGGCGGCCGCGTGCAGGTCGGCGGGCAGGACGTGCTGGCGCTGTCGCCGGCGGCGCTGGCCGACTACCGCGGCCGCGTCGCGGCGATGATCTTCCAGGAGCCGCTGCTCGCCCTGGACCCGGTCTACACCCTGGGCGCGCAGATCACTGAGAGCATCCGGCGCCACGAAAACGTCAGCGCCGCCGATGCGCACCAGCGTGCGCTGGCGCTCTTCGAACGGGTGCGCATCCCGAGCCCCGAGCGGCGCCTGTCGGCCTACCCGCACGAGATGAGCGGCGGCATGCGCCAGCGCGCGATGATCGCGCTGGCGCTGGCTGGCCGGCCGCAGTTGCTGGTCGCCGCCGAGCCGACGACGGCGCTCGACGCCACGGTGCAGATCCAGATCCTGCTGCTGCTGCGCGAGCTGCAGCGCGAGATGGGGCTGGCGGTGATCTTCGTGACCCACGATATCGGCGCCGCGATCGAAGTCGCCGACCGCATCGCCGTGATGTACGCCGGGCGCATCGTCGAAGAAGGCCCAGCGCGCACGCTGATCCACGCGCCGCGGCACCCTTACACCGTGGCGTTGCTGAGGAGCCGAGCGCATGGCGCGTTGGCCCCGGGCGCCAGGCTGGAGACGATCGCCGGCGCGCCGCCCGACCTGAGCGCATTGCCCGCCGGCTGCGCATTTGCATCGCGCTGCCGGCTGGCCATCGACGCCTGCGCCCAGTCCCGCCCCGCGCCGGTGATGCTCGGCCCGCTGCACTACGCGCGCTGTTTGCGCACCGATGTCACTGCTTCCACCGCCTCGGCCTGACCGGGAGATGCCAGATGCCGCCGATCGACGATAGCGCGCGGGCCTTCATGCCCTACCCCGACCTGCCGGTCGCGCATGCCGCCTCGGGGCCCTTGTCGGGCTTGCGCTTTGCGGTCAAAGACCTGTTCCATGTCGCCGGTTATCCGACCAGCGGCGGCCAGCCGCTGCTGCTCGCGATGTCGGGCATCCAGCAGCGCACGGCGCCCACGGTGCAGCGCCTGCTCGACGCCGGCGCGGCCTTTGCCGGCAAGACGGTGACCGACGAACTGGCCTTCTCGATGAACGGCAACAACGCCCATTTCGGCGCGCCGCAAAACGGCGCCGCGCCAGACCGCATCAGCGGCGGCTCGTCGTCGGGCAGTGCTTCGGCGGCCTCGAGCGGGCTCGTCGACTTTGCACTCGGCACCGACACCGGTGGCTCGGTGCGCGCGCCCGCCAGCCACTGCGGGCTGGTCGGGCTGCGCCCCAGCCACGGCCGGGTCTCGCTGCAAGACTGCCTGGATCTGGCGCCGAGCCTGGACACCTGCGGCTGGTTTGCGCGTGAGCTGCCAACCTTCGCACGGGTTGCCGACGTGCTGCTCGGCGCCGACCCGCGCCCCTTGCCAGCCACGCCGCGCCTGCTGCTGCCGGCCGATGTCTGGGGCCTGCTTTCGCCAGCGGTCGTGCAGGCGCTGGCCCCGGCACGCGCTCGGCTCGAGGCCGCGTTTGGTGCGGCGCAGCC
>JANPDN010000174.1:0-6386 GCA_031431555.1 Rubrivivax sp.
TACCGTCTTTTTCGACATCACCCAGCGTGCGGTGGCCGAGCAGCAATTGCGCCAGCGCGAAACGGAACTGCGCGCCGCCAAGGACGCCGCCGAAAACGCCAACCGCGCGAAGAGCGAATTCCTGGCCAACATGAGCCACGAAATCCGCACCCCGATGAACGGCGTGCTCGGACTCACCGAGCTGCTGCTCGAGACCCCACTCGACGACCACCAGCGCCCCTTTGTCGAAACGGTGCGCAATTCGGGTGAAGCGCTGATGTCGATCATCAACGACATCCTGGACTTCTCGAAGATCGAAGCCGGCAAACTCGAGACCGAAACGCTGGATTTCGACATCTACCAGGCGGTTGAAGACGTGGTCCAGCTGCTTGCGCCGCGGGCCCATGCGAAGAAGCTCGAGATCGCCTGCCGGATCGACGAAAACCTGCCCGGCGCGGTGCGTGGTGACCCCTACCGGCTGCGCCAGATCCTGACCAACCTGATCGGCAACGCGGTCAAGTTCACCGACACCGGCGAGGTCCTGATCGACGTCCACAAGCAGGACGAATGGACGCTGCGCTTCGCGGTCCACGACACCGGCATCGGCGTCAGTGACGAGGCCCGCTCGCGGCTGTTCCAGGCCTTCGAGCAGGCCGATGGCTCGACGACCCGGCGTTTTGGCGGCACCGGCCTGGGCCTGGCGATCTCGCGCAGCCTGGTCGAACTGCTCGGCGGCAAGATCGGTGTCGAAAGCACCCCGGGCGACGGCTCGACCTTCTGGTTCACGTTGCCGCTGATGCCCGCCGCCGGCCTGCCCAGCGTGCCCAGCCCGAGCGGCCTGGCGCAGCGGCGGGTCTTGATCGTCGACGACAACGCGACCAACCGCGACATCCTCGAACACCGGGTCATGGCTGCCGGCATGCGCTGTGCACTCGCCGCCGACGGCATCGAGGGCCTGGCCCAGTTGCAACGCGCGCACGCCGAAGGCGACCCTTTCGAGATCGCCATCATCGACATGAAGATGCCCCGCATGGACGGCCTGGAGCTGACCGCGGCAGTGCGTGCGGACGCGCGCATCAAGGACCTCAAGGTGGTGCTCGCGACCTCGCTGCATTCGCCCGACGAACTGGCCCGGGCGCGTGGCGCCGGCATCAGCGCGTATCTGTCCAAGCCGATCCGGCGCCAGGACCTGCTGCGCGCGCTGGCGCAGACGGTGTCGGATGCAGCGCTGCCAGGCGTCGCCTCGGTGGCCGAGGCCCGCCCGCCGCGCATCCGCGCCAACGTGCTGCTGGCCGAGGACAACGGCGTCAATCAGGTCGTCGCGCGCAACATGCTCAAGGCCCTGGGCTGCGAGTTCCACATCGTGCCGAATGGCCAGGAAGCGCTGGATGCAGTGCGCGCGCGCCGCTACGACATCCTGTTGATGGACTGCCAGATGCCGGTGATGGACGGCTACGCGGCGACCCGCGCCATCCGGGCGCATGAGCAGGCTAACGCCGCACCTGAACGGCTGCCGATCGTGGCCCTGACCGCCAACGCGCTCGCCGGCGACGCCCAGCTCTGCCTGGACAGCGGCATGGACGACCACCTGGCCAAGCCCTACAGCCGCAAGCAGCTGGCGACGATCCTCGCGCGCTGGTTGCCCGCCGACCGGGTCGAGGTCGACAACGCCGAGGCCGCCGCGCCCGCTGCGAGAAGCGCCGACGATGCCGCAAACGATGCCGCAAACGATGCCGCTGCCGCCGCCAGGGACGCCGGCACGCTGGTACCCGCGATGGTGCTCGACCGCGCAGCGCTGGACAACATCCGCGCCGTCGATGACGACGGCAGTGTCCTGGTCGAGGTGATCCAGCTCTATCTCGACGAAGCACCACAGCATCTGGCACGGCTGCAAGCTGCCTGGGCCGCGCAGCAGCTGGCCGAGATCGGCAGCGCCGCCCATGCCCTGAAGTCGGCCAGCCTGAATGTCGGTGCCAGTGCGCTGGGCGATCTGTGCCGTGAGCTCGAGCGCCTGGCCAAGGCCGACCAGGCCGAAGGCGTCGGCACGCTGGTAGCCGCGGTCGGACCGATGCTCGACCAGTTGCGTGTTGCGCTGGTCGCCGAACTGGAGCAGTCCAAATGACGGGCCCGGCACGCATCCTGGTCGTCGACGACGATGCCGGCGGCCGGCGCCTGACCCGCGCCACCCTCACCAAGGCCGGCTTCGCAGTCAGCGAAGCCGCCGATGGCCAGCTCGCGCTCGACGCCTTGCGCGCACAGCTGCCCGACCTGGTGCTGCTCGACGTGAGCATGCCGGTGATGGACGGGTTCACCGTTTGTGCCGAACTGCGCCGCCTGCCCGGCGGCATGCGCGTGCCGGTGGTGATGATGACCGGCCTCAACGATACGCAGTCGATCGAACGTGCTTTCGAGGTCGGCGCCACCGACTTCGTGACCAAGCCGATCAACTGGTCGGTGCTGCCGCACCGGGTGCACTACATGCTGCGTGCCAGTGCGGCGATCAACGACCTGCAGCAGAACGAGCGCCGCCTGTCCAACGCCCAGCGCATCGGCGAGATGGGCGACTGGGAATGGGACCTGCTTGCCGACCTGGTGACGCCGTCGGCGCAGGCCTGGCGCATCGTCGGCCATGTCGGCGACGAAAGCCGGGTCAATGCCGAGCGCTTTTTTGCCGCGGTGCATGCTGACGATGCGTTACGCCTGCGCGGCGCCTGCGAGCGCGCGGCCGAACATGGGGATGGTTTTGCGATCGACCACCGCGTCGTGATGGCCGACGGCACAGTGCGCCATGTGCACCAGCAGGTCGAGCTGATTGCACGTGGCGCCGACGGCCAGGCGGCGCGCCTTGCCGGTGCGGTGCACGACATCACGCGGCGCAAGGACGCCGAGGAGCAGATCCGCCGCCTGGCCTACTACGACCCGCTGACCGGCTTGCCAAACCGCCTGCTGTTCATCGAACAGTTGGCCAAGGCGCTGGCCCAGGCCGAGCGTTACCAGCGCCGGCTCTCGGTGATGTTTGTCGACCTCGACAATTTCAAGCGTGTCAACGATACCCTGGGCCACCCCGCCGGCGACGAGTTGCTGCGCCTGGCAGCAGAGCGCCTGGCCGGTGCGTTGCGTGCCAACGATTCGGTCGCCCGTGTCGCCCTTGGCAGCCTGGACGGCCCGGACGATGACAACACACACAGCATCGCGCGACTGGGTGGCGACGAATTCATCGTGCTCATCACCGATGTGCAGTCGGCGCAGGATCCGGCCACGGTGGCGCGCCGCCTGGTCGCGACCCTGGCCGAGCCGCTGAATATCCAGGGCACCGAAGTTTTTGTCGGCGGCAGCGTGGGTGTCGCCAGCTACCCCGAAGACGGCAACGATATCGACACCCTGCTCATGAATGCCGACACCGCGATGTACCGCGCCAAGGAGGCCGGCCGCGGCGGCTTTCAGCTCTACGACCGCTCGATGAACGAGCGTGCGCTGGAGCGCCTGCAACTCGAGTCCAGCCTGCGCCGCGCGTTGGAGCGCGACGAGTTTGTGCTGCACTACCAACCGCGGGTCGACGTCATCAACGGGCGCATCGTCGGCGCCGAAGCCCTGATCCGCTGGCAGCACCCCGACCGCGGCCTGTTGCAGCCGGCGGACTTTGTGCCACTGGTCGAAAGTGCCGGCCTGGTGATCCCGATCGGCGAGTGGGCGATCAGGACGGTGTGCAAACAAGCCGCGGCCTGGATGGCCGCCGGCTTGGCGCCGATCCCGGTGGCCGTCAACCTGGCGTCGACACACTTGCGTGAACGTGGCCTGCCCGCGCTGGTGGCCGCGGCGCTGCAGAGCCACGGCGTACCGGCAAGTTGCCTCGAACTCGAGGTCACCGAATCGATCCTGCTCGCCGACCCCGAGCTGAGCCTGGTCATCGCGCAGCAGCTCAGCGAAATGGGCGTGCACCTGGCGATCGACGACTTCGGCACTGGCTATTCGTCGCTGAGTTATCTCAAGAAGCTGCCGATCACGGCGCTGAAGATCGACCGCTCTTTTGTGCGCGACCTCGACAGCGACCCCGACGACGAAGCCATCGTCACGGCGATCATCGCGCTGGCCCACAGCCTGAAGCTCAAGGTCATCGCCGAAGGCGTCGAGACCCCGGCGCAACTGGCTTTCTTGCAGTCGCTTGGCTGCGACGAGTACCAGGGCTTCCTGACCAGCCGCGCGGTGACACCGGAAGAGTTCCAGCGCCTGCTCGAAACTCGCCCGGCGATTGAAGCGCTGCTCAGTACCTTCGGCGCGCTGGAGCCCTTGGACATCGACTGACGCGGATCTGCGTTCAACCGCACAAAACGCGTGTGACCGTTGGGCCCGGTTCGGCCGGTGATGGTTCTCGGGCGCGGGCTGGACGCGACGACTCCAGTCTGCCGTGGTCCGCGCAGCCGGAATCGAGGTGGCCGGCTTCGGTTGTGGAATTCTTACGCCCGCCGGCCACCCCAATCCCGGCTGAGCCGATGGCGGGTTGGGTGTTGAGAAAACCAACTCAGCGCGCTGGTTTGTTCGACCTTTCAAACGCCGACGATGTTTATCGTAGAGCCGGTGCGAGGGGTGGCCCGGCGGAGTGCATAAGAATTCCATAAACGTAGCCGGGCCACCCCTTGCGCCGGCTCTGCGCGCGCCGCTGCCCGAACGCGCGAAATGAAGTCGTACGCCGCTCCGAGTTCAGGTGAAAACGCGCTCGCGCAGCCACTTCGTGGCGACCCACTTTTCGCCGGCCAGCACCGGTGCGCCGCCGTGCAGCGTGCGGGTCATCTTGTGCGGGCGGTCGTAGGTAAAAAAGACCGCGCTGCCACGCACCGGGGCGACATGCAGGCCGACGTCGGGGAAGACCGTCGCGCCGCCGCGTTCGGGCTGGTTCAGGTAGGTCACGATCGTCGCCACGCGCTGGCCGCCACGCTCCAGGATGCGCGGCGTGCCGGCATGCACCGGGTCGAAATAGTCGTGATGCGGTTTGTATTCGGCGCCCGGGCGGTAACGCAGGATCTGCAAGCCCTCGCCATGGTCGAGTGGCCAGTTGACGAGTGCGGCGATACGGCGCTCGATGCGGTCGATCAGGGTCGTTTCGCCGCGCGTGAAAAACATGCCGTCGCTGGTGCGCGAGGGGTTGACTTCGCTGCCGCCGGTATCGTTTTTCACGGTTTCGCTGCGCTCCAGCCGCGGCCGCGACAAGTCCATCAGGCCGTCACATTCGGCGTCGGTGAGCAGATGGCCAAAGACCACCAGCTGCGGCACCTGCATCGAGGCCACGACCTGCACCACATGGCCTTCGATGACGATCTCGGTGGCGCCTTCGTCGATCGCCGGCCGCGGCACTTTGGAGCCCTGCGGGAGTTCGCCGCGCAGCGTATGGCCAGGCTCGCTTTGGCCATCAACCCGGGCTTCGCCGCGCACCCCGGCGCGCACTTCGGCGAGTCGCCCGCGCAGGGTCTCTTCCATTGCCGCGAGCGCCACGTCTTCGGCCCAGCCGCTGGCCTGCATCGCCTTGACCACGTCTTCGGGCTGGCAGCCGGCTTCAGCCTGGGCGACGATCCAGCGGCGCAGCTCCGGGGTGATTTGTTGGACGCTCGTACTCATGCCCAAATTTTCGCTGAAGTTGCCCAACTACTCCAGCTCAGCGCCTGAAGACCAGGCGCTCGGGCGCGCTCGCGTCGGCGTCAAATTTGTAGCCTTCTGTGTCGAAGGCTTTCAATCCGGCCGCTGAACGCAGCCGCTTCTGGACCACATAGCGCGCCATCAGGCCGCGCGCGCGTTTGGCAAAAAAGCTGATGACCTTGTAGCGGCCATCCTTCCAGTCTTCGAACTGGCAATGGATGACCCGCGCAACGAGCGCCGGGCGCAGCGCGACGCGGGCATATTCCTGCGACGCCAGGTTGACGACCAGCGGCCGCGTCGCATCGGCCAACTGCGTGTTCAGGTAGGCCGCCACGGTGTCGCCCCAAAACGCGTACAGATCCTTGCCATGCCGGGTCTTCACCGCGGTGCCCATCTCCAGCCGGTGCGGCTGGATCAGGTCCAGCGGCCGCAAGGCGCCGTACAGGCCCGACAGCAGCACCAGGTGCGCCTGCGCCCAGTCGAGATCGGCGGTATTGAGCGTTGAGGCATCGAGCCCGCCATAAACATCGCCGTCAAATGCCAACACCGCTGGCTTGGCTGCCGGCATCACGGCCGTAGCCTGCCAGGCTGCATAACGTTCGACGTTAAGTGCAGCCAGCGCCGGCGACAGGTCCATCAGCGCGGCGACCTGTGCCGCCGGCTGGCGCCGCATGACGTCGATCAGCTCGGCCGCCTGCGGCAAGAACGTGGGCTCGGTGATGCGCCGCGCCACGGCGGCCGGCACGCGCCGGTCGAAGTCGAGTGACTTGGCGGGAGAG
>JANPDN010000175.1:0-15125 GCA_031431555.1 Rubrivivax sp.
CGCATGGCAGAAACTGCCCGCGCCAACGGCGTGCGGGCGATCATCGCCGGTGCCGGTGGTGCAGCACATCTGCCGGGGATGCTGGCGGCCAAGACCACCGTGCCGGTGCTGGGAGTGCCGATCCCGACCACCTACCTCAACGGTGTCGATTCTCTCTACTCGATCGTGCAGATGCCCAAGGGCATTCCGGTGGCGACCTTCGCCATCGGGCCGGCCGGCGCGGTCAATGCGGCGCTATTTGCCGCCGCCATCTTGGCTGCCGACGACCCGGCGCTGCTGGCGCGACTGGAGGCCTACCGCGCCGAGCAAACCGCGGCAGCGCGCGCAATGACAGCATCGCTGCCCCTGTGACGTCGGCCACAGCCTCGGACCTCACGATGGACTCTGCCGGCGAGGCCTCGCACCCGGTGCAAGTCCTCGGTGTCCTGGGTGGCGGCCAGCTTGGCCGCATGCTCGTCCATGCCGCTCAACTGCTGGGCCTGCGCACCGTGGTGCTCGATCCCGATCTGTCGAGCCCTGCCGGCCTGGTGTCGCACGAGCACCTTCTCGCGCCCTACGACGATGCGGCCGCGTTGGCGCGCATGGCGCAGCTCTGCGACGTCATCACAACCGAGTTCGAAAACGTCCCGGCGCATGCGCTGGCCACGCTTGCCGCACACTGCCCGGTATCGCCTTCGGCCGCCGCGGTGTCGGTCTGCCAGCACCGGGCGCGCGAAAAGGCCCATTTTGTCGCCAGTGGCGTGCCCTGCGCGCCCTTCAAGCCGATCGAAGCCGAAGCCGACCTCGTCGCGGTCCCGCCGGAGCTGTTTCCTGGCATGCTGAAAACCTCGACCCTCGGCTACGACGGCAAAGGCCAGGCCTTGGTCGACGACGCCGCCGCGCTGGCCGCAGCCTGGCGCGCGATGAACGGCGTGGCGTGCATTTTTGAGCAGCGTGTCGACCTTCGCGGCGAACTCAGCGTGATCGTTGCGCGTGATGCGAGCGGGCACAGCGTGCACCTGCCGGTGCAGCAGAACCTGCATCGGGGTGGCATCCTCGCGGTGACCCAGGTGCCGGCCGCCGACATCCCCGCGGCAGCGGCGGAGCAGGCCGTCAGCCATGCCCTGGCCGTCGCCGAGTCGTTGGCCTACGTCGGTGTGCTGTGTGTGGAGTTCTTCCTGCTTTCCGACGGCAGCGTGCTGGCCAACGAGATGGCGCCGCGGCCGCACAACTCCGGCCACTACAGCATCGATGCCTGCGATATCTCGCAGTTCGACTTGCAGGTGCGCGCCACCGCCGGATGGCCGCTGGTCACACCGCGCCAGCATTCGCCCGCGGTCATGCTCAACCTTCTCGGCGACCTCTGGTTCCGCAGCGGCGGCGCGCTGCCGACCTCGCCGCCCTGGGAAGAGGTGCTGCGCATTCCTGGTGCCCATCTGCATCTCTACGGCAAGCCCGACGCGCGCCGTGGCCGCAAGATGGGTCATCTTACGATCACTGCGGCCGACGCGCCCACCGCGCGTGGCCGCGCGTTGCAGGCGGCGCAGATTCTCGGCCTGCCGGCGTTCTGAGCCGGCGCGCCGAACTGCCGCATTGCACCGCGCCGATGCCCATCCTTCGCGGCGACGACCCGGCACACATCCGCACCGCTGCGCGCGCGCTCGCCGCCGGCGCGCTGGTGGCGTTTCCCACCGAAACGGTCTACGGCCTGGGCGCGCGTGCCGACGACGACACCGCTGTCGCCGCGATCTTTGCCGCCAAGGGCCGGCCCGCCGACCACCCGCTGATCGTGCATATCGCCGACATGGGCGCCGCCGCGCAATTCACGCCAGCGATGCCGCTGTTGGCGAGCGAGCTCGCGGCGCAGTTCTGGCCCGGCCCGCTGACGCTGATCGTCCCACGCCGGCCTGGCGTTGGTGCCGCCGCTGCCGCAGGCGCGGCCACGATCGGCCTGCGTTGCCCGGACCATCCGGTGGCGCGGGCCCTGCTGCGCGCCGCCGCCGAACTCGGCGTCGCCGGTGTTGCCGCGCCCAGCGCCAACCGATTTGGGCGGGTCAGCCCGACCCGCGCTGAGCATGTGCGTGCCGAACTGGGTGACCAACTGCTGATCCTCGATGGCGGTGACTGTCGCGAAGGCATCGAGTCGGCGATCGTCGACTGCAGCCGCGCCCAGCCCTACCTGCTGCGGCCTGGCACCGTCGACCGGCGGCACATCGAAGCCGTGCTGGGGTGCCCGCTGCTGCTGCCCGACCTTGCCTCGCCGGTGGTGCCCGGATCGCTCGAATCGCACTATGCGCCGCTGGCCGAAGTGCGGCTCGCCGCCGCTGAGCGGCTCACCGCAGCGCTCATGCACGCGCAAGCCGCCGACCCGCGGCTGCGCTTGGGCGTCTACGCGCGCCAGCGCCCGCCAATCGCCCCAACGATCGCTGCAACGATTGACTACCGCCGGATGCCCGACAATGCGGTTTTGGCGGCGCACGAACTCTTCAGCGTGCTGCGCCAGTTTGACGACGATGGCGTTGGCCAGATCTGGGTCGAAAGGCCGCCCGATGAGCCCGAATGGGACGGCGTTCGCGACCGCCTGCGCCGGGCCTCGACAGACTGACCCTGCCGACATCCACGAACAAAGACCTGCCATCCACGATGATCCTCGCCCGCCTGAACTCAAGCCCTTCGACAGCGCGACTTGTGCGCCGTCTTGCCGGTATCGTGGTCAGCGTCGCGATGCTCGCGTCCTGCGGCGGCGGCACGGCGCAGATCGAACCCTTTGCCCCGACGCGGATGATCACCTTCGGCGACGAGTGGAGTGTGATCACCAGCGACGGCCGCAAATACGCCGTCAACGGTTTTTTGGTCGATAGCGTCACCCGCGACTGCAAGTCCCTGCCGATCTGGACCCAGGTTGTCGCCACGTTCTACAACTTCGGGTTTCCCGAGTGCCCCGTCGGCACGGGTGCACAACAAGGCCTGAGTCGCGCTGCCGCTGGCGCCCGTGCCACCGATCTGCCGGCCCAGGTCGATGCCCAGGTCGCCGCTGGCGGGTTTACCGAAAAGGACTTGGTCACCTTGCTCGCCGGCACCAACGACATCCTCGATCTGTATGCGCAATTCCCGGCCCAGAACGAGGCCGCACTGATCGCAGTAGCGCGGCAGCGCGGCGAGTTGATTGCGCAGCAAGTCAACCGCATCGTCAGCCTCGGCGGCAAGGTCGTCGTCTCGACGATGCCCGATGTCGGCGTGACGCCCTTTGCCGCCGCGCAGAAGGCGGCTTTTACCGACACCGACCGGGCGGCCTTGCTGGCACGCCTGTCGGCTGCATTGAACGGCCGCATCCGCGTCAATATCCTCAACGACGGGCGCTTTGTCGGCCTCGTGCTGGCCGACGAAATGACGCAGACGGCAGTCCGCGCGCCGTCGGTTTACGGCCTGGCCAACGCCAGTACCGCGGCTTGCAAGGCGGACGCCCCCTTGCCCGATTGCAGCGCGCTGACCCTGATCGCAGGCGCCGGGCCGGATGCCTGGCTCTACGCCGACGACCGCCGCTTTGCCAGCGGCGGCCACCGTGGCCTGGGGCAACTCGCCGCATCGCGCGCGCGCAGCAATCCTTTCTGATCGGCGCGACGCCGGCCAAGCCGGCGGGCGACCCAACGGGATAACCCGGCGCGTTGGCACATCCAGCCGCCCCTATAGTCCTCTGCTGAAGAGAACGATCGTTCGTTTTTTTGCGCTGACCCAGCGCCCGGTGCGGAAGAACAGCACTGCGGCCTGACATGCGCACAGACCAGCCGGAGCCCGCGATGCAGACCCAACACCTTCGATCCTGGACGCTGGCCGCGGTGGCCGCGGCCCTGCTCGTCGCCTGCGGCGGCAGCGATCCTTACGTGCCCGGCAGCGGCAGCCCCGAAGGCGCGCCGACGAGCAAGGGCGCGTTCACCGCGGTGGTCTCCTTCGGCGACAGCCTCAGCGACGTCGGCGCCTATGCACCGGCAACCTCGCTCGTCGGCGGCGGCGCGCCGCCTTACTTCGGTGGCAAGTTCACGACCAACAGCGCCACCGCCACTGTCTGGATCGAAAACGTCGCCACGACCCTCGGGCTGCTGCTGACACCGGCTGAAGTCGGCTTTGGCCCGGGTTCGGTCAAATGCCCAGCGGCTGCAAACCCGGCGCTAGCCGGCACCTGCACCGGCTATGGCCAGGGCGGCTCGCGGGTCACCGACGCCAACGGCATCGGCAAGGCCACCGGCGCGCTCACGGTGCCGATGTCGACCCAGATCGCCAACCACCTGGCGCGCTTCACGAGCTTCAAGGCCACCGACCTGATCGTGGTTTTTGGTGGCAACAACGATGTCTTCATCCAGGCCGGCGTGCTTGGCGCCAAGGCCGCGGTGATCCAGGGCGATGCCGCTGCCGGGCGCATCACGGTCGACCAGGCCAACGGCCTGCTGTTGACGGCGCAGCTCGAGGCCCAGGGCGAGTTGAAAAAAGCAGCCTTGGAACTCTCCGCTTACATCAAGGACCAGATCCTGGCCAAAGGCGGCAAATACGTGATGGTCTGGAACCTGCCGGATTCGTCGCTGACACCGTATGGCAGCACGCTGCCGGCGGCGTCCAAGCAGTCGTTGTCGGGGCTGGCCGACATCTTCAATCTCTGGCTGCGTGAAGGTGTCACCGGGCTGCCGGTGCAACTCGTCGACGCCAATGCGATCTTCCGCGAGGCCTACAACAACCCCGCCAAATACGGCGTCACGAACAACACCATCCCGGCCTGCGACGCGGCCAAGATCGTCGCCATCACCGGCGGCGCAGTGACCGACGGCTCCTCGCTGTTTTGCAACAGCACCGCCGGCGCGCCTTACAACGGCGTGCGCGATGGCGTCGATACCAGCACCTGGCAGTTTGCCGACGGTGTGCACCCCACCACGCTGGGCCACAAGGTGATCAGCGACGAGGCGCTGCGCCTGCTGCGCTCTTACGGCTGGCTCTGAGCCCAGGCCTTGACTCGCCCCCGAGGAGGACACCCATGACCCCCCATACCCGCCGTCTGCCAATCGCCACCGCGATGACTGTCCTGGGCGCCGCGCTCGCCAGCCCGGCCGCGCTGGCCCAGGAAGTCAATATCGTCAAGGCGGGTCTGATCCGCTACGACACGCACTCCAAAACCAGCGGCATCAAGGGCATCGGCATCCCGCCCGGTGCCGACGCGACCACCGGCGATGCGACGACGCTGATCTTTGTCTACGAGCGCCTGCTGACGCCGAATGTCGGTGTCGAGCTGGTGCTCGGCATCCCGCCGCGCTTGAAGGCCAACGCTGCAGGCAGCGTCGCCTTTTTGGGTGACGACATCCTGTCGGCCAAAAACGTCGCGCCCACGGTGATCGCCAACTACCACTTCGGCAACGTCGGCGATACGCTGCGTCCCTATGTCGGCGTGGGTGTCAACTACACCCGCTTCACCGGCATCCGATCGAGCCTGGCGCCCAAGGTCGAGATGAGCGACTCGGTCGGCCTGGTGGTGCAGGCCGGTGCCAACTACATGCTGTCGCGCGAGTGGGGCCTCTTCGCCAGCGTCGCCAAGGTCCAGGTCAAGACCGACCTGGTGGCCACCGCCAGCACCGTGCTGACGACGACGATCGATTTCCGCCCGATCACCTACTCCTTCGGCGTCGCTTACCGCTTCTGACCGCGCCGCCAGTCGACGGCAATTTTTGTCGCCAGGATCGTCAGCGCCAACAGCAGCGTGAATGTGTTGGCGACGACGATCGGCCATTCGTTCAGGCTCAGGCCGTAAAGCAGCCACAGCGCAACGCCGATCGTGAACGCGCTGTACATGCCCAGCGAGATGCCGCTGACGTCGCGGGTGCGCAGCGTCAGCAGTGCCTGCGGCACGAAGGACGCGGTGGTCAGCGTCGCGGCGGCGTAGCCGATCCAGCTCGTCAGCACAGGGTCGGTGGTGATCATGCAGCGCTCATGGTTTTTTCGATCCTGGGGGCTGGCGCGTTGCCAGAGGCGGCGGCGGCAGGCCGGCAGCCGCTGCGGCGCCGTCGCGCATCACCCATTGCACCAGCTCGTCGATCGCCGGGCGTGCCTGCGGGGCATTGGCGTGGTTGGCGATCGCCACCAGCACGTAGCGCTGCCCTGAATTGGCGAGCACATAACCCGCGACGCCGGTGACTTCGCGCAGCGAGCCGGTTTTCAGGTGCGCGCGGCCCGGCGCAGCGCGCGATCGGCGCAGCGTGCCGTCCAGGCCGGTCACCGGCAGCGAACTCATCAACTCCGGCATCACCGGGCTCGTGTAGGCGTGTTGCAGCAGCACGCCCAACCACGCCGCGGTAACCCGGTTGTGGCGCGACAGGCCCGAGCCGTTGTCGATGACGATCTCCGCTGGCGGCTCGCCCAGGCGCTCGGCGACCCAGCGCCGCAAGGTGTCCCGCGCCGCGTCAGCGGTGACGCCGGCGCTGGCGGCGGTGGTGACGCCCGCACTGACACCCGCACCGACACCCGCACCGACACCCGCGCGTGGGGGCGCCGCGCCCACGCGGTGCAGCGCCAGGCTCAACGCGAGCTGCTGCGACATCACGTTGTTGCTGAATTTGTTGATGTCACGGACCGTCTCTGCCAGCGGCGGCGAGCGGTGTTCGAAGGCCAGCCACGCGCCCGCCGGCACCGCGCCGTCACGCACCACCCCGGTCAATCGACCACCGATATCACGCCACATCGCCTCGATGAAGCGCGCGTTGTAGCTCGCCGGGTTCGGGTCGGCCAGCGGCCAGGTCTGCTCGCCGCAGGCTTGTGGGTAGCTGCCGGCAAAACGATAGCCCTTGTCGCCGGCAACCGCCTTCAGCGCGCCCCGCCAGTCGTCGCAAGGGCCAGCGCTCAACGGCACCGTGCGCTCGACGCGTGCGACGCCGAGCTCGGGCTCGGCCAGCACCCGGGCGACCCCGCGGGTGGGATCGGGCACAAAGCTGTAGGTCACCGACTTGAAGTTGAGCAGCAATGCGTCGGGCAGCACGTTGTAGGGCCGTGTTGCATCGCCATCAAAATCGGTGGCAGCGCCTTCAACGGCGGCAAAGGCGCTGCGGTCGAGCACGATATCGCCGCGGATCTCGGTGACACCGAGTTGCTGCACCCGCCGCAGCAACAGCCACAGGCGCTCTATCACCAGCTTCGGGTCGCCGGCGCCTTTGATGACCAGCGGGCCTTCGAGCACGCCGTCGCGCAGCGGCCCGCCAAAGTACACCGGCGTGGCCCAGCTCCAGGCCGGGCCGAGGCTGTCCAGCGCTGCGTAAGTCGTGAGCAGTTTCATCAACGACGCCGGGTTCACGGCCGCCCGCTCGTTGCTCGCGAGCAGGGTGCGGCTGCCGCCGGCTTCCTGCACAAAAACGCTGAAGCCCGACTCCGGGATGCGTGCGCGCTGCAACGCGTCGCGGGCCGCCGCGGGCAGCTCCGCGGCTTGCAGACTGCCGGCCAGCATCGAAGTCGCCAGCAATGAAATGACCAGCAACGAAGCCGCTGGCGCCCGGGTCACCAGACCCGCCCGTGAGGCCCGACGACACTGCGTGTTACACACCATCGGTGAATGATCGCATGGCTACACTGGCCACCATGCCGACCGCCTTGCCGCCGACCCTCCTGGCCTTCGATACCTCGACCGAATGGATGTCGGTGGCGCTCACGCACCGCGGTCGCGACAGCTGCTGGCAAGGCGCCGGCGGCGCGTTGGCGTCGGCGACATTGCTGCCGCGCATCCGCGCGCTGTTGGCCGACGTGGGCCTGGAGATGGCGACCCTGGACGCCATCGCCTACGGCTGCGGGCCGGGCGCTTTCACCGGCTTGCGCACCGCCTGTTCAGTGGCGCAGGGGCTGGCCTTCGGGGTTGCCAAGCCGGTGTTGCCGATCGACAGCCTGATGCTCGTCGCCGAGGCCGCGCGGGGGGCCTCCAGCGGCGGGGCGCCGCCCGACGATATCGGCGTGGCGATGGACGCGCGCATGGGCGAGCTCTACGCGGCACGCTACCGCTGGATCGGCGGCGACTGGCGCGTCGTGGCGGCACCGGCGCTGTGCGACCCGGCATCGCTGCCAGGGCTGTGGGGCGGCTGGCCGCGCTGCGTCGTTGGCAGCGGGGTGACGATGTTGAACACGCTACACGCGGATGCTGCCCTGGCCCGCAGCGCCGAGGCTGACGCCATCATCGACACCGACCCGCAGCGTGCAGTCGCGCTGCTGCGCCTGGCCCTGCGCGCGCACGCCCGGGGCCTGGGCGTCGATGCTGCACAGGCCCTGCCGCTGTACCTGCGCGACAAGGTTGCGCAGACCACCAGCGAGCGCGCAGCGACCAAGCAGCAGCAGGCCGAAGCGGCAGCCAGATGAGCGCGCCGGGCCATCCCAAGTGCCCATGCGATCGCTTGGCGAGATGGCACGCAGTGCCAAGGGTGCACCAGTGAGCGCGGTGCTGCGCGACCCCGCGCCGAGCCTGCAGCCGCTGACCGTGGCCGACCTCAGCCGTGTGATGGCGGTCGAACAGCGCGCCTACCCGTTCCCGTGGACACGCGGCAATTTCATCGACTCGCTGGCTGCCGGTTACGTCGCGAAGATGCTCGTCGACGGCGACACGCTGCTCGCCTATTTCGTGGCGATGCCGGGGGTCGACGAGCTGCATCTGCTCAACCTCACCGTCGCGCCGCAGTACCAAGGTCAAGGCCACGCGCGCCTGCTGCTCGAGGTGTTGCGCGCGTGCGCGCGTGATCGCGCCTGCCCGTCGATCTGGCTCGAAGTGCGCAGCAGCAACGCGCGCGCCCAAGCCGTCTATCTCAACAACGGTTTTGAGCGCCAGGGCCTGCGCCGCGGCTACTACCCGGCCGCCGCCGGGCAACGTGAAGACGCCGTCGTGATGCGTTTGTTTGTCGCTGGTGGCGCCGCCAGCGAACCGAACCGGAAGCCCGATGCCGCTGGATGAACGCCAACTGGCGATGCTGCGGGTCTTGCGGGTGCCCTACTGGCAGCCCGCTGCGGCGCTGCCGGCGCTGCCATCAGCGCTTGCGGCGGCACCAGCCTTGCCCGACGTCCCGGCAGCCAGCGCGGCGACGCCGGCCGCACCGCGTGCTGCCCGCCAGCCTGCGGCGACGACAGCTGCCCGCTCGCCCGTCGTGGCTGCGCTTCGGTCGTCCGATGTCGCGGCGATGGTGTCGCCGCCCGCCGCGGCCGACCTGCCCGCCATCGACGTCGGCACGCTCGGCTGGCCCGATCTTCGTGAGGCGGTTGCTGGTTGCCGCGCATGCAGCCTGTGCCAGACGCGCCGGCAGACGGTCTTTGGTGTCGGCCACCCGCGCGCGCACTGGATGATCGTCGGCGAGGCGCCGGGCGAGCAGGAAGACCAGCGCGGCGAACCCTTTGTCGGCGCTGCTGGCCAGCTGCTCGACAACATGCTGCGTGCCATCGGCCTCGGCCGCAGCGGGCCCGACGATGGCAACAACCCTGGCGCGAGCGACCGCAAAACCGGCCATGACAACGTTGCTGCAGAGATCGGCATCGCCCCATCGCTTGAAGCCGATCCACGCCGGCAGGTCTACATCGCCAACACGCTCAAATGCCGGCCACCCGGCAACCGCAACCCGCAGCCGGCGGAGCTGCAAAAGTGCGAGCCCTTCCTGGTGCGCCAGATCGAACTCGTGCAGCCGCGGGTGATCCTCGCGATGGGCCGTTTTGCGGTGCAGGCCTTGTTGCGCACCGACGAGGCCATCGGCCGGCTGCGTGGGCGTGTGCACCGCTACCAAGGTGTGCCCCTGATCGTGACCTACCACCCGGCGTATCTGCTGCGCAATCTGCCCGACAAGGCGCGCGCCTGGGAAGACCTCTGCCTGGCGTTGCAGACGGTCGAGCAGGCCGAGCCCGGCGCTGCAACGAAGCTGGTGCAGGCGTGAGCTCGGACCTGGGCGGGCCAGCGGCGTCGCCCGAAGATGCGAGAGCCGACACCGACGCCCTGCTTGAGCGGCTACCAGTCCCGGTGCTCGAGCTGTCGGCCGACGGCCACGCCTCATCTGCCAACGCAGCGTTCTTGAGCTTCGCCAAGCTGCGCGCTGACGCCGCCGCGGGCACCGGCTGGTGGTCGGCGGTGCCGCCCGACAGCCGCCAGGCCCTGCGCGCCGCGCTCGCAATCGAGCGCGATTTCCATCTGCCGATGCGCATGCTGCGTGGTGATGGCAGCAAGGCCTGGGTCAACGTTGACGCCGTCTGGCGGGCCGAGTCCGCGCGCTATACCGCGGTCGTGATCGATGTCACCGACAGTCGCCTGCGCGAGCTGGCGGCGATCGCCGAGTCCGATCGTTTCCGGCTGTTGGCCGACAACGTGCCGGTGTCGATCGCGTACTACGAACGTGCCGGCAACACCTGCCGCTACGCCAACCGGCGTTATGCCGAGACCTTCGGCTTCGACGAAAAAACGATCCTCGGGCGTACCGTCAGCCAAGTCATCGGCGACGAGGCGGCCCGGGTCATCCAACCCCAAGTCGACCATGTGCTTGAGCAGCGCGAGGCGGCGCGCTACGAGCGCAAGCTGAGCGCTGCCGACGGCTCGCCGCGGTTTATCGAAGTCCATCTGCTGCCGCACGTTGGCGTCTCGGGTGACCCGATCGGGGCCTTTGTGCTGATTGCCGATATCACCCGCCACCGCCTGGCTGAAACATCGATCCGCGAAAGCGAAGAACGGCTGGCCAAGTTCATGCAGGCCAGCGTCGAGGGCATCGTCTTCCACAAGGACGGTGTCATCACCGACGCCAACCCGCCGCTGCTGCAGATGCTGGGCTACACCGCGGCCGACGTGATCGGCCACTCGAACCTGGAGTTCATCGCGCCGGACTACCGCGCGCGTGTCAGCCAGGTTGTCGCCGAAGGCGCCGAGATCAGCTACGACAGCGCGCTGGTGCACCGCGACGGCACCGTGATCCCGGTTGAGTTCATCGTGCGCACGATGGTCTACCAATCCGAAAGGCTGCGCATGACCATCGTGCGCGACATCCGCGACCGGCTTGCGGCGCAGGCCCGGATCCACTACCTGGCCCACCACGACGCCCTGACCGGGCTGCCGAATCGCAGCGCGTTTCTGGAGCGCGTCGAGACCGCGATCGCCCGCGCCGAGGGCGCCGGCCGCACCCTGGCGATGCTCTTTGTCGACATCGACCATTTCAAGCGGGTCAACGATTCGCTCGGCCATCCGGCCGGTGACACCTTGCTGCAGGTGCTGGCGCAGCGCATCACCGGCACCTTGCGATCGACCGACCTGGTCGGCCGTTTTGCCGGCGACGAGTTTGTGGTGCTGCTGGGCGGCGAGCAAAGCGAGGACGATATCCGCGCTGTCGCGCACAAGCTCCTGGCGGCGATCGAAGCGCCGACCGAAATCGACGGGCCATCGATCTCGGTGACACCGTCGATCGGGGTCGCGCTGTATCCGCGCGATGCGCAGACACCCGGCGATCTGCTCAAAAACGCCGATACCGCGATGTATCACGCCAAGGCCGCGGGCCGCGCGCAATGCCTGTTCTTCGAGCCTTCGATGGCGCGCTTGGCCTACGACGCGCTGGTGCTGGAGAGCGAACTCGCGCTGGCGCTGCGCGAATCGCAGTTCGTGCTGTATTTCCAACCCCAGGTGCGGCTGTCCGACGGCGCGCTGGTCGGTGTCGAGGCCTTGCTGCGCTGGCAACATCCAGAACGCGGGCTGATTTCGCCAGACGCGTTTTTGCAGGTCGCCGAAGAGCGCCGGCTGATGCTCGGCATCGGCCGCTGGGTTCTCGTCGAAGGCCTGCGCCACGCCAAGCGCTGGCGCGGGCTGGGCAAAGCGCCAGTGCGCGTCGGCATCAACCTGTCGACGATGCAATTCCAGGCGACGGGGTTTGTCGAACTCATCGAACAGGTCTTGCTCGATGGCGGCGTCGACGGTGACGGCCTCGAGCTCGAACTCACCGAGCGCATGCTGATGGACGATTTGCCGCAGGTCCGGCGCACGCTGAACCGGCTGCGCGCGCGTGGCATCCGCATCGCGGTCGACGACTTCGGCACCGGCTACACCTCGTTGGCGCACCTGAAAAACCTGCCCATCGACCGCCTGAAGATCGACCGCAGCTTCATCCAGGACCTGCCTGGCGACGAAGGCGCCGCAGCCGTCGCCCACGCCATCGTGCGCATGGCCAGCGGCCTGCGCCTGGGCGTCGTTGCCGAAGGGGTGGAAAACCTCGCGCAGCTCGAATGGCTCGCCGCCCATGGCTGTGACGAAGTCCAAGGCCACCTCATCGCCGAGCCGATGAACGCCGACGAATGCGAGCGCTGGCTGGCGCGGCCCTGGCAACGGCCGGCGCTGCCGTTGCTTCCGGCGGTTCCGACAGACTGAGCGCTATTTTTTTGGCGCTTTGACCGGTCGTTGCCAGCCGTCGAGCGTGACCTGGCGGGCGCGCGCAACCGTCAACTCGCCGGCCGGCGCGTCTTTGGAAATCGTCGAGCCGCCGCCGATCGTCGCGCCTTCGCCGATGCTGACCGGCGCCACCAGCACGCAGTTCGAGCCGATATGCGCGCCGGCGCCGATCACGGTGCGGTGTTTGTTCGCGCCATCGTAGTTGGCGGTGATCGTGCCGGCGCCGACGTTGACGCGCTCGCCGACTGTCGCATCGCCCACATAGGCCAGGTGGTTCGCCTTTGCGCCGCGGGCGAGGCTGGAGTTTTTGACTTCGACAAAATTGCCTATGTGCACTTCGGCGCCGAGATCGGCGCCCGGGCGCAGGCGCGCAAACGGCCCGACCAAAGCGCCGGCGCCGACGCGCACGCCGCCCGCATCGCTGCCATCACCTTCGATGTGGCTGAACGGGTGGATCACCGCGCCGGCTTCGATTTTGGCGTCGCGGATGACGCAGTTCGCGCCGATGCGCACGCCGTCGCCGAGCTGCACCCGGCCTTCGAAGATGCAGTTGACGTCGATCTCGACATCGGCGCCACAAAGCAGTTCGCCACGCAGGTCAAAACGCACCGGGTCGGCCAGGCGCACGCCGGCTTCCATCAGCGCATCGGCTTGACCTCGCTGGAAGCGGCGCTCGAGCTCGGCCAGCTGCACGGGGCTGTTGACCCCCAACACCTCGGTCTCGCCGCCGGGCTGCGCGGCCACCACCGACATCCCTACGGCGACCGCCATCGCGACGATGTCGGTCAGGTAAAACTCCTTTTGAACGTTGTCGTTTTTCAGTGCGCTGACCCAGCGCTTCAGCGCTGCGGTGGGTGCCGCCAGGATGCCGGTGTAGATCTCGCGGATCTCGCGCTGTGTGGCGCTGGCGTCCTTGTGTTCGATGATGCCCAGCACCTCGTTCGATGCGCCGCGCAGGATGCGGCCATAACCGCTGGGATCCATCAGGTTCACCGTCAGCAGCGCCAGCCGGGTGCCGGCGCAGGCCTGTGCCAGCGTTTGTGCGGTGTCGGTGCGGATCAGCGGCACGTCGCCATTGAGCACCAGCGTGATCACGGCCGCATCGTCGAGCGCAGGCAGCGCCTGCTGTACCGCATGGCCGGTGCCGAGCTGCGGCATCTGGCGCGCAAACACCGCGCCGGAGTTGCCGATCGCGGCTTCGACCTCGTCCGCACCATGCCCGGTGATGACCACCGTGCGAGCCGCTTGCAGCGGCTTGGCGGCATCGAGCACATGCTGCAATAAACTGCGTCCGGCGAGTCGGTGCAGCACTTTCGGCAATGCCGACTTCATGCGCGTGCCTTTGCCGGCTGCCATGATCACGATATTCAGAGCCATGCGGAGTTTGGTCATGTGGGGTTCGATGGGCAGATTCAAACGAGCCACGATTATCGGGTTCACGCTCAGCGCGTTGAGCCTGCTCGCCGGCTGCAGCATGTTGCGTGTGACTTATGGCCAGGGGCCGCAACTCGCACATTGGTGGCTCGACAACTATGTCGGCTTCAACGACGAGCAAAACCCCCGCATCAAGGAAGCGTTGGCGCGCTGGTTTGCCTGGCACCGCGCGACCCAGCTCGACGACTACGGCGCGCTGCTCGCCGAGATGCAGCAGCAAGTCATGGGCGATGTCAGCGCGGCGCGTTTGTGCCGCTTGACGCAGGACTTGAGCGTGCGGGTCGGCACCGCGGTCGACCGTGCACTGCCGGCCGCCGCCGAGCTGGCACCGAGCCTGACGCCGGCGCAGATCGCGCAGATCGAAAAGCGCTACAACAAGTCCAACGCCGAGATCCGCGACGAGTACCTGCAAGCCCGTGCCGACGAGCGCCAGAAAGCGGCGACCGAGCGTGCCGTCGAGCGCTTCGAGTCGATCTACGGGCGCCTGGACGACGCCCAGAAGCAGCTCGTCGCCGAGCGCGTGAAAGCCTCACCGTTCAACGCCGAAACCTGGATCGCCGAGCGCCTGGCGCGCCAGCAAGAAGTGCTGCGCACCTTGCGCCGCCTGGCCTCCGAGCCGGTGGACCGCGATCGCACGACCGCTGAACTCAAGCGCCTGGCGGGCCGCTTCGAAACCGCGGCCAGCGCCGAAGGCCGCAGTTACCAGCAGCGTGTGCGCGAGCACAACTGCGATGTCGGCGCGCTGGTGCACAACAGCACGACGCCGGCGCAGCGCCGCCACGCGCGCGACAAATTCAAGGGCTGGGAAACCGACCTGCGCCAGCTTGCTGCCGCCGGCCGCGGCGCCGCCGCGACGGCGCAAGGGGCTGCCCCCGCGCTGCTGCCGCCAGTCACCGTGGCACTGGCCGCGGCGCTGACAGATTCACTGCGCTGAAAAGACCAGCGGCACATCCACCGGCCGCGGGTTCGGCCCGGTCGACGGGAAGTCCGTCATCGCGGCGCGGAACATCGTCGCCATCAGCGTGCTGTTGGCGGCGGCGCCGCCATCGTTGCTGGCGCGGGTTTCGTACAGCGGCTTGCCGCTGACGCGGTCGCGCAGCAGCAGAGCCACTTCGCGTTCGAAGCGGGGCGCGTCGATGTGCAGCGACAGGCCCCAGCGCGGGCTCGTCCAGGGCCCATAGCGCCAACGGCTGACACCCGCGCCGCCGCGCCACCAGAGCGGGTCGTCCCAGGGCGATGCGTCGGTGCGCGTCGAGCGCGAGCCGAGCTGGACGATGACTTCGGGCTCGGTGCCGGCAGCGGCGGGCTTGAAGCC
>JANPDN010000176.1:0-8248 GCA_031431555.1 Rubrivivax sp.
CGCAAGCCGGCCTGCGCGGTGCCGGGCAGTGCCGGCGCCAGCATTTGCGGCGTGGCGGTTGCCGGCAGGCGAGCAGCGAGCAACAAGGCAAACGCCGGGGTGGTGGGCTCAGCGGCTGCCTCGCCACGGCTCAACGCGCGGTGGCGCGCGATCTGGTCTTCGGCCGACGCGCCGGCGCTGGCCGCCGCCGTTAGCAGCAGCAGCACCGCTGCGACAGCGAAAGCGCTGGCCCGGCCGAGCACACGCCGTCGAAGATCGATCTGCATTCGTCCCCCTGAACGATTCTGGTTCCTCGCGGCTGCGGGTTTTGCGATCCCGTCTGTGCCATGTGTGCCAACAAGGCAAAAATCGTATCCGCAGGTTGTGACAGCGTCATCCGGCGCCTTGCGGACAGCCGCCCGCCGCGAACCGGCGCCTGCTTGATGCGCCTCAGCGCAAGCCCGCAGCCCCGCTGACCAAACAGGCGACACAATCGCCCCTGTTTTCCCCCGTGGCCTGCCGATGTACCGGGCCGCGCTTCGTCACCACGAGGTGCCCGCTTGAAGCTGATTCGATTTGTCGCGGCCTGGGTCTCGGTGATCTGCGCCACCGTGGCCGCAGCGCAGACTGCTGCACCCACGGCGGCTTCGCCTGCGGCCACCAGCGCAGAAAAAACCCTGCGCTACGCCTTCCTCGTCGCCGAGTCCAGCTTTGACCCGGCGCAGATCACCGACCTCTATTCACGCACCGTCGCGGCAAGCATCTTCGAGGCACCGCTGGAGTTTGAATTCCTGGCCTCGCCAGCGCGCATGCGGCCGAATACCGCCGCGTCGATGCCCGAGGTGTCTGCCGATTTCAAGACCTTCACCTTCCGCATCAAACCGGGCATCCATTTCGCCGACGACCCGGTGTTCAAGGGCGTCAAGCGCGAGCTCGTGGCGGCCGACTACCTCTACGCGTTGAAGCGCCACTTCGACCCGCGCTGGAAAAGTGGCAATCTTTATCTGCTCGAAAACGCCAAGATCCTGGGCCTGTCGGAGCTGCGCGCGCGGCTGATCAAGGACAAAAAACCCTTCGACTACGACGCCGAGGTTGAGGGCCTCAAGCTGCTTGACCGCTACACCTTCCGCATCACGCTGGGCGAGCCGCGGCCGCGGTTTTTGCACCAGTTCACCGACGGCTCCTTCACCGGCGCGATGGCCCGCGAAGTCGTCGAGGCTTATGGTGACAAGATCGGCGAGCACCCGGTGGGCACCGGGCCATTTCGGCTCACGCAGTGGAAGCGCAGCTCGCGCATCGTGCTCGAGCGCAACCCGAATTTTCGCGACGTTTTTTACGACGAAAACCCGCCGCCGGGTGACGCCCGGCTGGCCGCGATCGCGGCGCAGTTCAAGGGCGCCAAGCTGCCGCTGATCGACCGCGTGCAGATCTCGATCATCGAAGAGTCGCAGCCGCGCTGGCTGTCGTTTCTCAACGCCGAGCACGACATGCTCGACCAGCTGCCGGCGGATTTTGCAAATATCGCGGTGCCCAACAACCAGCTCGCGCCGAACCTCAAGAAGCAGGGCATCGGCCTCGTTCGGTATCCGCGTGCCGATGTCTCGGTAAGCTATTTCGGCATGGAAAATCCGGTCGTTGGCGGTTACGAGCCGCACAAGGTGGCGCTGCGCCGGGCGATCAGCTTGGGCGTGGACATCGACCGCGAGATCCGCCTCGTGCGCCGCAACCAGGCGATCCCCGGCCAGAGCCCGATCGGGCCGCAGACCTTTGGCTACGACCCGGCGTTCAAGTCCGAGATGAGCGAATACGACCTGCCGCGCGCCAAGGCCCTGCTCGACCTGCACGGCTACGTCGACAAAAACGGCGACGGTTGGCGTGAGCAGCCCGACGGCCAGCCGCTGCAGTTGATCTACGCCACCCAGCCCGACCAGCAGAGCCGCCAGCTCATCGAGCAGTGGAAGCGCAATATGGACGCGCTGGGTCTGCGCATCGACTTCAAGGCCGCCAAATGGCCAGAAAACCTGAAGGCGTCACGGGCTGGCAAATTGATGATGTGGGGTGTCGGCTGGAGTGCGAGCGTGCCCGATGGCGACACCTTTCTGGCGCTCGGCTATGGCCCCAACAAAGGCCAGGCCAACCACGCGCGGTTCGACTTGGCCGCGTTCAACAAGATCTATGAAGCCCAGCGCGAAATGCCCGACGGCGCCGAGCGGATGGCGGCCATGACCGAGGCCAAAAAAGTGATGGTCGCCTACATGCCATACAAGATCCACGCCCACCGCATCTTCAGCGACATGACCCACCCTTGGGTCATCGGCTACCACCGCAATATCTTCGTCCGCGAATTCTGGAAGTACGTCGATATCGACAGCGCCGAACTCGCGCGCCGCGCCAAATGAAAGCCTCGACGATGAAACTGCTCTCAACCGTGCTGCTGCTGGGCATCGTCGCCGCCGGCGCGCAGGCACAACCGGCCTCGGGCGCGAGCCCGAATGCGACGCCTAACGCGCCACCGAAGTTGCTGCGGTATGCGTTTCCGGCCGGCGAAACCGGGTTCGACCCAGCGCGCATCGTCGACCTCTATTCGCGCATCGTCACCGGCCATATCTTCGAGAGCCTGTACACCTACGACCACCTGGCGCGGCCGGCGAAGTTCAGGCCCGGCCTGGCCGATGGCATGCCGGTGCATTCAGAAGACTTCCGCACCTGGACGGTGAAGATCAAATCTGGCATCTATTTCCAGGACGACCCGGCTTTCAACGGCAAGAAGCGCGAAGTGGTCGCCGCCGACTTTGTCTACGCTTTCAAGCGCATCGTCGACCCGGCGAACAAGAGCCCGGTCGTGGCCGGCATCCTGGATACCAAATTCCTCGGCCTGGCGGCGTTGCGCGAGAAATCCAACAAGGACAAAAAACCCTTCGACTACGACACTGAAATCGAAGGCCTGCGCGCGCTGGACCGCTACACGATCCAGTTCAAGATAGAAGAAGCGCGGCCGCGTTTTATCGACACCCTGGCGGCACACGACCTCTTCGGGGCGGTGGCGCGCGAGGTGGTTGAGAAGTACGGCGAAGATATCGCCGCGCACCCGGTCGGCACCGGGCCTTTCAGGCTCAAGGAATGGCGGCGCAGCGCGAAGATCGTGCTCGAGCGCAACCCGACCTACCGCGAGGTGGTCTATGACGCCGAACCCGCCGCCGACGATGCCGAAGGCCAGGCCCTGCTGGCCAAATTCAAGGGCCGGCGCCTGCCGATGATCGACGGCGTCGAGATCTCGATCATCGAAGAATCACAGCCGCGCTGGCTCTCGTTCTTGAGCGGGCAGCTCGACTACATCAACGTGCCTCTGGAATTCATCAACGTCGCCATGCCCAACGGCCAGGTCGCGCCGAACCTGGCCAAACAGGGCGTGCGCGGTTACCGCACCATAAATGCCGACTCGGCATTCACCTACTTCAACATGGAAGACCCGCTCGTCGGCGGCTACACGCCGGAAAAGGTCGCGCTGCGCCGCGCGATCAGCCTGTCGATGGATGTCGAACGCGAGATCCGCACCCTGCGCCGCGGCCAGGCGCTGCTGGCGCAGTCGACGGTGATGCCCCACACCAGCGGCTACGACCCCAAGTTCAAGAGCGAAAACAGCACTTACGACGTCGCCCGCGCCAAGGCCCTGCTCGACCTCTACGGCTACACCGACAAAAACAACGACGGCTGGCGCGACCTGCCCGACGGCAAGCCGCTGGTGCTTGAAGTGGCGACCCAGTCCGACCAGCTGAGCCGCCAGTTCGACGAGATGTGGAAAAAGAATATGGAGGCGATCAACATCAAGCTCAATTTCAAGACCGGCAAATGGCCAGAGCAGTTGAAGGCCGCGCGCGCCGGCAAGCTGATGATGTGGCAGCTTGGTGGTTCAGCCGCGGGCCTGGATGGCCAGGGCTCGCTGGCGCGTTACTACAGCAAGCAGATCGGCAGCCAGAATCTGGCCCGTTTCCAGAACGCCGAGTTCGACAAGATTTACGAGCGCATGCGCGAAATTGCCGACGGCCCCGAGCGCGACGAGCTGTTCCTCAAGGCCAAGCTGCTGTCCGTGGCCTACATGCCCTACAAGATGCAGGTGCACCGCTTCAACAACGAACTCGTGCGGCCCTATCTGCTGGGCTACCGGCGCCCGATCGCCTGGCAGGAGTGGTGGCACATGGTCGATATCGACACCAGCCTCGCCGTCAAGAAGTGAAACGCGCGTGACGATCAAGCGGCGTGTGCTGCTGCAAGGCGCGGCGGCGACTGCGGTGGTGCAGGCCGGGGCCAGCGCCGCTGCTGCGCCCGCGGCGACGGGCAACAACGCGGCGGTGACGACCACCGCGGGCCGCAAGGTGCTGCACCTGCCCTTCCCCGCGCCAGAGTCCAGCTTCGACCCACCACAGACCAACAGCGATCTGTACTCGTCGACGGTCATCGCGCAGATTCTCGAAGCACCCCTGGCTTACGACTACCTCGCCCGCCCGGTCAAGGTGGTGCCGCAGACCGCGGCGGCGCTGCCGGAGGTTTCGGCCGACGGGCGCACGTTCACGTTGCGCATCACGCCCGGCATCTTTTTCCAGGACGACCCGGCGTTCAAAGGCCAGCCGCGTGAGCTGGTCGCTGCCGACTATGTCTATTCGATCAAGCGTTTTTACGACCCGCAGTACAACTCCAGCGACCTCTACTTGTTTGAAAGCCTGAAGCTGATTGGCTTGAGCGAGTTGCGCGAAAAAGCCATCAAGGGCAAAAAACCCTTCGATTACGACTTGGCCGTTGATGGCGCGCGTGCGCTTGACCGCTACACGCTGCAGATCAAGCTCGGCGAAACCAACCCGCGATTCATCTACCAACTCGCCGACCCCGGCATCCTCGGCGCGGTGGCGCGCGAGGTCGTCGAGATGTACGGCAAAGAGATCGGCGCGCACCCGGTCGGCACCGGGGCCTTTCGCCTCAAGAGCTGGCGCCGTGCTTCGCGCATCGTGCTCGAACGCTCGCCCACCTACCGCGGCACCGCCTACAGCGGAACCCCCGGTGACGACGCCGTCGCGCAAGAGATCGCCAAGTCGCTGGCCGGCAAGAAGTTGCCCCTCGTCGATGAAGTCGTGATCGATATCGTCGAAGAAGACCAGCCGCGCTGGCTGAGTTTTCTCGACGGCAGTTATCACTGGCTGCCGGTACCGGGCACCTACGCGCCGACCGCGGTGCCTAACGGGCAGCTGGCGCCCTTCCTCGGCAAGAAGGGCATCCGCCTGCAGCGCCTGCTGCAGCCCGGCATGGCGATGAGCTTTTTTTTCATGCAGCACCCGCTGGTCGGTGGCTACACGCCCGACAAGGTGGCGCTGCGCCGCGCCATCGGCCTGGCCTTTGATGGCGAGGCCTACATCCGCCACGTGCTCGGTGGCCAGGCGGTGCTGGCGCAGAGCACGATCTCGCCGTTTACCAGCGGTTTTGATGCCAACTACAAAAGCGAGATGAGCGACTTCGACCCGGCGCGTGCGCGTGCGCTGCTCGACCTCTACGGCTACGTCGACCAAAACGGCGACGGCTGGCGCGAGCAGCCCGACGGCCAGCCGCTCGTGCTGAAGATGGCGACGATGGCCTCGCAGCGCGACCGGCTGACCAATTCGATCTGGAAACGCGCGCTCGACCGCGTCGGCCTGAAGATCGAATTCGAAGTCTCGACGTGGCCCGAGTTGCTCAAAAAAAGCCGCGCCGGCACGCTGATGATGTGGGGCTACGGCTGGAGCGCCACCTCGCCCGACGGCGGCTTTTTTCTCGCCATCGCGTACGGCCCGAATGCCAGTGAATCCAACGACCCGCGCTTTGAGCTGACGGCCTTCGACCGCTTGTTCGAGCAGCAGCGCGCGCTGCCCGACGGCCCCGAGCGCGACGCCGTGATGCGCCAGGCCAAGGACACGCTCGTCGCCTACATGCCCTACAAGGTCCACGCGCACCAGATCGTCAACGTGCTCGTGCAACCCTGGACGCGCCATTACTGGCGCCACCCTTTCATGCGCGACATCTATCGTTTTATCGATGTGGAGCGCCATTGACGCTGGCGCAGCCGCAACCGGTGCAACCGCCGCGCGATCGAAGCGCTGGTCGGCTTCGGTGCACTTGAACTGTCGACTTGCCACCACCAGCGAACACCAGCACCGAAATGCGACTGCCACCGATCTGCCTTCTTGCCCTGGCACTGCTGGTGAGCGCGGTTTCCGCGGCGCGCGCCGGCGACACCGCGCCGCGCGCGGCTTATGCCGTGCGCGTGCTCGACGCGGCGGCAGCCCAGGCCGATGTCGCGCTGATGCGCCGGGCGCTGCAAACCGCGCACCCGGGGCTGACCCGCTACACCCCGCAGGCGCAGATCGACGCTGCTTTTGCCGCGCTCGAAGCGCGCGTGCGTGAGCCGATCGACGAACTCTCGCTGTACCGCGAAATCTCGCTGCTGCTGGCGCAGATCCGTTGCGACCACACCAAGGCCGAATGGCCGCCCGCATTGCGGCGCTGGCGCGAGGACGCACCAAGCCACCTTCCGTGGCGCTTTGAAGTATTCGACGGGCGCATGATCGTCGCCGCAAGCGACCCTGCGCAGCGGGCAATCGCGCGCGGCAGCGAGATCATCTCGATCAACGGCCTGCCGGCGGCGCAGATGCTCAAGACCATGGCCGCGGCGGTGTCGATCGACGGCTTCACCGAAGCCAGCCGCAGCGCCAAGCTGGCCGACGACAGCGACCTGATGGGCAGCGACTTCGACAACCACCTGCCGGCCTTTTACCCAACCTTCATCGACCTGCCGGGTGAACTGCTTGTGCGTGTCCAACCCGGGCCGGGTGGCGCGATGCAAGAGCACAGGCTGCGCCCGTTGAGCTTCAAGCAGTGGCGCGACTTGCCGCTGGACCCGGGCACGGCACCGGTGCGGGCCGAGTTTCACAAAACCCTGCGCCTTGACCGCATCGACGCCACCACGATGCGGCTGACCATCCCGACCTTCGTGAACTACCGCAATCCGGTCGCGCCGACATCGGTCTACGACCCCATTTTCCGCCGGCTGCGCGACGAAGGGGTGCAACACCTGGTGATCGACCTGCGTGGCAACGGCGGCGGTTCGGGTGATGCGACGATCGCGCTGGCGGCGTATCTGCTGGACCAACCCTTTTTGTGGAACCTGCCGATCCGCATGAAGGCGGTGCGGTTCGGTGACCTCGAACGCCACATCGAAACCTGGGGCAACACCGACGAGATCTTCCGCCGGCCGCTCGAACAGGTTCGTGCACTCTTGCCATCCGAAGGCAGCGGTTTTGAGTTTCTGCCGCAGATCGTCGGCTGGCCGGAGATGCTGCCCACCACACCGTCGCCACTGCGCTTCGGCGGCCGCGTGACGCTGCTCACCGACGCACGCAATGGCTCGGGCACGACGATGCTGGTGGCCAAGCTCGTCGACGAAAAGCGGGTGCAGGTCGTTGGCCAGGCCACCGGCGGCAGCGCCGAAGGGCCGACCGCCGGGCGCATCTTCATGCTCAAGCTGCCCGCCAGCGGCATCACGGTGCGGGTGCCGAATATGTTCAACCGGATGGCGGTGAAGAACTTTCGCCCGGGGCTCGGCGTGCTGCCCGATCTGGCGGTGGCCCCGTCGGTGGAAGACTTTGTCAGCCGCCGCGACCGGGTTCTGGAAGTGGCGCTGGCCGTGAGGGCGAACCACACCCCCCGCGGCGAGGCCGCCAAACCCTGAAGCGCCAGGCTGCGGCACACTGACCCCACGCCCGCACCCACATCAGTGACCGAAGCCCGCATCATCCTTTATCAACGCTGGCTGGCCGAGCACCGCGGCCTGCATTTCGATAGTTACGACGCGCTGTGGCGCTGGTCGGTGACCGACCTGCGCGCCTTCTGGCAATCGATCTGGGACTACTTCGACATCCAGTCGCCGACATCGCACAGCACCGTGCTGGTCGATGCGGTGATGCCCGGTGCGCAGTGGTTCCCCGGCGCGCAGGTCAATTACGCGCAACAAGTCTTTCGCCATGCCGATGCGGCGCATGCTGCTGGCCACCCGGCGATCGTCTTTGCCAACGAAGTCTTGCTTGAGCAAGGCCGCGTTGAAGAGGTGAGTTGGCCCGAACTGCGCCGCCAGGTGGAGAACTTTGCCGCCGCGCTCAGAGCCATGGGCGTGGTGCCCGGCGACCGCATCTGCGCGGTGTTGCCGAATACGCCGCAGACGGCGGCGGTATTTCTGGCCGCGGCGAGTGTC
>JANPDN010000177.1:0-1700 GCA_031431555.1 Rubrivivax sp.
CGCAGGTAGTTGGTCACCTCCTCGACGTCGTCGGTGTTGGCCACGGCCATACCCGCCTCGTCGTCGAACAGGTCGGTCAACGTGGCCTGCGTGCCTTCGATCTGCGAGGTGAGCAAGGCCTCCTTGCGAATGGCGCTGTACAGCAGCCAGTCCACCGACGGCACCAGGCCCGCCACGCCAGATAGCCTGGCCAGCGCCAGTTCGGCACGGCGCGCGGCAGCTTCGTAAGACTCAATGGCCAAGGCCGGCTTGGCTGGCGGCAGCGGATGCGGCACGAACGCGCGCACCTTTTCACCCAGGGTGGTGGTGGTGACGTAGGTGCCCGTGGTTCGCCTGGTGTGAAAGAGGTTTTGCAAGGTCGCACCACATCTTAAAGCAATCTTTAATATAGGGCGCGCCTGTGAAAGATCGCTTGCGCACGCCAGCCCCTGGCAGATCCACGTCTGCGGAAGAAAGTCTTCGGGGCGACCACCCTGCGATCAACGAACTCCCCGCTCCAGTCTGTGCCCACCGGTGCTGATCGCCGAGGTGAAGGAGATCGTGCCGGCGCGCTACGGCTTCAAGGCCGTGGTGAAGCATGTGCCCGACCAGGCCTTTGCGCTGCGATCACGCGACGAGGGTGCCATACCCGAGCCTCCTGACATGCCGTGCGTGTCAGACACCGGCGCCACCGCGCCTATCTCTGCACTCACCTCCGCATTCAGTATTGGCTCGGATCGAGGTCTGGAGACCGACGATTCAGCTCAAAAAATCGTCGATGGGCCGCACCCATCGCGGCCGCTGCTTGTCACTCGGAGTGACAACACGCGGCGAGTTCAGGTATGCCCACAGCACACCGGCTCACCGATCGCGGGCCAAAGCCGCGTGGCTGGTTTGTCACTCCGAGTGGCAACACCTGTCGAGCGCGCGACGTGGGGTCACGGCGTCATGCTGGTGAACCCCGACGGCCAACGGCCTGCGGGCGATGCTTGCGCGATCCTTGCCTGCCGCCGTCGAGCCGTTCGCGAGAAAGCTTGTCACTCCGAGTGACAGCAGGCGCCGCGTCCAGGCATGCCTGAAGCGCACCCATCGGATTGCAGGACAAAACCGGGCGGCTGACTTGTCACTCCGATTGACAACGCCATTCACGCCCGAAAGTTGGTGTCGTCGCGTCTTCTCGACGCGCCCAGGCCGCGGACCCTGCGCGGGCCATGCCAGTGCGATCGGCGCTGCCGGTGCCGCCGAGCCGTTCCCGAATCGGCTTGTCACTCGGAGTGACAAACCGATCGGCGCGATGAAGGTGCGACGAGGCAAGCGCGCACCGTGGCCAACGAGATTGGGCACCCAACCATCGTTGTCACTCGGAGTGACAACACCGTCAGCCGCCGACGAAGCCGAGCAGCTTCAAACCTGCAGCCGGTGCCAGCCGGCGCGGCCCGCCCTTCAGCGGTCGCACATACAGGTGCCCTGGCTGGTCCGGCGCGACCGACACGACGAGCTGGTAGTCCTGGCCATCAAATTCGACGTGGATGCGTTGGTCGGAGTTCGGACTGCGTGTCAGTGGTGTCAGTGGTGGCGCCGAGCTGGTGGCCCTGTGCAGCGGCGATGCGTTCGGGCCGGTCGACCGCGTGGCGACTGCTGCGCCTTCGCGCACCGGCCCCCGCGATTCGGCGTCGGCATACGATGCCGGCATCGCGCGAGGCTCGAGCTCGTCCCGCACC
>JANPDN010000178.1:0-16244 GCA_031431555.1 Rubrivivax sp.
GCGCGAAGAGGCGATCGAATGGTCGCGCCGCTACCCTAACCCGACGCTGCACGGCAGCGCCTGCGAGATCGAAGTGCGGCAGTTGTTCGAGGCCGAAGACTTCGCGTCCGACCACGCCTGAGGACAGCGCATGCTCAAAACCTATCCTGCTTGTCGCTGCCGCCGACATCGCCGCGCTGTGGGTCTATGCAGCGTTCAAGCTCGACACCTTCGGCCTGTCGCGCAGCACGAAGATCGCCGCACCGCCTGAAAAGGTCCTGGCTGAAAAACCTTGAGGAGCACCGGACATGTTCAAGCTGCAATCGAAAATCACGCCCTTCCTCTGGTACGACCACCAGGCAGGCGATGCGGCGGCGCTCTACGTCAACCTGTTTGGCAACGGCCGCATCGTGCATGAGCAGCGCTGGAGCGAAGGAACACCCTACCCGGCCGGCAGCGTCATGGCCGTCACCTTCGAGCTGCATGGTCAGACGCTGATGGCATTCAATGGCGGGCCGCACTTCAAGCTCAACGAAGCGGCGTCGTTGTTCGTGCAGTGCGACGATCAGGCCGAGGTAGACAGGCTCTGGGACGGCCTCATCGCCGGCGGCGGCGCGCCCAGTCAATGCGGTTGGCTGAAGGACCGCTTCGGCCTGAGTTGGCAGATCGTTCCCAAGGCGTTCATGGAGATGATGGGCGACGGCGAGAGCATGCGTGTCAGTCGTGTCACACAGGCCATGATGGCAATGACCAAGTTCGACATCGCCGCGCTGCAACGCGCCTACGACGGGCATTGAAATCATGAACGCGCCGCCGGTCAGCATCGACGACTACATCGCTGCGCAAGCGATTGCGGTGCAAACAATCCTGCAGCGCATCCGGGCCATCGTGCACGAAGAAGCGCCGGTTGCGCAGGAGGCCATCAGCTACCACATGCCGGCCTTCAAGCAAGGTGGTGTGCTGCTCTACTTTGCCGCGTTCAAGAACCACATCGGCGTCTATCCGCCGGTGCGGGGCGACGTGGCACTGCTCGCAGCGCCCGCGCCCTACCGCGGCCCGAAGGGCAACCTGTCGTTTCCGTTCGCCGAGGCGATGCCTTATGAGCTGATCCGCCGCGTTGCACGCCAGCGGGTCAAGGAAAACGCGGCGCGTGCGGTGCGCCCAAAGACGAGATAGCGACGTGCACGCCCCCGCCCAGGCCACGCACGATGCGATCAGCTCTGTCTGGCGGCTCGAAGCCGCCAAGGTCATCGGCGCCGTCGCGCGGCTCACACACGATGTGGGTGTTGCCGAAGAGCTGGCCGCCGATGCACTCGTCGCCGCGCTCGAACACTGGCCACATGATTTTCCACAGACGGGTGTGCCCGCAAACCCCGGCGCCTGGCTCACCACCACCGCCAAGCGGCGCGCGCTGGATTGGCTGCGCCACCAGTCGATGGCCGCTGGCGAACACGAGGCACTGGCCCGTGACGACGAAGCGCGCGAAACGCAATTCGTGTCCAGCGTGATCGACACCCTCATCGCCAACGAGGCCGACCCGGTCGGCGACGATGTGCTGCGCCTGGTCTTCACGGCCTGCCACCCGGTGCTGACGCGCGACGCACAAGTGGCGCTGACGCTCAAGCTGATCGGCGGCTTGACCACCGGCGAGATCGCGCGCGCTTTCCTGGCCAGCGAATCAACGATCGCGCAGCGCATCGTGCGCGCCAAGCACAGCCTGGCCGAAGCGCGGGTGCCCTTCGAGTTGCCGCCGCGCGAGCAGTTGGGCGAGCGCCTGGCCGGGGTGCTCGAAGTCATCTACCTGGTCTTCAACGAAGGCTACGCGGCCACCAGCGGCGACGACTGGATGCGCCCGGCGCTGTGCGAAGAGGCGTTGCGGCTGGCGCGCATGTTGTCGGCCTTGGCGCCGGGTGAATCCGAGGTGCATGGCCTGCAAGCGTTGCTGGAGATCCAGGCCTCGCGCACGCCGGCGCGGGTCGACGCACAAGGGCAGCCGGTGCTCCTGATGGCGCAGGATCGTCAGCGCTGGGATCGGCTTCTCATCCGTCGCGGCTTGGCGGCGTTGGCCCAGGCCGAAGCCCTGTGCAGCGCCGCAGAGCAGCCGCTCAGCCCCTACGCGCTGCAAGCCGCCATCGCCGCTTGCCATGCGCGTGTGCTGCGCGCTGCCGAGACAGACTGGCTGCGCATTTGCGCTTTGTACGATGCGCTGATGCAGCAGCAGCCTTCGCCGGTGGTCGCGCTCAACCGCGCCGTCGCGCTGAGCCAGGCCCATGGGCCGGCCGCCGCGCTGCCGCTGGTCCAGGCCTTGATGTCCCAACCGCAACTTGCGCAATACCATCTGCTGCCCAGCGTGCTGGCCGACCTGCTGGCCCGCCTGGGCCGCCACGACGAGGCGCGTGCGTACTGGCAACGCGCAGCTGAACTGACCCGCAACGCACGCGAACGCGAGCTGCTGCTCGAACGCGCGCACAACACCCTGCCCGAAGGAGGCAAATCATGAGTCTTTATGTCGATGGTTTTGTGGTCCCGGTGCCCAAGGACAAGCTCGCCGACTACCGGCGCATGGCCAAAAAGTTCGACGCGCTGTGGATCAAGTACGGCGCGCTCGAAGTCCACGAGTGCGCGGCCGACGACGTCAAGCCCGGCAAGGTGACATCGTTTCCGCAGGCCGTGAAGCTCAAGCCCGACGAGACGGTGATCTTCTCGTGGATCGTCTTCAAGTCACGCCGTCACCGAGACGCCGTCAACAAGAAGGTGATGGCCGATCCGATGATGGCCAACATGGACCCCAAGGCCATGCCTTTCGACGGCAAGCGCATGTTCTGGGGCGGCTTCAAAGAGATCGTCAGGCTCTGAACCCGATCGCTTCAGCGGCTGCGTGCCTGAATTGCAGATCGCCGTGAAAACAAGCTCATTCATGTGCAATTGCCAACTCTCACCGAGGAGTCCCCATGAGCCGAATATCAGCCGCCAAGCCGTCCGCCAGCAAGCACGCAGCGCGTGGCACAGCCGCCTCGCCGACGCGCATCGTCGTCCTCGTGGCCACGCGCAAGGGCGCCTGGTTCTTTCACGGTGACGCCAAGCGCAAGGCCTGGACGGCCGACGGGCCGCATTTCCTGGGCCACAACATCAGCCATGTGCAACTCGACCCGCGCGACGGCCGCACGCTGCTGGCGGCGGCAAAAACCGGCCACCTCGGGCCGACGATCTTTCGCTCGACCAACCTCGGCCGCACCTGGAAGGAGGCGGCGCAACCGCCGGCCTTCGCCAACCCGGCCGGCGCCGTGCCCGGCCGTGCCGTGGACCACACCTTCTGGCTGACCCCGGGCCACGCCAGCGAGCCTGACAGCTGGTACGCCGGCACTTCGCCGCAGGGCCTGTTCCGGTCTGACGACGGCGGTGTCAGCTGGACGCCGCTGCCGGCCGTCAACGACGACGCGCAGTTTCGCGAGTGGATGGGGTCGGTGCAGGACGGCACGCCCGATGGGCCAAAACTGCATTCGATCATCGTCGACCCGCGTGACCCGGCGCACCTGTACTTTGCGATGTCGGGCGGCGGCGTGCACGAGTCGCGCGACGCCGGCCGCAGCTGGGCGACGCTGATCAAGGGCCTGCAGGTGGTCGATGGTTTCGACGCCAGCAACGTCAGCTGCCACGACCCGCACTGCGTGCGGCTGTGCCCAAGCAAGCCCGACCGGCTGTACCAGCAAAACCATTGCGGCATCTACCGGATCGACCGCTCGGGCGAGGGATCGGGCGACCCTTCCAGCGACCCTTCCAGCGACCCTTCCAGCGATACCTGGCAGCGCATCGGCAGCAAGATGCCCAAACGTGTCGGCGACGTCGGCTTCCCCATGGTCGTGCATCCGCGCGACGCCGACACGGCGTGGGTCTTCCCGATGGACGGCACCGACGTCTGGCCACGCACCAGCCCCGCTGGCCGGCCGGCGGCCTACGTCACGCGCAACGCCGGCCGCAGCTGGCAGCGGCTGGACCAGGGCCTGCCCGAAGCCCAGGCCTGGTGGACATCGAAGCGCCAGGCGATGACGGTGGACACGCAGCCAGCACCGGCGCTGTATCTCGGCACGACCAGCGGCGAACTCTGGATCGGGCGTGACGAAGGTGCACGCTGGTCGAATATCGCGCGGCACCTGCCGGAGATCTACGCGGTGGAAGTCGCTGAGCTGGCATGAACCGCAGGCGTGGATTGGGTGAGTCCGACGGCGCGCGCGGATCGGGCAGCAGGCCATGAAGGTGCTGATGCCCAGCGCGCTGCGCTCGTACACCCGCGAGTCGCCTGTCGACGCCGTGGGCGAGACACTGCACGCGCTGTTCGCCGACCTCGACCGCCGCTACCCCGGGCTGCGCTTTCGTGTCGTCGACGAGCAGCAGCAGCTGCGGCCGAACATGCGCATCTTCGTCAACGGCGTTGGTGTGCGTGACCTTGGCCACGCCTTGCAGCCGAGCGACTTTGTGGCCGTGGTGCTGGCGCTCAGCGGCGGTTGATGCTGGCGCGCGTCGTACGACGTGCTTCAGGCGTCGCGCGCCAGTATGCTCGAGCAGCCCATCCACCCGAGGCCGCGCGCCGGGAGCTGCCAGCATGACGTTGAACCCGAAGAGTCTGCACCCGCTGAACGCCGCGGTGCTGTCCGACACCCTCGACAGCCTGGGCCTGATGCAGCAGGCGATGAAACCCTTCATGCGCCCGCTCGACGACAGCTTGCAGCTCGTCGGCCGCGCGCGCACCGGCCTGTACATGCCGGTCTACGCGCCGCCCGCCGCGGGCGAGAACCCGTATGCGGTCGAGATTGCGCTGGTCGACGACCTCGCGCCCGGCGACGTCGTCGTGCTGTCTTGCGGCGGCCCGACCGACCGCATCGCGCCGTGGGGCGAGTTGCTGTCCACCGCCAGCGTGGCGCGGGGCGCGGCGGGCTGTGTCACCGACGGCCTGGTACGCGACGTCAAGCAGATCCGCGCGATGCAATTTGCGGTCTTCGCGGGCGGCATCGGGCCGCTCGACACCAAAGGCCGCGCGCGCATGGTCGAGCGCGACGTGACCGTGGTCTGCGCCGGCGTCAGCGTGCGCAGCGGCGACCTCGTCTTCGGCGATGTCGACGGCGTCGTCGTCATCCCGCACGAGGTGGAGCAGGAGGTCGTGCGCCGCGCGCTCGAAAAAGTTGCCGGTGAGAACCAGTCGCGAGAGGCGCTGCTGCGCGGCGAAAAGCTGGCCGACGTCTTCCGGCGGCTGGGGATCCTGTAGTCCACTGAATCACTGAATCACTGAAATCGGATAGGTGCCGCCCACACCGCCCAGATCAATGATTCAGCGAACTAGCGCTGTGTCTTGTCCTGGCTGTTCTGCGCCTCGATGCGCTCGCGGGCGGCTTGCCAGTCGGCATCGCTCCAGTCGCGCAGCGCGTAGAAGTTGCCGCCGGTGGCCAACGCATTGCCACCGTCCATCATGATGCTCTGGCCGGTGAGCCAGTCGCAATGGCCGGGCGCCATCAAGAAGCTGGCCAGGTTCTGCAATTCAGTGAACGTGCCGGTGCGTGCCATCGGGTTGTGCTCGCGGCTGTTGGCGCCGGGCTGCTCGCCGGGGTTCAGGCGCTTGCTCATGCCTTCGGTCGGGATCTCGCCGGGGCCGACCGCATTCAGCCGCACGCCGAACTTCGCCCATTCAACGGCCAGCGATTTGGTCATGACCTCGATGCCGGCCTTGCTCATCGCCGACGGCACCACATATGGTGAACCGTTGTCGACCCAGGTCACGATGATGCTCATCACGCTGCGCATCGGCTGGCCCGGCTGCCACTGCCCGGCCTTGGCCTGCGCGACCCAGCGTTTGCCCACCGCCTGGGTGACATAGAAGCTGCCGTGGAAGACGATATTCGCAATCGCATCAAAAGCCCGCGGCGACAGGCTTTCGGTGGGCGCGATGAAATTGCCCGCGGCGTTGTTCACCAGGCCGGTGAGGCCACCACTCGCAAACAGCGACTCGACCATCTCGTCGACGGCCGCCGCGATGCGGATGTCAACGCCGAAAGTGTCGATGCGCGCTTTTGGAAACTGCAAGCGCCAGGCGGCCGCGGTTTCATCACAGACTGACTTGCGCCGGCCGCAGATCGCGATATCGGCGCCGCGCTCGAGAAAGGCCTCGGCCATCGCGCGGCCCAGGCCGGTGCCGCCGCCAGTGACGAGGAAACGCTGGCCGGTCATCAGGTCGTTCTTGAACATGGTCAAAACCTCCGTAGGCGGGTTGCAGAGCGGGTTGCAGAGCGGGTCGCAGAGCGGGTCGCAGAGCGGGTGGCAGTTTCAGTCGGCGCTGGCCGCGGCCAGCGCCTGGTCAATATCCCAAAGGATGTCGTCGATATGTTCGAGCCCGACCGAGATGCGCACCATATCGGGTGGCACACCAGCGGCCAGTTGCTGCGCGGCGTCGAGCTGCCGGTGGGTGGTGCTCGCCGGGTGGCTGATCAGCGTGCGGGTGTCGCCGATATTCACGAGATGACTCATGAACTGCGCCGACTCGATGAACTTCACGCCGGGGACGACGCCACCCCTAACGCCAAAAGCGAGTAGTCCTGAGGCACCGCGCATCTGGCGCTTGAGCAATGCATGCTGGGGGTGGTCTTCCAGCCCGGGGTAATTGACCCAAGCCACAGTGCGGTGGGTCCGCAAAAACTTCGCCACCGCCAATGCATTGCTGCAATGCCGTTCCATGCGCAGCGGCAGCGTCTCGACACCTTGGAGCACCTGCCAGGCACTCATCGGCGATAGCGCGGCGCCAAAAACGCGCAGCGTTTCCATCCGGCAGCGCATCGTGAAACCGAAGTCGCCGAAGGTCTCGAAAAACTTCACGCCGTGGTAACCCGGCGAGGGCTCGGTCATGCCCGGGAATTTGCCGTTGTCCCAGGGGAATTTGCCGCTCTCGACGACGACGCCGGCCAGCGTCGTGCCATGCCCGCCGAGGTATTTGGTCGCGCTGTGCACGACGATATCGGCGCCCAGCGCGATCGGGTTGCACAGCAGCGGGCTCGGCACCGTGTTGTCGATGACCAGCGGCACGCCATGGGCATGCGCGACCGCCGCCACCGCGGCGATATCGAGCACCACCAGGCTCGGGTTGCCCAGCGATTCGGCAAACACCGCGCGCGTATTCGGGCGCATTGCGGCTGCAAAAGCGTCGGCGTTGGTGGCATCGACAAAACTCGTCTCGATGCCGAACTTGCGCAAGTTGACCGCGAGCATCGTGACGCTGCCGCCGTACAGCGCGCCGGCGGCAACGACATGGTCGCCGGCCTGCAGGATCGTCATCAACGCCATCGCTTCTGCCGCCATGCCACTCGCGCTGGCCACCGCGGCGCGGCCACCTTCGAGTGCGGCGATGCGCTCCTCAAGCGCGGCCACGGTCGGGTTGCTCAAGCGCGAATAGACATTGCCGAAGGTTTGCAGGTTGAACAGGCTCGCGGCGTGGTCGGCCGAGTCAAAGACAAAACTTGTCGTCTGGTAGATCGGCAAGGCACGCGCGCCGGTCGCCGCGTCGGGGATCTGGCCGGCGTGGATGGCCAGGGTTTCGGCTTTGAATTGGCGGTCTTGCATGGTGGCGGGGTGTTTGCAGTCTGCGGCGTTGTGTGGCGTCTTCCTGAGGCTGGGCTGGCGGCGCGCTTTGCCGAGCGCTTGGCCGGGCGCTTGGCCGCGCGCTTGACTGCTACTGCGGCCGGCGCGCCGAAATCACGCGCGTATCCACGCCCGCCCAATGCAGCCCGCCGAAGAGCCGCGCATGTTCGATCTTGACGCAACGGTCGAACACCGAATCGAGCCCCGCTGCGCGCACCAGCGCATCGGCCTCGAGGTTGACCACACCGAGTTGCTGCCACAGGCATCTGGCGCCGACCGCGATGGCACTGCGCGCAACCGGCAGCACGTCGTCGGTCTTGCGAAAGACATCCACCATGTCCACCGGGTGCGGGACATCTTCGAGCCGCGCATAGCAGCGCTCGCCCAGCACCTCGGCATAACGCGGGTTGACCGGCACGATGCGGTAGCCGTGATCCTGCATGTAGTTGGCCGCAAAAAAACTCGGCCGGTGCCAGTCGGCGGACAGGCCGACCACCGCGATCGTGTGGCAGTCCTTCAGGATGCGGCGCAGCGTCTGGATGTCGTCGGGCATGTCTTCATGGTAGCGTGCCACTTGGGCACAGTCATCTCATCTCTCGGTCGAACCGCGATGCTCCGCAATACCCTTGACTCTTCGAAGCTCAACGCTGCCTTGGTGCTGCCGTTCGAACTTCGGCTGGACGATTTCAGGTCTGCCGCGCAAGACGTCTACGACTTCTTCTACGACGTGAATACGGCCTTGCTCGCGAAGGGGCTGGAGCGCCTGGACGACCTTCTGCGCCCGGCGATCATGTCTGGCGTGCTGTCGGACATGTTGACGGCCAGCCTCGCCCGGCATTCACGCAGCTTGACCGTCAACACCTACTTCAACGGACACCCTGACCTGGTGGTCAAGGGCGAGTACCCCAAAAACGCGGTCAAGTCCGGCGAGCAAGGTGTGGAGATCAAGACGACGCGCAAAACTGGCGGGGCCGTTGATACCCATGGCGCACGAGATCAGTGGATGTGTGTTTTTGTCTACCGCGTTGACAACGAAAGCGAACCCGCCAGGAGCCGCGCCCCGATGGTTTTTACAGAAATCTATCTTGGCAAGGTCACGGTGGATGACTTTCGCCGCAATGCGAGAGGCGAACTCGGGACCCGCACGGCGACCCTGCACGCCGCGGGCATCGCCCGGCTTCGGAGCAGCTGGGTTTACAGAGTTTGATGCGCCGCAGTCGCTGCGGTGTCATGCGCGACGCGCAGTGCAGCCAGCTTCGAAATGGCAGTGCGTGCAAGGTCGAAGTAAACCGGGTCGCGCTCAACGCCGAGGCTTGAATATCCGACCGCATTTGCAGCCGCCAGCGTCGACCCCGAGCCGGCAAAGGGGTCGAGCACGATGCCCGATTGCAGCGGGAGCACGCCGCGCACCACCCTCCGCAAAAACGCCTGCGGCTTCAAACTCGGGTGGTTTGCCAGTTCGCGCTCCTTGGCTCGGGTTGGCGCCGACTCGATCACGTCGCCAAACGGCTGCTCGTCGCTGATGCGGCGAAACCCGCCCGTGCCCCAGCGGCGAAGGTTGTCTTGCACCCGACCGTCGAGCGGTTTGCGGAAGACCAACCACGGCTCCCACATCGAGCGCGGCATGACGCTGACATCACTGAACTCGACATGCGCAGCCTTCGGGCGATCACCGCCGCGCATCGTCATCACCAGGCGCACGATTTCGCCACGGCGCTCCAGGCCGGCCCGGGCCAAAGCGCCCGAGACAAGATGCGACAGCAACGGGTTGCTCGCGACAACGACATTGGCCCCCGGTACCAAGACCCGGATCGTGCTGCGCGCCCAGGTCAGAAAAAATCGCTCCAGCGCCTGCAGGTCGGCCGGCTTGAGCACCGTGAAACGCGGCAGCGGCGCACGCTGGGCGCCGTCGAAACTGGGCGGAATCCGCCAGACGCCACCTCGCCCGCTGCGCAGCTTTTCCTGCTCGGCGTCTGAATATTCGAGCAGCCCATAGGGCGGGTCGGTGACCACGGCATGAACGCTTTGTGCCGGTTGGTCATCGAGCCATCCGCAGCAGTCGGCGAGCACCATGCGCGATTTCCCAATCTCGTAAGAGCCTTCCTTCCTTTTGGGCGCAGCCGATGACCTGACAGTACCCGCGTCGAATCCGGCGAGTACATACTGGCCCCGATCCATACGTGCAAAGAGTGTCGGGGTGTTCAGCTGCAAATACGACCGAATCGACGATGCCGGCACCTCACCAATCAACTCCGCGACCTCGGCGCTGATTTGCTGGACAGCCGCACCGTTGCTGCGTCCCTCCAGCGCCTGGACGATCGCGTCTCTGACTTCACCGGGCCGGCGTCTGGTCATGTGATCCACCTCGTCAAGCTGATGCTGAATATCAATCCGGCATTGTAGACGTCCCGACGTCGACGACATGGCGGCACCGGGTCGCCGACGCATACTTGCTCATGACCCACGTCTTCCACCGCCACCTGCGCCAGCATTACCCGGTTGCCGTTGCCGGCGACGGCGTGTACCTGATCGACAGCGACGGCAAACGTTATCTCGACGGCAGCGGCGGCGCGGCGGTGTCGTGCCTCGGGCATGGCCATCCGGCGGTCGTGGCGGCGGTGCAGGCGCAGGTGGCGAAGCTCGAATACGCACACACCTCATTCATGACCAGCGAACCCGCCGAAGCGCTGGCCGACGACCTGGTGGCGCATGCACCGGCCGGGCTGACATCGGTGTACTTCGTCAGTGGTGGCTCAGAAGGTGTCGAGGCCGCGTTGAAGATGGCCGTGCAGTACCACGCCGAAGGTGGCCGGCAGCAGAAGAACCGCATCATTGCGCGCTGGCAGAGTTACCACGGCAACACCCTCGGCGCTTTGTCGGCGGGTGGCAACCGCTGGCGGCGGGCGCAGTTTCCGTCGCTGCTGCTCAACGACATCACGCATATCGGCGAGTGTTATGCCTACCGCGGCCAGCGGGTTGATGAGTCGCTCGAAGCCTATGGCCTGCGCATGGCCGACCTGCTCGAAGCGCAGATCCAGCTGCTGGGCGCACACAGCGTCGCGGCTTTTATTGCGGAGCCGGTGGTCGGCGCGACACTCGGCGCGGTGCCGGCGCCACCGGGATATTTCAAACGCATCCGCGAGATCTGCGATCGGCACGGCGTGCTCTTGATCCTGGACGAAGTGATGTGTGGCATGGGCCGCACCGGCACCCTGCATGCGTGTGAGCAAGACGGCGTGGTGCCCGATATCGAGGTCATCGCCAAAGGCCTGGGCGCCGGTTACCAGCCGATCGGTGCGGTGCTCGTCAACGGCGTCATCGTCGATGCGATGCGTGCCGGCAGCGGTTTTTTCCAGCATGGCCACACCTACCTCGGCCACCCTGTCGCCTGTGCCGCCGCGCTCGCGGTGCAGCGCGTGATCCGCGAAGAAGGCCTGCTGGCGCAGGTGCAGCGGCATGGCGAAGCGCTCGACCAGATGTTGCGCAGCCGGCTCGGTAAGCACCCGAACGTCGGCGACATACGCGGCCGTGGCCTGTTCCGCGGCATCGAACTGGTGGCCAACCGCGACACCAAGGCGGCGTTGCCCGCGGCGAACAAAACCCACGCCAGCGTCAAGGCCGAGGCACTGCGGCGCGGTCTGCTGTGTTACCCCATGGGCGGCACCGTCGACGGCGAGCAGGGCGACCACGTATTGCTGGCACCGCCGTTCACGGCGAGCATCCAACAGCTTGAAGAGTTGGTCGACAAGCTCGGCAGCACGATCGAAACGGTGTTGCCGCCGACCTGATCCACGACTCGATTCCCGTCCCTTCCTGAAGGAGTTTTTACCGTGCGTTTTGTACCGACCCTGGCTGCCTTGGCGGCCACCGCTCTCACCGCCCTCACGACCACCCCCGTGCAGGCCCAGCAAAAGTTCATGACCGTCGGCACCGGCGGTGTCACTGGCGTGTATTACGCCGCTGGCGGCGCGATCTGCCGGCTGGTCAACAAGGACCGCGCCAAACATGGCATCCGCTGCTCGGTCGAATCCACCGGCGGGTCGGTCTTCAATATCAACACCATCAAGGCCGGTGAGCTCGATATGGGCTTCGCGCAAAGCGACGTCCACTTCAACGCGACCAAGGGCCTGAACCAGTTCAAGGACGGGGCCTACACCGACCTGCGCGCCGTCTTTTCGGTGCACCCCGAGCCCTTCACCGTGCTCGCGCGCAAAGAAACCGGCGTGAAGACCTTTGCCGATTTCAAGGGCAAACGCTTCAACGTCGGCAACCCGGGGTCGGGCACACGCTCGTCGATGGAAGAGCTGCTCACCGGCCTGGGCTGGAAGATGAGTGACTTCGCGCTCGCCTCCGAGCTCAAGGCCGACGAACATGGCCCGGCTTTGTGCGACGGCAAGATCGACGGATTTTTCTACGCCGTCGGCCACCCGAGCGCCAATATCCAGGACCCGACCACGTCCTGCGGCGCGCAGCTGGTGCCGCTCACCGGCCCGGCGGTCGACAAGCTCGTCGGCGAAAAGCCCTACTACGCGCGCGCCACGATCCCCGGCGGCCTATACCCGAACAACCCGAACGCGGCGCAGACCTACGGCGTGCTGGCCACCTTGGTCGCTTCGGCCAAGACCCCGGCCGAGACCGTCTACCAAGTGACGAAGGCGGTCTTCGACAACTTTGACGAGTTCAAGAAGCTGCACCCGGCGCTCGCCAACCTGAACCCGGAAAACATGGCCAAGGACGGCTTGAGCGCACCGCTGCATGAAGGCGCGGCACGCTATTACCGCGAAAAAGGCTGGCTGAAGTAGCCGTCGATGAGCGCGGCCGCACGCCAGGCCTCCGCGGCCGAGCTCGACCAACTGGTGAAGGAGGCCGACCTCGGCGGGCGTGAGCCCGACGGGGCGGTCGGCAAGCTGCTCGCGGTGGTCGCTGCGCTGTGGTCGCTGTTCCAGCTCTGGTACGCGTCGCCGCTGCCTTTTGTGGTCGGCTTCGGCATCTTCAACGATACCGAAGCGCGCGCAATCCACTTGGCGTTTGCGGTCTTCCTGGCCTTCTGCGCGTACCCGGCATTTGCCAAGTCATCGCGCAAGGTCGTGCCGGCAGCCGACTGGCTGCTCGCCGCGGTGGGTGCGTTCTGCGCGGCCTACCTTTTCCTTTTCTACAACCAGCTCGCGACGCGGCCCGGCCAGCCGACGACGATGGACATCGCCACCGGTGTGATTGGCGTCGTGATCATGCTCGAGGCGACACGCCGCTCGATGGGCATGGGCATGCTCGTGACCACCGGCCTGTTCCTGGCCTTTGTTTTTGCCGGGCCCTACATGCCCGAGGTGGTGCAGCACAAAGGGGCGTCGCTGCAACGCCTGATCTCGCACATGTGGCTGACCACCGAAGGGGTCTACGGCGTCGCACTCGGCGTCTCGGTGCAGTTCATCTTTTTGTTCGTCTTGTTCGGCACGTTGCTCGATATCGCCGGCGCGGGCAACTTCATGCTCCAGATGTCGCTGGCGTTGCTCGGCCATTTGCGCGGCGGGCCGGCCAAGGTGGCCGTCGTGTCGTCGGCGCTCAACGGCGTCGTCTCGGGCTCGTCGGTGAGCAATGTCGTGTCGGGCGGCATCTTCACGATCCCGCTGATGAAACGCACCGGCTATTCCGGCGTGAAAGCCGGCGCGATCGAAGCCGCGTCGTCGGTGAACGGCCAGATCATGCCGCCGGTGATGGGCGCGGCGGCGTTTTTGATGGTCGAGTATGTCGGCATCCCGTATTCAGAGATCGTCAAACACGCCGCCTTGCCGGCGGTGATCTCGTACATCGCCCTGTTCTACATCGTGCACCTCGAAGCACTGAAATTTGATATCCAGCCACTGCATCGTGCTGTCGAACCGACCTGGCGCCAGCGGGTGCTGGGTTGGGCGCTGGGCCTGAGCGGCACGATGGCCGCCTTCGCGCTGATCTACTACTCGATCACCGGGCTCAAAGCCATCGCCGGCGCGCAGGCCGGGTCGGTGCTCGCGGTCTTTGGCGTCGTCGCTTACGTCGTGTTGATGGCCTACTCGTCGCGCCACCCCGATGTGCCACAGGACGACCCCAACAACCCGGCCGTGCACCTGCCGCTGCCCTGGCCCACCGTGCGTGCGGGTCTGCACTTTTTTATCCCGATCGTCGTGCTGCTGTGGTGCCTGATGGCCGAAGAGCTGTCGCCGGGCTTGTCGGCTTTCTGGGCGACCATCGCAGCGATCGTGCTGGTGCTGGCGCAACCGGTGATGCTGTCGGTCTTTCGCGGCGCGGGCACCTTGCAAGCCGCCTGGCGCAAGGGCGTGGGCGACTTGTGGAAGGGCCTCGTGCTCGGCGCGCGCAACATGATCGGCATTGGTGTCGCCTGCGCCAGCGCCGGCCTCATCGTCGGCGCGATCACGCTCACCGGTGTCGGCCTGATGATGACCGATCTCGTCGAAGCGGTCTCGGCCGGCAATGTGCTCGTGATGTTGCTGCTCACCGCCTTCATCTGCCTGCTCATCGGCGCCGGTGTGCCGACCACCGCGAACTACATCCTGGTCGCCACGCTGATGGCGCCGGTGGTGGTCGAACTCGGCGCGCGCAGCGGACTCGTGATCCCGCTCATCGCGGTGCATTTGTTCGTTTTTTACTTCGGCATCATGGCCGACGTGACACCGCCGGTGGGCCTGGCGTCGTACGCGGCGGCAGCGATCTCGGGCGACGACCCCAACGCCACCGGCTGGCAGGCGACCTGGTACAGCCTGCGCACCACCGTGCTGCCGTTTGTATTCATCTTCAACCCGCAGCTGCTGCTGATCGGCGTTGGCTCGTGGGTCGATGTGGTGCTGGTCTGCATCGGCGGCACGGTGGCATCGCTGCTCTTCGCCGCGGCCACGATGGGCTGGTTTCGCCAACGTTGCACCTGGCCGGACATCGCGCTGCTGCTGCTGGCGACGTTTCTCTTCTTCCGCCCCGACTGGGTCATCGACCGCATGCTGCCGAAGTACGTCACCGCGCCAGCGACCGACATCTACAAGGTGGCCGACCAGTTGCAAAAGGACGAGTGGCTGGTGGTCGGTATTGCCGGCACCGACGCCGACGGCGACGCGATCACCAAGACGGTGGCGCTGCCGATGGGCGAAGGCAAAAACGGCCGCGAGCGGCTGCGTGACGGCGGCATCACCCTGAGCCAGCTCGGCGACGAGATCGAGATCGCGAATGTCAAATTTGGCAGCCGCGCGCGCAAGCTCGGCGCCGAGCAGGGTTACAAGATCAAGGAGCTGAAGCTGCCCAACCCGGAGCGGCCGTCACCGCACTGGGTGCTGCTGCCGGCGGGTGCGATCGGCGGCCTGGTGTGGTGGATGCAGGGGCGGCGGCGCGGTGTCAAACCGGCCGGCCTCGTGGGTGTCTGAGCGGTGTCTGAGCGGCGCTTGAGCATTGTCACAGCGGCAGTTGAGCGAGCTGTAAGCCGATGCACCGCATCGCCCTGATCCACGCGCTGGCGCATTCGATCGCACCGATCAACGATGCGCTGGCGCGCGAGTGGCCGGCGGCGCAGCGCATGAACCTGCTCGACGATTCGCTCTCGGCCGACCTGGCCAGCAGCGGCCGGCTCGATGCACGGATGACGGCCCGCTTTGTGGCGCTCGCCGACTACGCGGTCGGCGCCGGCGCCAACGCGATCCTGTTCACCTGCTCGGCCTTCGGGCCCTGCATCGAAGCGGTCGCGCGCCGGCATGCGCACATGCCGGTGTTGAAGCCCAACGAGGCCATGATCGACGAGGCGCAGCTGGCGGCCACGCATGTCGGTCGCCCGATCGGCTTGCTGGCGACCTTTGCGGCGACGCTGCAGTCGATGCCGGCCGAGTTTGCGCCGGGTACACAAGTGATCTGCGCGCTTGCTGAAGGCGCACTCGACGCGCTGAACCGCGGCGATGTCGAGCAACACGATGCCATCGCCGCCAGCACCGCGGCGTCGCTTGCAGCGCAAGGCTGCGGGGTCATCGCGCTGGCCCAGTTCAGTCTCGCGCGCGCTGCGCCGCTTGTGGCCTTGAGCAGCGGGCTGCCGGTGCTGACGACGGTCGACTCGGCGGTGCGCCGCTTGCGGCAGCGGCTTGGCGCGACCTGAGAGATGCGCGTTTTGTGCGCTCCGGCATCAGCGCGCGCAGAGCCAGCACGGCGGTGGCCCGGCTCCGTTTATGGAATTCTTATGCTCTCCGCCGGGCCACCCCCGCGCCGACTCTGCGAGTCGCGGCGGTGGCGGTCCAACCGCGAATGCAACGGCGCGTTGAATCGGACTTCGCAGCGCCCAGACCACCACAGGTCCAGACGGGATAGGGGTGGCCGGCGCAGTGCGTAAGAATTCCACAAACGAAGCCGGCCACTCCGATTCCGGCTGCGAAAACAACCCGGGTCCTGAGCACGCACTTGCAACGGTCCGTCGAACGGAACGCCGAACCGAACGCCAAACCGCATCAAGCCCCGAGATGCGCCGCCAGCAGCCGCGCCAGCGCCTCGGGTTGGTCGTGGTGCAGCATGTGGCCGCAGTCCTTGAGTTGTTGTCGATCGACCTGCGCCACGCTGTCCAGGCGCTGATGAAATTCGGACTTGGTATAGCGCCCGCCCCACCACTTGTCGAGGTCGTTGCCATCCCCTTC
>JANPDN010000179.1:0-17780 GCA_031431555.1 Rubrivivax sp.
CTCGCTGGCAAAACCGCGGATGACCAGCTCGCCCTGCCAGTCGGTCATGCGGTCGATCCAGATCACCAGGCCGCCGGTCGACAGGCCGCCGAGGTGGTTGTAGCGCTCGAGCAGCACGACCCTGGCGCCCAGGCGCGCCGCGGCGGCGGCGGCGGCCGTGCCCGAAGGCCCGCCGCCGACGACGAGCACATCACAGTCGCGGTAGACCGGGATCGAGCGCGCGGCCTCGAGGTGCTGGCCATGGTTGGCACGCGGCACCTTGGCATCACGCTCGAAGATATCGGCGCTGAGGATGCGCTCGTCGGAGCGGACAACAGTTTTCATTGGCAGGGCCGTGGCGGCAACTTAGGAGCGCTCGGGATCGGATGACGCAATTTTGGACATAGTGTCCAAAAAAGACAATCGCCGATTTCCCGCTGCAAACCCGTTGCCCGCGCGCGGGTCGCCCGCCGATCGGCCCCAACCAGCCCATCGTCCCAGCCGCTGGGCTGGTGTAGCCTTCTGCGATGACCATCCCATTCACCATGCTGGGCACCAGCGATCTGCGAGTCACCACCGTCTGCCTGGGCACGATGACCTTCGGCGAACAAGTCGACCAGGCCGACGCGCACAAGATCCTGGACCGCGCCGTCGAGCGCGGCATCAACTTCATCGACACTGCAGAGATGTACGCGGTGCCGACCCGCCGCGAGACCTACGGCGCCACCGAATCGATCATCGGCGAGTGGTTTTCAGCGCGCCCGGGCCTGCGCGACCGCGTCGTGCTGGCGAGCAAGGTCGCCGGCCCGGCGCGCGGACTGGACTGGGTGCGCGGTGGCCAGACCGACTTGACGCCGGCGAATATCGTGCGGGCCTGCGACGACTCGCTGCGACGGCTCAAGACCGACCGCATCGACCTTTACCAGATCCACTGGCCGAACCGCAATACGCCGATCTTCGGCTCGCCTTACTTCGACCCGAAGCAGGACGCCGAGTACAGCTCGATCGAAGACCAGCTCGGCGCGCTGGCCGGGCTCGTGCAGGCCGGCAAGGTGCGCCACATCGGCTTGTCCAACGAGACGCCGTGGGGCCTGTGCGAGTTCATGCACATCGCTGAAAAGACCGGGTTGCCGCGGGTGCAGACCGTGCAGAACGCTTATGCGCTGGTCAACCGCGCGGTGGACAACGGCCTGGACGAAGCGATGCACCGCCACCAGGTCAGCCTGCTGGCCTATTCGCCGCTCGGCTTTGGCCTGCTCACCGGCAAATACGACGCCGCCGGCGTTGCCGATGCAGCGCCCGAAGCTGGCCGCATGGGGCGTTTCGAGACCATGAAAAAGGGCCGATGGGGCCGACCGGAGACCGTCGCCGCGGCGCGCCGCTACAACCAGCTGGCGCGCGACCAGGGCCTGACGCCGACGCAGATGGCGTTGGCTTTTTGTGCCGGCAATTGGCGCGTGGCGAGCACGATCATCGGTGTCACGTCGCTGGCCCAGCTCGATGAAGACCTCGACGCCTGGGGCACCACGCTGTCGCCGGAGCTGCTCAAGGCGATCGACCTGGTGCGCCGCGAGATCCGCGATCCGGCGCATTGACCGTGGCCCGCGACAAAAAACATGTCAGCGAAACGCCGGCGACGCAGCTGCTGAAAGCCAACGGCATCAGCTTCACCGAGCACCCCTACGACTATGTTGACAACGGCGGCACGGCCGAATCGGCGCGCCAGCTTAGGCTGGCCGAACATGCCGTGATCAAGACCCTGGTGATGCAGGACGACAAGGCGCAGCCGCTGATCGTGTTGATGCATGGCGACCGCCAGGTGAGCACCAAAAACCTGGCGCGCGAGATCGGCGTCAAGGCCGTCGAGCCTTGCAAACCCGAGGTCGCGCAGCGGCACAGCGGTTATCTCGTCGGCGGCACGTCGCCGTTTGGCCTGCGCAAGCCGATGCCGGTATTTGTCGAAGCGACGGTGCTGAAGCTCGACCGCATCTACATCAACGGCGGCCGCCGCGGTTATCTCGTCGGCATCGCGCCGGCAGTGCTGGTCGATCAACTGGGTGCCCGGCCGGTGCGCTGCGCGCTGTGAACAGGGCTGGCGCCCACGCCCGCCCACGCCCGCCGGCCGCGCTTAAACTGCCCACATGCCGACGAACCTGATGCTGTTCAGCCTGCTCGCCGTGGCCGCCGGCTACCTGATCGGCTCGTTGTCGTTTGCGGTCATCGTCAGCCGCGTCTTCGGCCTGGCCGACCCGCGCAGTTATGGCTCCAAAAATCCCGGCGCGACCAACGTGCTGCGCTCGGGCAGCAAAGCCGCGGCGTTGGTCACGCTGGCGCTGGATGCGCTCAAGGGTTTTGTGCCGATCTGGCTGGCACTGCTGTTTGCGCCGCGATTCGGCTGGGGTGAAACCACGATCGCGCTGGTCGGCCTGGCGGCATTTCTCGGCCACCTCTGGCCGGTGTTTTTCCGCTTCCAGGGGGGCAAGGGCGTGGCCACCGCGGCCGGGGTGCTGATGGCCTTGCAGCCGGGCCTGGGCTTGGCCACGCTGCTGAGCTGGGTCATCATCGCCGCGTTCTCGCGCTACTCGTCGCTGGCGTCGATCGTGGCCGCATTTTTTGCGCCGTTTTATCAGCTCCTGATCTGGGGCGTCGAGCCGGCCTTGCTGGCCATCGTGCCGATGTGCCTGCTGCTGGTCTGGCGCCACGAAGGCAATATCCGCAAGCTGCTCAAAGGCACCGAGAGCAAGCTGTTTGCAAAGTCAGCAGCGACCGCGGCGACTGCGACCAAACCCGCTGCACAAGCCGATTCAGCGCACAAACACACCACCCACAAACACACCACCCACAAACACGCAGCGCATAAACACGCAGCGCACAAACACAAAGGACACCACTGACATGGTTCAACGATTCGACGTCGGCGCGCGGCTTTCAGAGATGGCCGTGCACAACGGTGTCTGTTATCTCGCCGGCCAGGTTGCCGGCGATGCCACGCAAGACATCAGCGGCCAGACTCAGCAGGTGCTGGCCGCGATCGACGCGCTGCTGGCCCGCGCGGGCACTGACAAAAGCAAGCTGCTGATGTGCCAGATCTTCATCGCCGACCTGGCAGATTTTGCGGCGATGAACGCAGTCTGGGACGCCTGGGTGCAAGCCGGCCACGCGCCCCCGCGCGCCACCGTGCAGGCCGCGCTGGCCAAGCCGCAGTGGCGGGTCGAGATCGTCGCCACCGCGGCACTTTGAGGCGATCACGCGCCGCAGCAGAAAGATCATGACCGAGTCAGCCGCCAAAAAGCGATCGCCCTGGCTCGGCCTGGCCATCGTCGTGCTGATCGCGGCTTTTGCCAGCCAATGGTGGGCGGGCCGCCAGCATGCCGAGCTCGGGCGCCAGGTGGCCGCGCTGGCGCAGCCGGGCGACATCGAGATGCTGTCGTCGACGACCTGCGCGATCTGCGCTTCGGCGCGCGCCTGGTTTCAGGCCAACAACGTGCGCTTCGGTGAATGCTTTATCGAGACCGATGCCAACTGCGCGGCGCGCTTCGACGCCGCGCGCTCACCCGGCACGCCGGTGATCGTGGTCCGCGGCATCGCGCAGATCGGCTTCGACCCGCAGCGCTTGAAAGAGTCGCTCAGTCGACGGTCGTAAGTCCCAGCGCAGCCGGGTCGCCGCGCCCGACCCGCAGCAGCAACGGCGCAGCGCCGGTCAGGTCGACCACCGTCGTCGGCGCCATCGGGCAGGCGCCTGCATCGACCACCGCTTGCAGCGATTTCTGGAACCGTTCGCGGATCTCGTGCGGGTCGTTCATCGGCTCGCTCTCGCCGGGCGCGATCAGCGTCGTCGCCAGCAGCGGCTGGCCGAGCAGCGCAAGCAACTCCTGCGTGACGCGGTGGTCGGGCACGCGCAGGCCGATCGTGCGCCGCGACGGGTGGCTCAGGCGGCGCGGCACTTCCTTGGTCGCTTCGAGGATGAAGGTAAACGGCCCCGGCGTGCCCAGCTTGAGCAGCCGGTACTGGCGGTTATCGACACGCGCGTAGTTGGCCAGCTCGCTCAGGTCGCGGCAGAGCAGCGTCAGGTGGTGTTTGTCGTCGACCTGGCGCAAGCGGCGCAGCGCATTGGCCGCGTCCTTGTCGTCGAGGTGGCAAACCAGTGCGTAGCTCGAATCGGTGGGCACCGCGGCGATGCCGCCGGCATGCAGGATCTGCGCTGCCTGCTTCAACAGCCGCGGCTGCGGGTTCTCGGGGTGGACTTCGAAATATTGCGACACCCGCGCATTGTCCGATGTCGCGGCAACGGCCGAGCCGACCGCTGAGCAGACCGCAACGCCGACAGCGCGGCCACGGAGCGCCCCGCTGCGCTATGCTTTGGCGCATGAAACTCATCACCCGCTGGTTGCTGTTGGCCGCCGCGCTGTTGCTGGTGGCCAATCTGTATGCCGGGGTCAGCGTCACGGGCTTCGGCACGGCGATGATCGCGGCGCTTGTCATCGGCCTGTTGAATACGCTGGTGCGGCCGATCCTGGTGCTGCTGACGCTGCCGGTGACGCTGATCACGCTCGGCCTGTTCCTGTTCGTGATCAACGCGCTGATGTTCTGGGCGGCGGCTTCGGTGCTCGACGGCTTCAACGTCACCGGCTTTGCCGCGGCGCTGATCGGCTCGGTGCTCTACAGCCTGTGTGCGATGGTGGTCGACGTCGCGATCGAGCGCTTGTTCAACGGCCGCGCGCCGGCCTGACCGCGATGGTGATCGATCGGCGGGGTGTCATCGGCGCGGCGATAACGCTGGGCTGGGGCGGCACATTCAGCGCTGCCAGCGCGGCCGAGCCGCTGCCGATCTTCGACGCCCATCTGCATTACAGCCACGACGCCTGGGAGTTGGTGCCGCCCAAGCAGGCGGTGCAGTTGCTGCGCGCTGCCGGCCTGCGCGGCGCACTGGTCTCGTCGAGCAACGACGAAGGCACGCAGATGCTGCTGCGCGAGGCGCCGGACTTGATCGTGCCCGAGCTGCGCCCCTACCGCACGCGCGGCGAAATCAGCAGCTGGGTGCGTGACGATACGGTGCTGCGTTATCTCGAAGAGCGGCTGGCCAAATACCGCTACGCCGGTATCGGCGAGTTCCATCTCTTCGGCACCGACGCCGAACTGCCGGTGCCCAAGCGCATGGTCGCGCTGGCCCGCGAACGTGGCCTGCTGCTGCACGCGCACTCCGATGTCGACGCCGTCGACCGTCTCTTCACGCAGTGGCGCGACGCCAAAGTGCTGTGGGCGCATTCGGGTTTCGAGCGGCCGGAAAAAGTGCGCGAAACGCTGCGCCGCCATCCGCGCCTGTGGTGTGACCTGGCCTATCGCAACGACCAGGCCGCGTCAGGCGTCAGCGGCACCAAAGTCGACGCCGCCTGGCGCGAGCTATTCACCGAATTCCCCGACCGGTTCATGGTCGGCACCGACACCTTCACGCCCGAGCGCTGGCACTACGTCGGCCCGCATGCACGCGGCGCGCGCGAGTGGCTGGCCGATCTGCCGCCAGCGCTGGCCGAGCGCATCGCCTGGCGCAATGCCGAAGCGCTGCTGCGGCCGGTGGCGGCGGCGCGCTGAGATTTTTGATTCGATCGCCATGCGGGCTGGCTTGCGCGCGTCTGCAGCGGCCAGCCGGGCCACCACCAGCGCCGCCACAAGTGCCACCACGATTGCCGCCGCGGCCCTGCTGCAGATGCCGGCCGGCGCGCACGCCGAATGTGGCGAGGCGCTCGACCCCCGACTGCGCCGGCGCATCGCCGCGGACACCAGCGTAGACACCAACGCCAGCACGAATCCCGTCGTGCTGGTCTTCGCACCACGCCCCGCGCCGCCTGTGGTCGGCCGGCACTTTGCGCTCGATGTCGTGGTCTGCGGCGGTGCGGATCTGATGGCTGTGGACGCCGAGATGCCGGCCCATCGGCATGGCATGAACTACCGCACCAGCGTGCAGCCGGCAGGCGACGACCGCTATCTTGTCCAGGGCCTGATGTTCCACATGCCTGGCCGCTGGCGCTACCAGTTCACGCTGCGCTCGGCTGGCCAGCGCTTGCTGCTGACACACGACGTCGAAGTGCGGTGAACAAACCGTCCACCCGGATGTGCCGGTGGCTGCTGCCGGTGGTTTGCTTGGTTGTGCAACCACTGATGCAGCCGCTGGGGGCTGCGCCGGCGGAGGCGACCGCGCCGATCTTGTCGGCCGAGGCGCAGCGGCAGATCATTCAACATGGCCCCTGGCCGCCGTCACCGTCAACAGCAGCGGCCGACGCGGGCAACCGCTTCTCGGGCCGACCGGCGGCGATCGCGCTCGGTGAGCGCCTGTTTTTTGAGCCGCGCCTGTCCAGCAACGGCAGCCTCGCCTGCGCGAGCTGCCATGTGCCGGCACTGGCCTTCACCGACGGGCGGGCCAAATCCTTCGGCCGCGTCGAGGTCGACCGCAACGCACCGTCGTTGTGGAACGCCGCCCACGGTCGCTGGTTCGGCTGGGGCGGCGCCGCCGACAGCCTGTGGTCGCAGGCGATCCGGGCGTTGCTGGATGAACGTGAGATGGCGTCCAGTGGCGCGCATCTGCGCCGCACCCTTGCCGCTGACGCCGCGCTGGCCGCCTGCTGGCAGCGCGGCGTGGGCAGTGTCGTCATTGACGGCAATGCCAGCAACGAACGCGACACGCGCGACGACGAAGCGGTGCTCGTCAACGCGGCCAAAGCCATCGCCGCCTGGGTCGCGACGCAGGTCTCGCCGCGCACGCCGTTCGACGATTTTCGCGATGCGCTGCGCAGCGGCGACCAGCGTGCCGTGGCGCGCTACCCGGCCGCCGCGCAGCGTGGTGCGGCGCTGTTTGTCGGCCGTGGTCGCTGCCACTTTTGCCATGCCGGGCCGCTGTTCAGCAACGGCGAGTTTGCCGATACCGGCCTGCTGCACTTTGTGCGCCCGGGCGTGGTCGACACCGGCCGCCACGGCGGCATCGAGGCACTGCGTGCGAGCCGGTATTCGCTGCTCTCGGCCTGGGCCGACGCGCCGGTGGACAGCACCAAGACGCGCCACGTGCAGGCCACGCACCGCAACTTCGGCGAGTTCAAGGTGCCCTCGCTGCGCGGGGTGGCGCTGACCGGGCCGTACATGCACAACGGCAGCCTGGCGACGCTGGACGATGTGCTGCGCCACTATTCACAACTCAACATCGAACGCCTGCACGCCGACGGTGAACGCATTCTGGAGCCGCTGCATCTGAGCGCCAGCGAACATCGCGACCTGCTGGCCTTCTTGCACACGCTGTCGCCAGTCAAGGTGGCCACCACGGCGCCAGCGCCGGTGGTGGCCACGAAGCGCTCAAGCGGTGCCGGCCAGCAGCACTGCGGGCCGGCGCCGAAGGGCCACGGCGGCAACACAAAGCGCCCAGCACAACCAGGCTGACCACAGCGTGTGGCTCGGGTAGTGAGCGCCACGAACCAGTTGCGCCCAACCGAAGGCCCCGCCGACCACGATCACGCCGACCAGCCACCAGCGCGCGGCATTTGGGCGGTGGTCGCGCCAAAGAAAATAGACCGCAAAAAACGCAAAGGCCGCAACGGCGTGGCCCGAAGGAAAACAATGCCCTGGCCCGCCGTCGGCCACGCCCCACTGCCAGTGCCCGACATAACTTGCGATGCCGCCAAATTCAGCCAGGTCCCAGGGGCAACTCGTCGCGCTCACGCGTTTGATCGACGGCACCAGCAGCACGCCGGCGAGCACCACGCCGATCCAGCGCGCGCGGGTGGCGCGGCTGGGCCCGCCGGACTGCGCCGCGAGCAGCGGCCGCATCGCATCGACGATCAGCAGCAGCAATACCAGCCAACCGAGCGCTCGCCCCCCTTCGTGCAGCAGCGAGCGTGTGAGCCATTGCTCGCGCCAGGCAAAACCGTCGGCGCCGCCGAAGCTGCGCACCACGGCGAGGTCGGCACCCACCGCGTCCCAGGCCAGCAGCAACAACAGGCCGACGAGTGTGACCAGCAGGTCATTGCGGCGCAGGCCGGCGCTGTAGGGCAAGGTTTTCATCGGCCGACCGCCAGCGCTGTGCTGGATGAGGATGGTGCGGGTGATGCGGGTGATGCGGGTGAAACGACGGCGTTGGCCGCAGCGGCTGAAGCGGGCGGCGTGGCGCGAACGCCGTCGCGGCAGCCTTGCGCCAGATCCCAATCGGCGGCGTACAGCGTGGTGCGCACATCGAACAGGCCCAGCAGGGTGTGGAACAGATGGTCGTGGCTTGCTAGCTGCGTCGCCCGGCGCTGCAGGCAGCCGGTGTCGACGCCGAGCGCCGTGCTGGCGCCGGTAGAAAACCAGGCCACCATCGGCACCTGTTTTTGCACGTCCGGGGCAATGGCGTACGGGATGCCGTGCAGGTACAGGTTGTTCTCGCCAAGAGATTCACCGTGGTCGGACACATAGAGCAGCACCGAGTCGACCTGCGCCGCCTGCGCTTGCAGTTTGGCCAGCAGGCTGCCGAGCAGGTGGTCGGTATAGAGCAGCGCGTTGTCGTACGCGTTGACGATCTGGTCGCGGGTGCACAGGTGCAGGTCGTCGGATTCGCAAGCCGGCACAAAACGCTTGAAGGCCGGCGGATAACGTTTGTAGTACGACGGGCCGTGGTTGCCGAGTTGGTGCAGCACGAGCAGTTGCGCCTGCGCGCCTGCGCTGCCTGCGCTGCTGGCAGCACGTGCGATGCGTTCGTCCAGCTGGTACAGCAGGCCTTCGTCAAGGCAGCGCCCGGCCTCGCACAGACCGGGTGGGTTCAGGGTGCTGACCTGGTCCTGCGACAGGCCTTCGCAGACCCCCTTGCAGCCGGACTGGTTGTCGCGCCAATGCACGCCGACGCCGGCCCGCGCGAGCACGTGCAGCAGCGATTCCTGGCCGCGGATGTTTGCCTCGTCGTAGTCGCGCCGGCCGACCGGCGCAAACATGCAAGGCAGCGAGACTTCGGTATTCGTGCCGCAGGCGTTGACCCGCGCAAAGTTGATCACCGGCAGCCGCGCCAGCTCGGGCGTCGTCTGGCGCTGGTAGCCGCTCAAGCCCCAGTTCGCCGCACGTGCGGTTTCGCCAATCACCATGACCACCAGCAGCGGCTTTTTGCGCGCCGCCGCGGCCGGCCCGGGTGCAGCGTCCAGGCCGATCGGGTGGCGTGGCGCGGCCGCCGATCGGGCGTCTCCAGCGATCACCGAGCCGAGCGACCAGACGACATTCGCCGGCGTGATCAGGTAGCGCATTTCCTTGTGGTTGCGCATCAGCGACGACAGCGGCTGGTAGATCGCGACGATGTTGCCGACCAGCACCGCGCTGGCCAGCAGCAGCGCGCCCAGGCGGACAAGGCCGGCCCGCCCCCAGGGCCGGTTGACGATGCGCACCCGCCACAGCAGCAGCAGCGGCAGCACGGCGTAGACCAGCAAGTGCGGCAGCAGCGACCAGGCGAACAACTCGCGCGCCTCGGTCATGTCGGTGCGCAGCACGTTGCGCAGCATCGACGGGTCGAGGTAGACCCCGTAGCGCTGCATGAAGTGGCTGGCAAAGGCCGCGGTCACGATCAGCACCGCCACCAGCGGCTTGGCCGTCCAGCGGTTGCCGACCAGCGCCAGCAGCAAAAAGTGCAGCGCGAGCAGGGCACTGCCCAGGGCTGCGGCGAAGGCCAGATTGACCGGCTCGAGCAACGCCCGCTCGCCAAACGCGGCGTCAAAAAAAGCGCGGTTGGCGCTGAGCACCCAGAACAGGCCGGCGGCCAGCAGCAACCGCTCCACCGTGGCGGGGACCGTAAAACGGTCCGCACTGCCCGCGGGGGCCGTCGCCGGCCGTGTCGATGACCGAGACGTTTGCATGAAGCCTTGATTACAGCGCCGCAAGCTGAAGTGGGGCTGAAATCGCGGGCGGCGCGGGATACTTGAGTCCCAAGCCGCAACGAACGTGAACTCGAACGGAACTCGAACGTGAACGTGACCTCGACTCTCGACACCAAAACCGCATGCGCCTGCTGCTGATCGAAGACGACGAGATCCTCGGTGAAGGGCTGCACGACTACCTTGCGGCCGATGGCCATTCTGTCGAGTGGTGTCGCAACCTGGCTCAAGGCGACCACCAGCACGGCGCCCCCTTCGACGCCTGGCTCGTCGACTGGCAACTGCCTGACGGCTCGGGCCTGGACTGGCTGCGCCGCCGACGCGCCGCGGGCGACACCACGCCGGCCTTGATGCTCACTGCGCGCGACCTGCTCGCCGACCGCCTGCGGGGCCTGGACAGCGGGGCCGACGACTATCTGGTCAAACCCTTCGCACCCGAAGAACTCGCCGCACGCTTGCGTGCGGTCTGCCGGCGCAGCGCGGGCGGTGCTGGTGGGGCGCTGCACTTTGGCGGCGTGACAGTGAACCTGGCCGAGCGCAGTGCCAGCCTGGACGGCCGGCGCGCCGACCTGACGGCGCGTGAATGGGCGGTGCTCGAAGCGCTGGTATTGCGCGCCGGGCGCATCGTGCCCAAGGACGATCTCGAGCGGTTGATGCTCGGCGACGGCGCCGAGGTCGCCAGCAATGCGCTCGAAGTCCACATCTCCAGCCTGCGCCGCAAGCTCGGCCGCGACATCGTACAGACGGTGCGCGGGCTGGGTTATCGGCTGGCCGAACGCCGGCTGCTGGCACGATGAAACACCACCTGCCGTCGATCGCCACGCGGCTGTCACGGGCGCTGCTCGGATGGTCCTTGATCTGCGCCGTGGCGGTCTCGGGCATGGTCTGGATCGGCGTGCGCGAGGAGGTCGTCGAGCTGCTCGACGAAGCGCTGCGCGCATCGGCCGAAGCCCTGCTCTTGCCGCTGGCGCAGACGCTTCAAACACGCGCCGATGGGGTGGGTGATTTGGATATCGCTTCGGGTCTCGATTCCGGCGTCGTTGCACCCGCGGTGCCCACTGCCGGCGGCCGCTTCGCCTGGCAGGTCGTACGCCACGATGCCGATGGCTCGGCGCATCGGCTGCTGGCCTCGGCGGGTGCGCCGCTGCAGGCCCTGCGCCCGACGCCGACGGCCGGTTTCAGCGACAGTGGGCGCTGGCGGGTTTTTGGCGCGCCGATGGGGCAGGGCGGGCAGATCCTGTATGTCGCGCAGACCATCGACGAGCGCCACGAGGCGCAGTTGGAGGTGGCGCTCAGCGGCGCGCTGGCGACGCTGGCCGTCGCGCTGCTGGCGCACCTGTGGCTGCGCGCGCGGCTGCGCCACGAACTCGCGCCGCTGCAGATCTTGGCCGACCGGTTGGCGCGGCACGAGCCGCTCGACGCCGGCAGCACGCTGGGTGATGCCGACCGCGAAGAACTGCAGCCGGTGCACCAGGCCATCGACGCACTGGCGCGGCGGCTGCGCCAGCGCATCGACCGGGAACGCGCTTTCACCGGCCATGCCGCGCACGCGCTGCGCACGCCGCTGGCCGGCATCGACGCCCAGCTCGCGGTCGCGCTGCGCGAGGCGCCGGCTGCGCTGCAACCGCGCTTGCAGCGGGTGCGCTCGGCGGCGGGCCGGCTGCAACGGGTGGTCACCGCGGTGCTGGCGATGTTCCGCAGCGGCGTCGAGCCGGCGCGGGTGGCGATCGACCTGCCCGCGCTGGTAGCGCGCCTGCCGGTGCGGGGGCTGTTGATCGAGGTCGAGGCCACGCAGCCGCTGCAAGCCGATCCGGACCTCGTCACTGCCGCGCTGCTGAATCTTTTCGACAACGCGCTGCGCCATGGTGCCAGCGCCTTGTTGATGTCTACCCCGTCACCTGATGTGCTGCTGCTGCACGACGACGGCCCGGGGGTTGACGCCGATCGGCGCGCCGCGCTGCAAGCCGCGCTGGACGCACCCAGCGATGCCGGTGAGTCATCCGCTGATGGCAGCAGTGTCGGTCTCGGCCTGCAACTCGCCGCGCTGGTGGCGCGTGCACATGGCGGGCGCATCGACCTGCCCGAAGTGGCGCAGGGTTTTGCAGTCCGGCTCAGCCTGCGCGGTGAACCCGGTCCTGCAGCGCCGCCCATACCGGCGTGAGCCGCCCGGGCAGGTCGGGCAGGAGCCCTAAGTCGGTGTAGCTCTCGCCGGGCGCGTGGAAGTCACTGCCGCGCGACGCCAGCAGCTCGAACTCGACTGCGGTATCGGCGTAGCGGATCTGGTCGGCCGCGCTGTGGCTGCCGGTGATGACTTCGACACCGCGCCCGCCGTGGCCGACAAACTCGGTGAAAAAAGCGTACTCCTCGGTCGGCGTAAATTTGTAGCGCCCCGGATGGGCGATTACTGCCATGCCACCAGCCTGCGTGATCCAGCGCACCGCGTCGCCCAGGCGCGCCCAGCGGTGGGCCACGAAGCCGGGTTTGCCTTCGACCAAGAAGCGCCTGAAGACTTCGCTTGTATCGCGGCAGACACCCGACTCGACAAGGTGCCGCGCGAAGTGTGTACGTGAGATCAGCGCCGGGTTGCCGACATATTGGAGCGCGCCTTCGTAGGCGTCGCGGATGCCGACCTGGGCCAGCCCGGCGGCCATCTCCTGCGCCCGCTCAAGGCGCCCGCCGCGGGTTGAGGCCAGGCCTTGCACGAGCGCGGCATCTTCGTGGTCAAAGCCAAGGCCGACGATATGCACCGTGATGCCGGCGAAGGTGACCGAGATTTCGCAGCCGGTCAGGTAGTCCAGCCCGAGTTCGTACGCGGCGGCCATCGCGCGGGCCTGGCCGCCGATTTCGTCGTGATCGGTGAGGGCCCAGAGCTCGACGCCATTGTGCTTGGCGCGCGCCGCCAGGGCTTCGGGTTGCAGGGTGCCGTCGGAGACGACGGAGTGGCAATGCAGGTCGGCGTTAAGCAGGTTCACTCCGGGATTGTACGGAGTCATGCCGTCGCCCCCGCAAATGAAGGGTTGCGCGGCAGCGCACCGAGGCGCTCACTGTGCACAAGCGGCGCTTGCATCAGGCGGCATCGCGGTGTTCAGGCTCACTCAAGGAGACAGCGCTATGAAACTACGCCACACCCTCGCAGCCGCTGCGCTGCTGGCCAGCCAGGCGAGTCACGCCGCGCTGGTCACCGACCCTGACGATGCGCGCACCTGGCAGGGCGCCAGCGTGGGCACCTTCGCAGAGCTGTATTTCGGCAGCAATACGCTGGCCAACCGCCAACAGGTCGTCACCAACCAGTTGCTCGACGATGGCATCTTCAACGCCGCCGGTTATGTCGCCGCGAACCTGATTGCTGGCGGCGGTGGCTGCCTTGGGGAATCGACCGATCTGGCCGGCGCCGGCGACTACGGCTATTTCTGCGGCGGCGGGTCGGCTGCGGCCAACGGCAGCACGATCGACAACACCTGGTTCCAAAGCAACACCAACGTCGGCGAGACGGTCTTCGACCTCGGTTTCCAAGCCACCAAGGCGGCGGTCTTCCCGACCATCGACCATGGCCCGATCCCGCAGGAGGCGATCGAGTCAACCGTCTACCTGTCCAACGACCAGGTCACCTGGACACAGGCCGTTGTTGAACGGGTCTGGCTCGAGGGCTTCCACCCGACGCTGGGCATCCTCTGGGACGGCTTCACCTACGCGGTGGGCACCGGCACCGCAGCCACCTTCCGCTATGCGTCGATCATCCACGGCGGCCCAGGTGCGTTGATCGACGACGGTGACGACGAGATCAACGGCATCATGGGTTTGCGTGGTGATTTTACGCCGCCGCCGATCCCCGAGCCCGGCACCTGGGCATTGATGGCCATCGGCCTGGCCGGCCTGGGCTTCGCCCGCCGGCGCGCAGCACGCTGAGCTGCGCAAAAGACCGACGCTGCGGCCTTCAGCGCTGCAGCGTCAGCGTCTGCCCGCAGCGCGCTGCCAGCGCGGCATCGTGGGTGACCACGATGAAGGCGGTGCCCTGTTCGGCGGCGCGTTGCATCATCAATTCGAAGACGCTCGTCGCGGTGGCGCGATCGAGGTTGCCGGTGGGCTCGTCGGCCAGCACGCAGGCCGGTTTGCTGACCAGCGCCCGTGCGATCGCCACCCGTTGCCGCTCGCCGCCCGACAACTGCGCCGGATGGTGCAAGACGCGGTTGGCCAGGCCGACGCGGGCCAGCATCTCGTGCGCCGCGGCCCGCGCGTCGGCAACCGAATCACGCCTGATGCGCAGGGGCATCGCGACGTTGTCGAGTGCGCTGAATTCCGGCAGCAGGTGGTGGAACTGGTAGACAAAACCGAGGTGCTGGTTGCGCCACAGGCCCTGCTCGGCGGGTTTCAGATCGGCAAAATCGCGGCCCATCAATTGCACCCGGCCGGCGCTCGGGGCATCGAGCCCGCCGAGCAAATGCAGCAGCGTGCTCTTGCCCGCACCCGATGGCCCGACGACGGCCAGCGTCTGGCCGCGCTGGACTTGCAGGTTGACGCCGCGCAGAACCGTCACATCCAGCGCGTCAGCGCCGCTGCCTTCGACAAAACGCTTGTGCAGGTCGAAGGCCTCGAGCACGGCCGCCGGCACGACGCCGGGCACACCGCCGGGCACACCGCCAGGCACCGCACCAGCCATCATCGCGTCGCCGGCATCACTCATAACGCAGCGCCTCGGCCGGGTTGACGCGGCTGGCGCGCCAGCTCGGGTAGATCGTGGCCAGGAAGGCCAGCGCCAGCGAGATCAGTGCCACCGGCACGATATCGGCGGCCAGCGGCTCGCTCGGCATGCGTGTGATGAGGTAGATGCTGCCGGGCAAAAAGGCCATGCCGAGCGCGCGTTCGATGGCCGGCACGATGACGTCGATATTGAAGGCCACGAGCAGACCCAGCGCGACACCCGACAGCGTGCCGATGATCCCGGCCAGCGCGCCCTGGACGACAAAGATCGCCATGATCGAGCGCGGGCTCGCGCCCAGCGTGCGCAGGATCGCGATATCGGCGGCCTTGTCGGTGACCGTCATCACCAGCGTCGAGACCAGGTTGAACGCCGCCACCGCAACGATCAGCGTCAGGATGATGAACATCAGCCGCTTTTCGATCTGCACCGCGTCGTACCAGTTGCGGTTGGTGCGCGTCCAGTCACGCACCACCAGGCCGGGAGGCAATTGCGCCGTCAACTCCGCCGCTACCACCCGCGCCTGCTGCACATCTGCCAGGCGAAGCTGCACGCCGGTCGGGCCTTCGACGCGGAAAAGCCGCGCCGCGTCGTCGACATGGATCAGCGCCAGCCCGCTGTCGTACTCGTAGTGTCCGGCCTCGAAGGTGCCGACCAGCGTGAACTGTTTCAAGCGCGGCACGACGCCGGCCGGTGTGAGCTGGCCACCCGGCGAAACGATCGTCACCTTGTCGCCCGGCAAGACTTGCAGCGCGCGTGCCAGCTCGACACCGAGCACGATATTCCAGGCGCCCGGGGACAGGGTCTCGAGCAGCTTGCGCTGGCTGCGGCCGATATCGGTGACGCCGGCTTCGTCGGCCGGCGAGATGCCCCGCACCACCGCGCCGCGCATCTCTTCGCCGCGGGTCATCAACACCTGCGCGGAGATGAAAGGCGCGGCGGCTTTGACTTGGCGGTTAGCGGCGGCCGCTGCGGCAGTGGCGCGCCAGTCGTCGAGCGCGGTGCCTTGCGCGCTGAAAACCTCGACGTGCGGGATCACGCTCAACATGCGGTCGCGCACCTCTTTTTGGAAGCCGTTCATCACCGACAGCACGATGATCAACGCGGCGACGCCGAGAGCGATGCCGAGCATCGATACGCCGGAGATAAAAGAGATGAAGCCGTTGCGCCGCCCGCTGCGCCCGGCGCGGGTATAGCGCCAGCCGACTTGCCACTCGAAGGGCATGCGATCAAAGAAACTCATTGAGGCCGGATGCTACCGGACTCGATTGCTCGGGCCTTCGACCGGGTCGCCGGGATAATCCACCGCCATGGCGGCCCCGCACCTGATCGTCTCTTTTGCATCCGTGCTGCCCGAGGCCGCGCTGGCAGCGCAGCGCGATCTGGTGTTGCCGAATACCAGGGCCTTGCTCGCCGCATTGACCGAGTCGGCACGCGACAGCGCTGACGAACTCAGCCTGACGCCGCCGCACGAGCGCGCTCTGGCCCGGGCCATCGGCTTGACCGGCGACGATGGCCATCTGCCGCTGGCGGCTGTGTTCGCGGCGCGGGCCGGCATCGAGATCCAAAGCGATGGTGGTGCGACCGCCTGGGGCCTGCTGACACCCGCCCATTGGCGCCTGGGCACCGACCAGGTCGGTATGACCGACCCCGACGCGCTGGGCCTGGACGAATCCGTGTCGCGCGCCTTGCTCGACGCCGTGCGCGAGCTGTTCGAGAGCGAAGGTTTTGGGCTGCACTACCAGCACCCGACGGCCTGGTTCGTCACGCACCCGGCGTTTGGCCAACTTCGGAGTGCGTCACTCGACCGCGTCGTCGGCCGCAACGTTGACCGCTGGCTGCCGGCCGACGCCAGCGCGCGGCTGGTTCGGCGTTTGCAGAATGAAGTCCAGATGCTGCTCTACACGCACCCGATCAACGCCGAGCGCGAAGCGCGTGGTGCGCTGCCGGTCAATTCCTTCTGGCTCAGCGGCTGTGGCACTGCAGCGCCATTCGACTGGCCATCGGGTTTGCAGCTCGACACCAGCCTGCGGTCACCCGCACTCAACGAAGACTGGTTTGCCTGGAGCCGCGCCTGGGGCGCGCTGGACGCCGGGCCCGTTGCCCAACTGCTGGCCGGCCTGCGCCAAGGGCAGTCGGTGCGCCTGACGCTGTGTGGTGAACGTGCCGCAGTCGAATTCAGTGCCCAGCCCCGTGGCCTGATGCAGCGCCTGCGGGCATCGATCTCGCGGCCCGATCTGCCGGCGCTGCTGGAAACGCTGTGAGCGCACCACCACGCATCGAAACCCGCGAGACCGCGCCGCGATCGGCCTTTGCGCTCGAGCAGGCGGGGGTGCATCCGCTGCTCGCGCGGCTGCTCTCTGCGCGTGGTGTGCGCTCGACCGATGAAATCGATGACGGCCTGCAGCACCTGCTGCCGCCGCTGCAGATGAAAGGCTGCGCCGACGCCGCGCGGCTGCTCGCCGATGCCATCGAGCAGCAGCGCCGCATGATCGTTGTCGCCGACTACGACTGCGATGGCGCCACGGCCTGCGCGGTGGCGCTGCGCGGCCTGGTCATGCTCGGTGCTCGCCGCGGTGATGTGGGTTATGTCGTACCCGACCGCGCGGTGCATGGTTATGGCCTGACGCCGGCGATCGTCGACCTGGCGCTGGCGCAAAAACCGGCGCTGTTGATCACGGTCGACAACGGCATCGCCAGCCTGGCCGGCGTCGCCCATGCGCGGGCGAGCGGGCTGGACGTGCTCGTCACCGACCACCATCTGCCGGCACTCGCCGATGACGAGATCGTGCTGCCCGATGCGAATGTCATCGTCAACCCGAACCAGCCCGGTGACTCTTTTGCGAGCAAGGCGATTGCCGGCGTCGGTGTGATGTTCTACGTGCTGCTCGCGTTGCGCGCGGAGCTGCGCACTCGCGGGCGTTTTGAGGCGCAAGCGCAGCCGCGGCTCGATGCGCTGCTTGACCTCGTCGCGCTGGGCACGGTGGCCGATGTCGTCAGGCTCGACGCCAACAACCGCCGCCTCGTCGCCCAGGGCTTGAAGCGCATTCGCAGCGGGCGCATGCAAGCCGGCGTCGCGGCGTTGTTCGTGGCAGCAGGCCGGCAGCCTCAGCGCGCGGCAGCGTTCGACTTCGGCTTCGCACTCGGGCCGCGCATCAATGCCGCAGGGCGGCTGGCCGACATGACGCTGGGCATTGAATGCTTGATCACCGACGACGCCACGCGCGCGGCCGAGC
>JANPDN010000180.1:0-7599 GCA_031431555.1 Rubrivivax sp.
AACGACCACAACGGGCGAACCCAGCCCACCCCTGCTGCGGGTGAAGAACCTGGTCAAACATTTCCCGCTGCGCAGCGGCATCCTGCAACGTGTTGTCGAAAAGGTGCACGCGGTGGACGGCGTGAGCTTTGACGTCGCCGCCGGCGAGACGCTGGGCGTGGTCGGCGAATCGGGCTGCGGCAAGAGCACCACCGGGCGCTGCATCCTGCGCCTGATCGAACCGACCTCGGGCGAGCTCTGGTTTGAAGGCAAGGACGTGGTGGCGGCCAGCAAGGACGAGCTGCGCGCGCTGGCGCGCGACATGCAGATCATCTTCCAGGACCCCTACGCCAGCCTCAACCCGCGTATGACGGTGGGCGCGATCATCGGCGAGGCGCTGACGATCCACAAACTCACCAAGACCCGCCAGGAGTACGAAGCCCGCATCGTCGACCTGCTCGAAACGGTGGGCCTGGCGGCCGACCACATGCGGCGTTATCCGCATGAGTTTTCAGGCGGCCAGCGCCAGCGCATCGGCATTGCACGCGCGCTTGCCGTGAGCCCGAAGATGATCGTCTGCGACGAGGCGGTGAGTGCACTGGACGTCAGCATCCAGGCCCAGGTCATCAACCTGCTCGAAGATCTGCAGGAAAAATTCAGCCTGACCTACATCTTCATCGCCCACGACCTGTCGGTGGTTGAGCACATCAGCCAGCGCGTGGCGGTGATGTACCTCGGGCGCATCGTCGAGATCGCACCATCGAAGAGCCTGTACACCAACCCGCTGCACCCCTACACCGAAGCGCTGCTGTCAGCGGTGCCGATCCCCGACCCGAGCATCCAGCGCAAGCGCATCCCGCTGCAAGGTGATGTGCCGAGCCCGATCCACCCGCCACCCGGCTGCCATTTCCACACCCGCTGCCCGATCGCCGACAAGTCGATCTGCGCGACCCAGGTGCCGCAGCTCAAGCAGACCAGCGCCGGGCATTGGGTGGCCTGCCATCTGCGCGGTTAGCCCGGCGCGGCCAGAGCGCCGTGCCTGGCGTCAGTCTATTGCTGTGCCGTCGGTGCGTCGGTGGTGATCAGTTCGGCGTAGCTCAGCATCGGCAGCGGCGGGGGCAGGTTCAGCCGGCGCGCCGCGGGCATGCGGATCTGGTACGACAGGCGCTTGAGCGTCTCCACCGGAATCGTCGCCGCGGCCTGTTTGCCGACCAGGATCTGTTCGGCCTTGTGCGCCGTGAACTGGCCGACGTTGTAGTAGCGGCTGACCAGGCCTGACAGCGCACCGGCCTGCATCAACTGTTCGGTCGATGCAAAGGTCGGCAGGCCGAGCTGCATCGCCGCCGGGATGACCACACTTTCGGCCAGCGTGCCCAAAAAGCTGTCCGGCGGCAGGTACAGCCACTGCGCGCCGGCTTCCTTGAGCTCGCGCACCAGGTCGGCGGCACCGTCGGCGACCGGCTTGCGGTTGGCATCGAGCCTGAAGGTGCGCTCGACGGTGTGAAAACCGCTCTCGCGGCCGAGGCGGCGGATCTCTTCGAGCACGACCACCGAGTTCTGCTCGGTCGGGGTGTAGAGCACGCCCAGGTTCTGGAACGCCCGGTACTGCGCCATCGCGCGGATCTGCGCATCGGTGGCGCCGACATGGGTGACGCCGGTGACGTTGCGTCCCGGCGCTTTCAGGTCGGTCACGATCTTGGCCAGCGTCGGCGACGCGACGAGCGTGAACACCACCGGGATGTCGGTGATGTGCTGGCCCGGCACCACCGCATCGTGCGGGCCGACGACACCCAGCGTCACCGACGTGCCCCAGGTGTAGATCAGGTCCGGCTTGGTGGCGCGGATCTCCTCCAGAAATCCGGGCATGCGCGCCGGGTCGCGGTTGAGGTCGCGGTAGGTGATCTGGACCGGGATCCTGCGCGAGGCGAAGTACTCGGCAAACCCTTTCTCGACATCGGTCATGCCGCGGAAGGTGATCGCATAAATGCGAAACGGCCGCCCCGCCTTGGCCGATGGCGGCGCCGGTGCGGCGGTGACTGCAGCCGGGAGCGCTGCGCTTGCGGCCACAGCGGCAAGCCACTGCCGGCGATTGAGTTGATGGTTCACTGCTTACCTCACTTGGAAAGACAAATTCAGGCGGTGGCCAGCGCCACCGACATTGAACGCCGCGTCGCGGCCAGGAAGGCGGCGCCACAAAGCACCACCGCGCCGCCGATGACGACAAAGCTGGTCTGGTAGTCAAAGCGCAGCAGCAGCCCGGCGGCGATCAGCGGCCCCAGGGCATTGCCGGTGCGCTCGAGCAGCCGGTAGACGCCGTAGACCGCGCCCTCGCCCATCTGCGCAACCTCGGCCTGGCAATGTTCGCTGACGAGTGCGCTCTGCGCCGAGATCGACATCGACTGGCCGACACCGACCAAGGTGATGGCCACGAACAACCAGCCGACGCCGGCGCCGGCCAGCATGACCATGCTGCCCAGTCCGGACACGAGCAAGCCACCACCAACGAGCCAGTGCATGCGTTCGCGCGAGGTTGCCAGGTTCGCCGTCAGCGGCGCCAGCAGCACCATCACCACGGCATAGGCCATCAGCATGCGCCCGGCCATCGCCTGCGTGCTGCCGATCGACAATACGTACATCGGGATCAGATAAAAGCCGACGCCGGTGAGCAGGATCTTCGCCGGCATCGCGGCCAGCGCGGTCACGAACATGAAGCGCCGGTTGCAGACCAGGCTGCCGATCTCGCGCCATTGCAGCAGCCGCGCCGGCGGTCGGCCCTTGGGGTCGGTGCTGCCGTCGGGCAGGCCCTGGATGACCATGATCGATAGCGCGGCCAGGCAGGCGGCGATGAAGAAGGTCGCGCGCACGCCCAGGTTGTCGGCCAGGATGCCGCCGATCGATGGCCCGCAGACCGTGGCGGCCATGATCGCGCCGACAAAGAGTGCAAAGCTGCGGGCGCGCTGCGTCGGTGCAGCATGGTCGAGCACGTAGGCCTGGCCAGCGACAAAAACCATCGCGTAGCCGACCGCGCACAGCGAACGCCACAGCAGCAGGTCCAGCACCGAGCTGGCCATCGACGTGGCCACAAATCCCGCCGCCGCGATGGTCGCACCGATGAGCATCGTGCGCCGGTGGCCGACGCGGTCGCAGTAGACGCCAAAAAACGGCTGGCCGATGGCCACGATGAGCATGAACAGCGCGATTGGCAGGCCGACCACCATCTGCGCCGACAGGCCCGGGATCGGCACCAGCAGGTCGTTGACATAACCCGGCAGGAAGCTGCGTGTGAGCTCCTCGGCGAGGATGAAGACAAACAGCGGTGCGCGTATCTTGGCGAGCTGGCTCTGGTCGTTTGCTGGCTCGGCCTTGGCACTCGCAAAGCGGTAGCGACTGGCCATCGCAACGAGGCCCGAATGGGCATCGGCCAGGCCGGGTTGGCGCTCGTGCGCCGGCACCCGGCGGCCGTCTTCGACATCCCTGGCGAGTGCAGCGTAGGCCGCGCCGATACGCACCAGCGTGCCATTCATCAAGCCCAGCAGGCCGCCAAAAGCCTGCTCCGGCGGCATCGGACGTGGCACGACAAAGTTCCCCGCCGCGCCACGCTCGAAAGTGTCGCCCAGGGCACGCAGCGAAGCTTCCATGCGCGCGCCGGCCATGAAGTGCAGCAGCTCGATGGTGAAAAACAGCGACACCACCAGCACCACCAGCACGTCGAACAGCATGTCCATCACGAGGCTGTCGACAAAACGCTTGTCGACGCCGATGTGCAGGACACCGAGCGCAACTTCCGCCGTGTTGATCGGCATCGAGACGATGTACTGGTGGGCCACCCGCGCCACCGGCGCGACGGCGCTGGGCGTGCTCAACAGCGCCAGCACTGGCGCGCTGCTGAAGTGCGCGACCAGTTCAACCGAGTTGCCGCCGATATGGTGCAGGACCTTGCCGTGGGCATCGGTGATGGCCACCGTCGAGACTTCGCGCATCTCGGTGCGCAGTTCCTTGAAGCGCTCGGTGACACCGTACAGCTCTTCGAAAGCAACGCCGTTTTCGACCGCCTTCAGTACCAGACCGCGGATCGACATTCCCACGCTGGCCACCTTGTTGGCCATCTGCGGCGCCAGTGCACGCTCGAAAGTGCCGTGCGACAGGTACGCATTGACGGTCAGCGCCAGCACCACGACCAGCATCACCACGCCGGCCAGGCGCCAATAAATACCGCGCAGGTAAGCGGCGTTCATGTCGAGGTGCTCCCGTGCAGGCGGGCACGCAGCTCGCCGAGCTCGGCTTCGGCGCGGCGGGTGGTCTGCACAAAACGCTGCAGGGCCGGCCCGAACGGCCCCTTGGCGGCCAGCGACGCGGCACGCGCGGAGTCCCCCGCACGCAGCGCGGCCTCGACGTGCTGCAGGTCGCGGTCTAGGCGGTGGATCACCGCGCGCAACGCGAGTGAAGCCAGTGTCGCGGCAAACAGGAATACGACAAAAGTCGACATCGCGATCTCGCGGCCCACCGCGGACACCGAGTCACGCACCCGGTCGCCGGCGTAACGCACGGCCAAGTAGCCGATCGTGAGGCCGAAGTTGTTCTGCACCGAGATGCCCGCGGCGGCTTCGTCGCCATCCTCGACAAACCAGTCGCCGCTGCCGGCCTTTTGTGCCGCCGCCACCCAGGCCGTCGGCACCGGCCGTGTCGAGCGCAGGCGGTCGGTGCTGTAGAGCAGCTTGCCGGCGGTATCGAAGATGTCGATGCCCTGGATCAGCGTGTCGCTGGCCTGTTCGCGCTCCAGCGTGCCGGGCAGCGTGCCGATGTCGGAAAACTGCATGCCCAGCGCCAACGACGACTGGATCGCGTTTTCGACCGATTTGCCGGTCACCACCAGGCGTTCGGTGACCAGGTGCTGCGCGGTGCTGCGGTATTTGAAATAGTTCAGCAGCCCTGCCATGCCGACGGCAAAGCCGCAGACCACGAGGGCCACGACGATCATGCGTTCGTTGCTTAGCTTCATATTCAGTGTTGCTGGCAGTGGATGGGATCACGCCAGGTGTGGCTATTCATGCAGGGCTTATCGGCAGGCCGCGCTTCAAGCTGAAGCGCCGGCTGCGGCGAGCAGCGCCAGAACAAGCCTGCCGAAGCGCCCGATCTGTTGCGCTCAAGTCGGCACCCGGGCTGTCCGATAAGTTCTGACGGCAGCCGGCCTTGGCGAACTTTCATCGCACCGCGCCGCACCTATCCGACAGCACCGATGAAATCTGCCCCTCAGCAAGCCCGTCATGCGCCCGAGCTCAAAGCGGTGCCGCGCGATGCCAACAGCGGCGATACCGTGCCAGGTGCACTGCTGGATGTCGCCTGGGAGCCGCCGCTGCCCGGCAAACGCCGCGTGCTGACGAGCTGGAACGACTACATGGCGCTTGCCAGCCGGGTCGTCGGCCGCTTCCACGGCCACTTCCAGCTCAAGCATTTCGACTACCAACACCCGACGCGGCTGCAGCCGGCGACACCGGCGCGCCTCAAGCGTGTCTACCCGGCCGCGGTGGCCTATACCGAATGGGGCGAGCCCGACGCGCCGGTGCTGCTGTGCTGCGGCGGGGTGGCCAACGTCGCGATGCGTTTCCACTACCTGGCCTCCGACCTGAGCGAGCAGTACCGCGTGATCTGCATGGACTGGCTCGGCCGCGGCCGCTCAGGCTGGCTGGCCGCCGAAGAAGACTATTCACTGGCGACCTGCAGCGAGCAACTGCTGCAGATGATCCAGCACCTCGGGGCCAAGCCGGTCACGGTGCTCGGCTCGTCGATGGGCGGCAGCGCGGCAATCGCGCTGCAGGCGCGCCACCCGCGGCTGATCGAGCGCCTGATCCTCAACGACGTCGGCCCCTTCATTCCGGCGCGGCGGCGCAAGCGGCGTGCCGAGACGATCGCCCGGCACTATGTCTTTCGCGATCCTTCCGAGCTGCTGCGTCGGGTCGGCGCGTCGAACAAAAACGACGGCCCGGTCAGCGACGACATCCGCTTCAACCTGAGTTTTCACCAGACCCGCTGGTCGGACGAAGAAAGCGGCCGTGTCTACCGCCACGACGTGCGTGCGATGCAGGCCTACCGCCGCAGCGCCGGCCGCAGCCTCGAACAGTGGGACGCCTGGGCGCGCCTGAAATGCCCGGTGCTGCTGATCCACGGCATGCAGTCCGACGCGCTCTTCGAGCCGACGATCGAGCGCATGTCGCGTGGCAAGCCGGTGGCCGTGATGCATGTCCCCGATACCGGCCACACGCCGCTGCTCGCCGACCGCAACCAGATCGATTTCATCCGTGCCTGGCTGCGCGGCGAGCTGCCAGAACGCGGCCGCTGGAGCGTGCTGCACGCCTTGGCGCGCGAGTCCTTCCCCGGCAACCCGATCCACTTTGCCCCGGCCAGCGCGCTGCGCTAGTTGGCCACCGGCACACCCATGTTCGAGTTCACCGACCCCCGCCTGCCGCTGCGATTTGTGCGCCACGGCGCGACTGCGTCCAACACCGCCGGTCTGCGCTGCGGCGGCGACCTCGACCTGCCGATGACCGATCTCGGCCGCGCGCAATCGCTGCAGGCCGCCCGCCGCATCGCGCGCCTGGAGCCCAAGGTCGGCCTCATCGTGACGAGTGACCTGGCGCGCACCCGCGAGACGGCAGCGATCATCGCCGCGCATCTCGGCGGCGTCGAGATCGTCGTCGAGCCGGCTTTTGCAGAACGCCGCCTCGGGGCCTGGAACCTGATGTCGATCGAGGCCACCCAGCCTTGGCTCGAGGCGCGCCAGACACCGCCCGGCGGCGAGTCAGACGAAGACTTCGTGATGCGCATCGCGCAGGCCGTGCGCGCCATCAAGGAGCACCTGCCCGAACGCCCGCTGCTCGTCGGCAGCAAGGGTGTCGCCCGCGTGCTCGGCGAACTCATCGGCCTGGACGGTCGGCTCGAGCTTGAAAACGGCGTTGTCTGGGAGTTCGACTTTGCCGAACGGCCCTGTCTGGAAACCGCCTGGGGGGCGCTATGAACGAGCGGACACAGCCGATCGACTTGACGCCCCTGGCCGGGCTGACGCGGCGCGACAGTCTCGCGGCGCCGCGGCGCGATGCAGGCAAGCCTCCCGCGACCAGGCCCACGACCAGGCCGACGACCCCGGCACCGCGCTGGTGGTCGCCGTTGCTCGCGGCAGGGAGTCTGGGCCTGCTGGTGGTGGACCTGGCCAGCACCGGCGTCGGCGCCGCTGGCTTGAACGTGCCGCTGGCGACTTGCCTGCTGCTGCTGATGCTCGCCACCTGGCGCCGCACCCCCGGCACGCAGGGCAACGATGCAAACGTGACCCCGGCCACCGCACCGCTGGCCGGCAAAGTGGCGATCGAACCCGCCGCTCCTGCATGGCCGGCGCAACTGCTGGCCGCCACGGTCGACACGCGCCTGCACTGCGCCGATGTCAGCCCGGCGCTGGCGCAACTCTTCGGGCTCAGCCGGGCCGACCTGCGCGGCGAACCGATCGCCGACCATTTCGGCCCGCTCAACGGCCCCGCCGTCGCCGCGGCATTGCGCGCTGCTGCCGACGGTACCGCGCAGACCCTGCGGGTGTCGCTGCTGCGCCCGGGCCAGGCGCGGCGCTGGCTGCAG
>JANPDN010000181.1:0-28191 GCA_031431555.1 Rubrivivax sp.
GGGCATCCTGATCCCGCCATCGATCACGATGGTCGTCTACGCGGTGGCCGCCGACGCCAGCGTGATCCGCCTATTTCTCGCCGGCTTCCTGCCCGGGTTTATGTTGATGGGTCTTTTCAGCGGCTATATCGCCTGGTGGAGCCTGCGCAATCCGGACAAGGTGCCGCCGCCCGAGCCGCCAACATCGCTGGGCGAAAAACTGCGCCGCTCGGGGTCACTGATTCCCTGTGGCCTGTTGATCGTCTTCATCGTCTGGGTGCTCGTCGCCGGCATCGCCACCGCCACCGAATGTGCCGCCTATGGCGTGCTGGGCGCGCTGGTCATTGCGGCAGCCGGGCGCAGCCTGACCTGGGCCAATTTCTGGCAAGGCCTGGTCGGTGCCACGCGGGTGAGCTGCATGATCATGTTCATCCTCGCCGGGGCGGCTTTCCTGACCAAGACGATGGCCTTCACCGGCATCCCGCGCGAATTGGCCGAGGCAGTGGCCGCGGCGCAGTTGTCGCCCTACGCGCTGATCGCGGTGTTGGTCGTCGTCTACCTGATCCTGGGCACCGCGCTGGACGGCATTTCGATGATCGTGCTCACCGCGGCGGTGGTGTTGCCGATGATCGAAAAGGCCGGCTTCGACCTGATCTGGTTTGGCATCTTCATCATCATGCTCGTCGAGATCGCCGAGGTGACGCCGCCGGTCGGCTTCAACCTCTTTGTGTTGCAGAACATGACCGGCATCGACAGCAACCGCATCGCGCGTGCGGCGCTGCCGTTTTTTGGCTGCCTGGTGCTGGCGATCGTGCTCATCACGATCTTCCCGTCGATCGTGACCAGCGTGCCCGACTGGTTGATGGGCAAGTCGAAGTAGGCGGCTTGCGCCGGTCACTTTCGCAGATCGGCGACAGCGCAGCTTTCTAGGATCGAAGGACACACCAGTCCCTGCCATCGCTACCCGCATGGCGCCTCGATCCACCCGCCGGGAAGCCCGATGTCCGATCTGTCCACACCACCGCTGGCGCTCATGCCGACCGCTGACGAGGCGGCTCACGACGACCTGCTGGCCCGGCATGGCGAGCCCTTTGCCTGGCCGACACCGCCCTTTGCAAGCTACCCCGCGCCAGTCTGCCAGGTTGCCGCCGAAGCCTGTGAAATCGAAGGCCTGAACGGCCGCGCGACGAGCGCGCGCCTGATCAGCTTCGATCCGGTCAGCGGCGTCGCCCAGATCCAGTCGCCGCCGTCACGCACGACGATGTCGGTGCGCTTCTCGCAGTTTCGCCGCCTGGCCTTGCTTGCTCCGCTGGTACCACTTGCATCACCTGCACCACCCGCGCCGGGCGCCGTCGCATCCACCGTCGCGCCAAAGGTCGACGCCGCCGCCGATGCCGCGCTGTCGGGTCGGCCGGTGCTGAGCTACCGGGTGCAGTTTGTCGTCGGCCCCGATGCCGAGGGTTTGACGATCGGCCACATCGACAGCGCGGCAGGCCTGTTCCTCTTTGAGCCGGTCAACCCGGCCGGCGAAGTGCGGCGTGTTTTTGTCCCGCGACGGGTCATCACCGGCTTCGAGATCGGCCAGCGGGTGGGTGCCGTTTTGGTCGGCAGCCAGGCCGCGCTCGAGCAGCAGGTCGACCAGGCGGCGAAGGAGCAGCAGTTGCTGCGCAGCCAACGCATCGGCGAGATTCTCGTGCAACGCCAAGTGCTGACCCCCGAGCAACTCGAGTCGGCAATCGATCAACAGGCGCGCATGCCGATGGTGCGCATCGGCGAGGCGCTGATGGCGCTCGACCTGATCAGCCAGGCCCAGCTCGACGATGCACTGGTGCAGCAGCGCAGCGACCGCAGCCTGCCGATCGGCGAGCTGCTGGTGCGCAAAGGCGTCATCAGCCGCGACGACTTGCAGCTTGCGCTGGCCCGCAAGATGGGCTATCCGATGGTCGACGTGATGAACTTCCCGGCCGAGGTCGATGCCCTCGGGCGCGTGACCTACGCGGTGGCCACGCGCTTACAGGCCTTGCCGCTGCTGATGCGCAACGGCCGCCTGATCACCGCGGTGGAAGACCCCTCGCGCACCCGCGCCTGGGACGAGCTTGAATTTGCCGCCGGCTGCAAGGTGGTGCCGGTGCTGGCGCGGGTCGGCGTGCTCGTGGCGGCGATCGACCGCGCCTACCAAAAGCTCGGCGCCAACAGCTGGCAAATGCCGACCGAAGACGCTGCGTCACGCATCGACTTCGACGCCGCCAATGCGCGTGGCCTGCTCGCCACGCTGGAGCTCGACAGCAGCGAAGCGCGCGGTGACGACGACAAGGCGATCGAGCAGTCTGACAACTCGCTCGTGCGCCTGATCAACAGCATGATCCAGGAAGCACAGTCGCAGGGTGTCAGCGATATCCACATCGAGTGCCAGCCGGGGCGCGAAAAGGTGCGCATCCGCTTCCGCCGCGACGGCCTGCTCAAGCCCTATCTGGAGCTGCCGCACACCTACCGCGCGGCGATGATCGCGCGCATCAAGATCATGTGCGACCTCGATATCAGCGAGCGCCGCAAGCCGCAGGACGGCAAGATCAGCTTCAGCCGTTTTGTCACCGGCAGCCGGCTAGAGCTGCGCGTGGCCACGATCCCGACGCTGAACAATCTCGAAGATGCGGTGCTGCGGCTGTTGTCGTCGGCGCGCCCGATCCCTCTGGACGACCTGGGGCTGACACCACGCAACCTGGCGCTCGTCAAACATGTCGCGCAGCGGCCCTACGGCATGTTTTTGTGCGTCGGCCCGACCGGCTCGGGCAAGACCACCACGCTGCATTCGGCACTCGGTTTTATCAACGTGCCCGAGCGCAAGATCTGGACCGCCGAAGACACGGTCGAGATCACCCAGCCGGGGCTGCGCCAGGTGCAGGTCAACCCGAAGATCGATTTCACTTTTGCCAAGGCCTTGCGCTCGTTTCTGCGCGCCGACCCCGACGTGATCATGGTCGGCGAGGTGCGCGACAAAGAAACCGCGCAGATGGCGATCGAGTCGTCTCTAACGGGTCACCTGGTGTTCTCCACGCTGCACACCAACAGCGCGCCGGAAACCGTGACCCGGCTGCTCGACATGGGCATGGACCCGTTCAACTTTGCCGACTCGTTGCTCGGCGTGCTCGCGCAGCGCCTGGTGCGCCGGCTGTGCCTGGCCTGCCGCAGCGAGCGCCCGGCGACCGAGGCCGAAGTCAGTGAACTGTTGGCCGACCATCTGAACGCCTGGCCGGCCCACGAGTGCCCGGACGCCAACAGTGTCCGCAAGGACTGGACAAAGCGCTTCGGCAACGGCGGCGGCTTGCGGCACTACGCCAGCGCCGGCTGCGACAAGTGCAACCAGACCGGCTTTCGCGGCCGCGCCGCGATCCAGGAATTGATGGAAGTCACCCGCCCGGTGCGCCAGTTGATCCAGATCGGCGCCAGCCCCGACACCCTGCTTCGCGCCGCGATGGCCGACGGCATGCAGACGCTGCGCCAGGACGGCATCGAAAAAGTCCTCGCCGGCGTGACCAGCATCGGCGAGGTTCGGGCAACCAGCAACGGCTGAAGCTCAGACCTTTGAGGCCGCCGCCAACGCGGCGCGCTTGCCGATCTCGATCTTCGCAATCGCGTTGCGGTGCACCTCGTCGGGCCCGTCGACGATGCGCACCGTGCGCTGGTGCGCGTAGGCCTCGGCGAGCGAGAAGTCACCGCTGACACCCGCGGCGCCATGGGCCTGGATCGCCCAGTCGACAACCTTGCAGCTGACGTTGGGCGCGACGACCTTGATCATCGCGATCTCGGCACGGGCGGCCTTGTTGCCCAGGGTGTCCATCTTGTGCGCGGCGTTGAGCGTGAGCAGCCGCGCTTGATCGATCATGCAGCGGCTCTCGGCGATGCGCTCGTGCCAGATCGATTGACCCGAGATCGGGCCGCCAAAGGCGCTGCGTGTCATCAGCCGGTCGATCATCATTTCGAGCGCCCGCTCGGCAGCGCCGATCGAGCGCATGCAATGGTGGATGCGCCCAGGCCCGAGCCGCCCTTGCGCGATCTCGAAACCGCGGCCTTCGCCGAGCAGGATGTTGGCGACCGGCACCCGCACGTTGTCGAGCACGACTTCCATATGGCCATGCGGCGCGTCGTCGTAACCAAACACCGTGAGTGGGCGCAGCACCGTCACGCCCTTGGCGTCGCGCGGCACCAGCACCATGCTCTGCTGGGCGTGGCGTGCACCGTCGGGGTCGGTTTTGCCCATCACGATGAAAATCGCGCAGCGCGGGTTGCCGGCGCCGGAGCTGAACCACTTGCGGCCATTGACGATGTAGTCGTCACCATCGCGCACGATGCTGCACTGGATATTCGTCGCGTCGGACGAAGCGACCGCCGGCTCGGTCATCAAAAACGCGCTGCGGATGCGGCCGTCGAGCAGCGGCTCGAGCCAGCGCTCTTTTTGCGCCGGCGTGCCGTAGCGCTCGAAGGTTTCCATATTGCCGGTATCGGGCGCCGAGCAGTTGAAGACCTCCGACGACCACATCACCCGGCCCATCAACTCGCACAGCGGCGCGTAGTCGAGATTGGAGATGCCGCCCTGCCCCTTGTAGGCATGGGGCAGGATCAGATTCCACAGCCCTTCAGCACGCGCCTTGACCTTGAGTTCGTCGATCACCGGCACCGGCTGCCAGGCGTCACCCGCCTTGCGCGCCGCTTCGATCTCGCTGTGCCAGCGCGCTTCATTCGGGTAGATGTGCGCGTCGTAAAACCCGCGCATGCGGGTCAGCAGATCCTGGGTCTTGGTGGACAGATCGAAAGTCATGGCTTTGGGCTCGGTGGCTGGCGGTGGCGGTGGGCGGTATGCAGTGCCGGATTGAACCAGCAAGCGCGCGAATACGGCGTCACCAGGGCGACGCCGCGCGGGCGCAACCGTTGTTCAGCCCCAGACCTCTTGCGCAACCTCGACCACCAGCCGCAGCTTGTCGCGCTGCGCCTGCACGGCGATATTGTTGCCATGCACGGTGCTCGAAAAACCGCATTGCGGCGACAGGCAGAGCTGGTCCAGCGGGGCGTATTTGGCGGCTTCTTCGATGCGCCGCTTGAGCGCGTCCTTGCTCTCCATTGCGCCGAACTTGGTGGTCACCAGGCCGAGCACGACCACCCGCCCGGGTTTGAGAAAGCGCAGCGGGCGGAAGTCACCCGAACGCTCGTCGTCGTACTCCATGAAGATCGCGTCGAGGTTCATCTCCGACAGCAGCGCTTCGGCCACAGGTTCATAGTTGCCGGCCGCGGCGTGGGTGCTCTTGAAGTTGCCCCGGCACAGGTGCATCGCCAGCGTCATGCCGGCCGGTTTGTGGGCCACCACCTTGTTGATGAAGCCGGCGTAGCGGTGCGGCAGCTCGTTGGGGTCGTCGCCACGTTGGCGTGCCGCTTCGCGCATCTTTTCGTCGCACAAGTAGGCCATGTTCGTGTCGTCCATCTGCACGTAGGTGCAGCCGGCGTCGGCGAGTGACTGCAGCTCTTCGCCGTAAGCCTTGGCGACATCGTCGTAGAAGACCGGGTCGAGCTCGGGATACGCTTCGCGGCTGATGCCGGCGCGGCCGCCGCGAAAGTGCAGCATCGTCGGCGACGGGATCGTGACCTTGGCCGTCATCCCTGCACTCACCTGTGATTTGAGGTACTCGAAGTCGGCACGCTGGATATCCTTGACATGGCGCACCTTGTCGATGACGCGCATCGCCGGTGGCGCGAGTTCTTCGGTGCCGTCGGGCTTGCGGATCGTGACCGGGATGTCGGTCTTCACGCCGCCCAGCTGGTCGAGAAAGTCGATATGAAAGTAGGTGCGGCGGAACTCGCCATCGGTGATCGACTGCAGGCCGACATCCTGCTGGAACTTGACGATCTCGGTGATGGCGCGGTCTTCGACGGCGCGCAGTTGCTCGGCCGTGATCTGGCCAGCGGCCTTTTGCTCACGCGCATCGAGCAGGTATTTGGGGCGCAAAAAGCTGCCGACATGGTCAGCGCGAAAAGGGGGTTTACTGCGGGTGGTCATCAAGGGGCTTTCGGGTCGGTCGTGGGGGTCATTCGTCGGCGTCGTTCGTTGGAGTCATTTGTCGCAGAGTGTTCGCTGCGCTGAATCGTTAGGTCTGGCCTCAGGTGCTGAAGGTGTTGCGTTCTGCGGCGACGAGTTTTTCGAGGATGCGCCGCGAATGCACGCCACCAGCGTCGATATTCAGCCGCATCAGGCTGCGCTCTGGGTGGCACGACAGGTTTTGCTGCTGGCGCTCGAGGATCTCGAGGTCTTCGCTGAAGATGCGCGACTGGCCTTCGCGGATCGACGCCGTCAGCGCTTTGTCATCAGGGCGGAAATTGCGCGCCATGCCCCAGAAATACCAGATCGAGGTGTCTGTTTCCGGGGTGATGAAATCGACGACGATGCTCGACACCTTGGCATCGGTCGGCGCGTCGTAACCACCGCGGCCGGCGAGTGCCACACCGACTTCGATCATGACGTGGCTGGGTGGCGAGAAGCGGCAGATCTGCCAGCGGTCGACTGGCTGGTCGTCGGGCAGATGGTGGCCACGCAGCGCCATCTTCCAGAACGGCGGCGCGCTGATGCCGTTCATGAAGCGGCTGGTGATGACCTCGCTGCCGTCAACCCGGGTTTCGCTGGGTGTCTCGTCGATTTCTTTCTGCCCGATGCTGCCCGCGTGCACATAGGTTTCGTGGGTCAGGTCCATCAGGTTGTCGATCATCAGCCGGTAGTCGCAGCCGATGTGAAAAAGGCCGCCGCCGTAGGCCCAATCAGCGTTGTCGGCCCAATGCAGGGCGTGGATCTTCGCCTCGTCGGCCTGCGCCGCATCACCCGGCCAGACCCAGACAAAACCGTAGCGCTCGACAACCGGGAAGGCGCGGATCGGGCGGAAGCTCTGCACCCGCTGGCCCGGCATCGCGACCGTCTTGCCGTCACAACCCATCTCCAGCCCGTGATAGCCGCAGACCAGATTGCCTTCAATCACCCGCCCCAGCGACAGCGGCGAACCGCGGTGGGGACAGAAATCTTCGAGCGCGGCGACTTGGCCCTGCGCGCCGCGGTAGAGCACCAGGGCCTGCCCGCAGACCATGCGGCCGAGCGGCTTGTCGTCGATCTCCTGCGGCGAGCAGGCCACGTACCAGGCGTTGAGCGGGAACATTGATCAGCGCCGCGGCGCCTCGGTTGGTGAGAGCGGCAATTTAGCCCAAGCCCAGCAAGCGCATCGCGTTGTCTTTCAGGATCAGCGGCTTGACCTTGTCTTTGAAACCCGCCTCGTGGAAGTCGGCCATCCAGCGCTCGGGCGTGATCAGCGGGTAGTCGCTGCCAAAGAGGATGCGATCCTTGAGCAAGGTGTTGGCGTACTGCACCAACTGGGGCGGAAAATATTTCGGGCTCCAGCCCGAAAGATCGATCCACACATTCGGTTTGTGCAGCGCCAGCGACAGCGCTTCGTCCTGCCAGGGCCAGCTCGGATGCGCGATGACGATCTGGATATCGGGGAAGGCGATCGCGACATCCTCGAGCAGCATCGGGTTGCTGTTCTGCAGCCGCAAGCCGCCGCCGCAGCGCATGCCACTGCCGATGCCCGAATGCCCGCTGTGAAAGATCGCCGGCAGTTTGTATTCGGCAATCACTTCGTAGAGCGGCCAGGCCATGCGGTCAGCCGGCAAAAAGCCCTGCACGGTCGGGTGGAACTTGAAACCCTTGACCCCATGCTCTTCGATCAGACGGCGGGCTTCACGCGCGCCCATCTTGCCCTTGTGCGGGTCGATGCTCGCAAAGGCGATCATCATGTCGGCGTTCTTCTTTGCAGCTTCAGCGATCTCTTCATTCGGGGTGCGCTTGCGGCCGAGCTGCGCCTCGCTGTCGACGGTGAACATCACCAGTCCGATCTTCTTCTCGCGGTAGTACGCGATCGTCTCGTCGATCGTCGGCCGCCGATTCGAGCCGAAATATTTGTCCGCTGCGCGGTCGTACTCTTCGCCGTAGTTGTCGAACGGGTTCCAGCACGAGACCTCGGCGTGGGTGTGGACGTCGATCGCGACGAGGTTTTCGGTTTTCATCGACTGATGCGCCTTCATTTCAATTTGTGAACTACGTATTCACCGCTGCAGAACGCCGTTCTACGTCTATTTTTAGCCCAATATCAATCCACGCTTGCTCGGGTTTGTACCGATCATCTATTTTCATCCATGAACTATCTTTGGTCTCCGAAAGAAACTCCCAAAGATGCCCACCGACTTCACTCCCGCGACCGGCCTGCTCAGCAACTTGCCGCTGCTGCAGGTGTCGGTCTCGGCTGCCGTGGTGCACATCCGGCTGAACCGGCCGGCCAAACGAAACGCGCTGTCGGACCCCTTCATCCAGCAGTTGCACACCGCCTTCATCAACCTGCCCGAAGGCACCCGCGCGGCGGTGCTCAGCGGTGAAGGCGCGCACTTTTGCGCCGGGCTGGACCTGTCGGAATTGGTGGCGCGCGATATCGGCAGCGCGGTCGAACATTCGCGCATGTGGCATGCGGCATTTGATGCGATCCAGTTCGGGCGTGTGCCGGTGGTCGCGGCGCTGCATGGTGCGGTGGTCGGTGGTGGGCTGGAGTTGGCCACTGCATGCCACATCCGCGTCGCAGACTCGTCGACCTACTACGCCTTGCCCGAGGGCCAGCGCGGCATCTTTGTCGGCGGTGGCGGCTCGGCGCGCATCCCGCGCCTGATCGGCGTCGCGCGCATGACGGACCTGATGATGACCGGGCGTGTCTACGACGCCGCCGAAGGTTTGCAGGTCGGCCTGTCGCAATACGTCGTGGACACCGGCGCCGGCCTGGCCAAAGCCATCGAGCTCGCGCGGCGCATCGCCGGCAATGCGCCGATCTCCAACTACGCCGTGATGCAGGCCCTGCCGCGCATCGCCGACCAGTCGCAGAGCGAAGGCCTGTTCACCGAATCGTTGATGGCCGCGGTGGCCGAGAGCACCCCCGAGGCGCAGGTCCGCCTGCGTGCCTTTCTGGAAGGCCGCGCCGGCAAGGTCGTCAAGGCGGACTGAAGGTGATGGCACCGATCCGCTATCGCGACGCACGTGTCGGTGGCTGCACCGCCGCCGTCATCGAAAACCATGCCGACGGCAGCGTCCGGCTGCGCTCGACCGAAGCGCTGGACGGCTTCCCCGACCGCATCACGGATTGCCTGCAACGCTGGGCTAACGAAACACCTCATCGGACTTTGGTCGCGCGCCGCGAGGTCGTCGCGATCGGCAAGTCAGACGGCAACACGATGGGCGCCTGGCAGCCGATCAGCTACGCCCAGATGCTGCAACGCGCGCGCGCCGTCGGCCAGGCGTTGCTCGATCGGGGCCTGAATGCCGAGCGCCCACTGGCGATCTTGTCGGAGAACAGTCTCGAGCATCTGACGATGGCTTTTGGTGCGATGTGGGCCGGCATCCCGCAGGTGCCGATCTCGACCGCCTACTCGCTCGTCTCGCAGGACTTCGGCAAGCTGCGGCAGATCCTCGCGGTCACCACGCCGGGGCTGGTCTTCGCCAGCGGGCCGGCGTATGCGCGGGCGATCACCGCCACCGTCGATGCCGGCACGCCGGTGGTGCTGACCAGCGGTGCAGTCGAAGGCCGCGACACGATCCCTTTCGAGCAGCTGCTGCAAACCCGCGCCGGCGCGGCGCTGGACGCGGCGCACGCCGCCATCGGCCCGGACACGATTGCCAAACTGCTCTTCACGTCGGGATCGACCAAGGCGCCCAAGGGTGTGATCACGACGCACCGCATGCTCTGCGCCAACCAGCAGGCGATCCGCCAATGCCTGGGGTTTCTGGCTGACGAGCCGCCGGTGCTCGTCGACTGGCTGCCGTGGAACCATGTTTTTGGCGGCAGCCACAACGTCGGCATCACGCTGTTCAACGGCGGCACGTTGTATATCGACGATGGCAAGCCGACGCCGGCGGGCATCCAGACCACCTTGCAGAACCTGCGCGAGATTTCGCCGACGATCTACTTCAACGTGCCCAAGGGCCTGGAAGAAATCGCCAGCGCGATGGACCACGACGCCGCTCTTCGCGAACGCTTTTTCAAACGCTGCAAAGCCGTGATGTTTGCCGGCGCCGCGCTGAGCCAGGCGGTGTGGGACAAGCTCGACGCGCATGGCGAGGCCAGTACCGGGGAGCGCGTGCGCATCATCACCGGTCTGGGCATGACCGAGACCGCGCCGTCGTGCACCTTTGCGGTCGGCACCGGTGTTGCGTCTGGCCATATCGGTCTGCCGGTGCCAGGGGTCGAGATCAAGCTCGTCCGCGACTCCGACAGCAACACCGGTACTGGCGACAAAACCGAGATCCGCTTTCGCGGGCCGAATGTGATGCCGGGTTACTGGCGCGCGCCAGACCTGACCGCCGCCGCCTTCGACGAAGACGGTTTTTATCGCACCGGCGACGCGGTGAAGTGGGTCGACGCGAGCGACCCGCAACGCGGCCTGTACTTCGACGGCCGCACGGCCGAAGATTTCAAACTCGCCACCGGCACCTTTGTCAGCGTCGGCCCGCTGCGCGCAAAGATCATCCTTGCCGGCGACCCCTGTGTGCAGGACGCGGTGATCACCGGCCTGAACCGCAACGAGGTTGGCGCACTCATCGTGCCGCGGCCCGATGAATGCCGGCGCCTGGCCGGCCTGCCAGCGCACACGCCGCTGCCCGAGGTCTTGCATCACCCGCTGCTGCGCGCCTTTTTTCAGACCCTGGCCAACCGCCTGTGGCAAGAAGCGACCGGCAGCGCCAGCCGGGTCGCGCGTTTGCATGTGCTGGCCGAGCCGCCATCGATCGATGCCGGCGAAGTCACCGACAAGGGCTCGATCAACCAGCGTGCCGTGCTCGCGCACCGCGCCGCGCTGGTCGAGGCGATTTACGAAGACCAGGACCAAGAGGCCGCTGATCCGTTTTTGATCCGCCCGCAAATCAACGGAGCCGCAGCATGAATATCAGAATCGTGGCCTTGCGTATAGCGCCGCAGTAGACGCAGCCTTCTCACTCACCGGAGACTCACCCCATGACCACCAGCCGCAGACAAATCCTTCAAGCCGTTGCCGGCGCACCGTTGATTGGCGCGATCGGCACCTTTGGCGCGCGCCACGCCGCGGCGCAGGCGGTCGAGCAGGTGAAAATCTTGTACGGCTTCCCGGCCGGCAGCTCGGGCGATATCACGGCGCGCCGCGTTGCCGAAAAACTCGCCGGCACGGCGTATTCCAAGAACGCCGGCATCGTCGAAAACCGGCCCGGCGCCGGAGGCCGCATCGCGCTGGATGGCCTGAAGGCAGCCGCACCCGATGGCGCGACGCTGGCGATGTCGCCGTTTTCGCCGCTGTCGATCTACCCGCATATCTACACCAAGCTCAGCTACGACCCGCTGCGCGACTTCGTGCCGGTGTCGATCTCGGCGATCATGCACCACGGTTTTGCGGTCGGCCCGATGGTGCCGGCCAGCGTGAAGACGATCCGCGAATTTCTGGCCTGGGCCAAGGCCAACCCGCTGCTCGCCAACTACGGCTCGCCAGCTGCAGGGTCGACGCCGCATTTCATCGGCGCGCTGCTCGGCCTGAACAACGGCGTCGACATGAAACACGTGCCCTACCGCGGTTCGGTGCCAGGCATCACCGATGTCGTCGGTGGCCAGATCGCCGCCATGTGCACGCCGAGCGGCGACTTTCTGGCCAACCACCGCGCCGGCAAACTGCGCCTGCTGGCGACATCGGGTGCAGCGCGCTCGCCCTATTCGGCCGATGTCGCGACCTTCGCCGAGCAGGGGTTCCCCGAGCTGACCACCGAAGAATGGTTTGGCTTCTACGCGCCGGCGCGCACGCCGGCGGTGTGGTCGCAGCAGCCAACGCTGCAATCAATGCTGCACTCAAGGACCAGGGCGTGATCGACGGCCTGGGTATCGTCGGCCTCATCGCGCGCGGCTCCACGCCCGAGGCGATGGCCGCCAGCCAGAAGGCCGAGTTCGAGCGCTGGGGCCCGATCGTCAAGAAGATCGGCTTCACGGCAGAGAGCTGAATCGCGTGATGCCGGCCACTGCAACATCGCGGCCGGCAGCACCCGGCACGCGGGCGATTTCTCTCGGCACCTTGCAGGGTGTGGTCGGCTTTCACATCGCGCAGGCCGCGGTGACGACGGTCGATACTTTCACGCGGCATATCGGCACGCCCTTTGACCTGCGCAAGGTCGAATACTCGCTGCTGATGCTGCTGCTGGCCAACCAGGCACTGTCGCCCAAGCGCCTGGCCCATGCGCTGGCGCTGACCGCACCGATGTTGACGATGTTGCTCGACCGCTTGCAAACGCGTGGCCTGCTGCGCCGCGAGCGCAACCCCGACGACGGCCGCTCGCAGCACATCGCGCTCACCGCAGCCGGCCTGAAGCTGGCCCGCGACAGCGCCGCCGCGGCTGAGCCGATGGAGGCCGAACTCAGCAGCCGCTTGAGCCGCGCCGAACACGCGATGCTGATCGAGTTGCTGTGCAAGCTCGCCGGGCGCGCGACGCCGGGCTGAGCGTCTGCACAAATCCGACGCGCGCAGTCAGGCGCGGTCGACCGTACACGCGACGGTGCGGTCGAGCTGCGCCAGGCCGGCGGCGACACAATTGCGCCGGTCGAAATGCTCGAGCGCGCTGCGCCGTGCGGCATCACGCAGACGCTGCATCGCGGGCCCGCCCGCCAGCGCGTGCTTGATGCGGTCGGCCAGCGCCGCATGGTCGAAGAAGTTGAACAGCGTCGCGTTGTCGCCGGCGCGCATCACCTCACGAATCGGCGGGGTGTCTGAAGCCACGATGCAGCAGCCCGCGGCCATCGCCTCCACCGCCGACCACGACAGCACAAAGGGGTAGTTCATGTGCACATGCACCGCCGACACCTGCAACAGCGTGCGGTAGGTGGCCATTGGCAAGCGCGGTGAAAAAGTCACCCGGGACCAGTCGACGCTGCGCCCAAGTTCGGCCATCAGCCGCGCGCGATAAGTCTCGCCTGGCGGCAGCCGCACACCGTAGCTGACTTCGTCACCACCGACGATGACAAGCTCGGCCTGCGGCGCCAGCGCCTGCAATCTTGGCAGGCAACGCATCAAGGTGTGAAAGCCGCGGTAGGGCTCGAGGTTGCGCGCGGTGAAGCTGACCACCGGGTCGCCATGCTTGAAGAAGCGCTCGCCGATCTGCACGCTGGCCTGGGCATCGGGTGTGAAAAACAGCGTATCGACACCCTCGTGAATGACCTCGATCCGGGGCTGCATTTCAAGCGGGAACTGCGCCCGCTGCCAAGCAGTGGGCGATACGCCGGCGTTCATGTCATGCAGCGTCAGCAGCAGCGCCGCACGGGCGATCTGCAAGCGTTCGTTCTGCAGCGGGCCGGGCGGGAACTCGGGGTCGAAGTCGACGTCGGTGCCGCGGTCGTGGTAATAAAACTCGCAGTAGCTCAACAGCGGCACCATCGGCAAGACACTGCGCACGAACATCAGTTCGCCCCAGCCGGGATGGCCGACGATGAGGTCTGGCGTTAGCTGTCTTTGCCCCAGGCCGCGCAGGATTTGGGCGACAAGGCGGCCGCGCTGCGCCTGCTGGGCAAAGACCTCGACCGGATCGGAGCGCCTGCCGACCAGCGCTTCGGGCAAGCGGTAACCCACCGTGGCCAGGTTGGGGTGGCTCGGAGCCCAGCGGTCGATTGCGTCCTGCTGGCCGATGACCACCACCAGGTCACCACGCAGGAGTTGCGCGGTGATCAGGTGGCGAAACTGGCCCGGTGCGTTCTGGTGGATGTAGACCGTGCGCATGGCCACTCTGCCGTTGGATCAGCGGCCAGATCAGCCCGTAAACCGGTCCCGCAGCCCGGTCCAGCAGTCGGCGTAGGCGGCGTCGAGGGCACCGTCGCGTAGCGCCCAATCGGTGACTGAAAATCGCCAACGGCTTTCGAACATGAAGGCCAGTGTGTGGTCGAGTTTGTGCGGCGCCAGCTTTGATGCGGTGGCCTTGTCGAAGGCATCGGCATCCGGTCCATGCGGCACCATGCTGTTGTGCAGGCTTGCGCCGCCGGGCAAAAAGCCCGTCGCCTTGGCGTCGTACTCGCCATGCACCAGGCCCATGAATTCACTCATCACGTTGCGGTGAAACCAGGGCGGGCGAAAGGTGTCTTCCATCACCAGCCAGCGCGGCGGGAAGATCACGAAGTCGCAGTTCGCCCAGCCCGGGGTGTCGCTCGGACTCGTCAGCACGGTGAAGATCGACGGGTCCGGGTGGTCGAAGCTGATCGAGCCGATGACCATGAAGTGCTTCGTGTCGTACTTCACTGGCGCCAGGTTGCCATGCCAGGCGACGACGTTGAACGGGCTCTGCGCTTGCGACGCGCGCCAGAAACGGCCGCCGGTTTTTTTTATGATCTCGAACGGCGTGCCCGCGCTCGCCGCGCTGTCGTCGACCCAAGCGATGGGCGCGAGAAAATCTCGCGGGTTGGCCATGCCGTTGCTGCCGATCGGCCCGAGTTCTGGCAGCCGGAAATGGGCGCCATAGTTTTCGGCGACGTAGGCGCATGTCGGGCCATCGACATCGATGCTGAACGCCAAGCCACGCGGCAAGAGCACGATCTCGCCCGGTGCGACATTGAGCCGGCCGAGTTCAGTGCGGATATGCAGCACGCCGCGCTGCGGCACGATCAGCATTTCGCCGTCGGCATTGACCAGCGCACGCCGGCTCATCGACCGGTTGCACAGGACCAGGTGCGCGGCCATGCCGGTCTGCACATCGGCGTCGCCGTTGAGCACCACCGTGCGCAGGCCTTCGATGAAGTCCAGCGATTCGGTCGGCATCGTTGCCGGCGCCCAGCGCAACGGGTTCGGCGGCACTTCGCTGCCTGACGCGGCGCCGGTGCGCCACAGCGGCAGCGCGAAGCTTTGATAGGCGCCGACGACCACACTCGGCTGGCGGCGGTACATCCAGCTGCGGCGGTTTTCGGCACGCGGCGCGGTGAAGGCGGTGCCCGAGAGGACCTCGGCATACAGGCCATGCGGCACGTGCTGCGGGCTGTTGCGGCCGACCGGCAGCGCACCGGCAATCAGCTCGCTGGCGTATTCGTTGCCAAAGCCGGATTGGTATTGCAGGGTCATGGTTTTTTCCCTTGGCCTGCGCCGCCGGAGTCGGATTCGGCAGCACCCTCAATGCCCGCCCGCGCCGCATCGATGGCCTGCCTGAGCACGCGCAGGTCGCCGATATGGTTCGCCAGCAGCAGCACCAGGCGCGCGTTCATCAGTTCACTCTGCGCTTCGCTCAAGCCTTGGTGTCCATCGAGCAACATCTCGTAAAAATCGTCGCCCGGCATGTGGCTGTAGCGGTACGCCTGGCCGGGAACGCCGAAGTTGGGGTCGGTATTCAGCGCTGGCTTCATGGCTTGCTTCGCTGCTAGTTTCGCTGCTAGTTTCGCTGCTTGTGTCACGCCGTCATTGCCCGCGCCGGCCCGCTGCTTCAGCCCTCGAGTGCTCGCCACATTTCGACATCGCGCTCGGCCGTCCAGATGCGCGGGTCTCGGTGCGCAGTGGCCTCGTCAAACGCGCGGCTGACGTCAAACGGCATGCAGTGGTCGAAGATCACCCAGTGGCCGTACTTGGGCCGCACCGCCGCCAGCGTATCGCGGTAGACGGCGTTCAGGTCCTTGCCCGCCGCGGCACCGGCTTTCACGCTGGCAAAAACATCGGCGATGAAGTTGCGCGTGCCTTGCAGGCCGGCCGCTACCTGCTCGGCATTCTCCAGCGCCGCGCCACGCCCGGGCACCAGCTTCAGCGGTTTCAGTTCGGCGATGCGGTCCAGCGTTGTCGGCCAGTCGTTGAAGTAAGCATCGCCGGCATACGGCGTGGCGTCGAACTCGACGAGGTCGCCGCTGAACAGGATGCGCTCTTGCGGCAGCCAGACCACGGTGTCGCCCTTGGTGTGGCCGCGCCCGAGCTGCAGCAACTGCACTTCGAGCTTGCCCAGCCAGAGTGTCATCTTGCCGCTGAACGTGAGCGTTGGCCAGGTCAGCCCGGCGGGCACCGTTTCAACATTGCGAAACAGGCGCGGGAAGCGCCCGATCTCGCTCGCCTTGTCCTGCTCGCCACGCTCTTTGATCAGGCTCAGCGTGTCGTCGCTGGCGATGATGTGCTCGGGCGCATAGGCCGACGCGCCGAGCACGCGCACCGCGTGGTAGTGGCTGAGCATGACGTACTTGATCGGTTTGTCGGTGACTTCTCGGATGCGTCGGATCACGTCCTGCGCCATCACCGGCGTGGCCTGCGTATCGATGACCATCACCGCGTCGTCGCCGATCACGATGCCGGTATTCGGGTCGCCCTCCGCCGTGTAGGCGTAGGCGTGTTCGCTCAAGCGAGTGAAGCTGATCTTCTTGTCTTCAAGGTCGGCGTGGCTGGCAAAGGCCTTGCCTTGGCCGCTGGCGTCGCTGGAGGATATGTTCATGGTCTGGCTTTCAGGGTTTGGGCATCGAAGCGGCGGCTTCGCGCGCCAGCCGCCAGTCGACCAGCTTGCGCATATGCCGCATCGAGACCTGGTGCGCGTGGATCAGCGCCATCGCGCCGTTTTTGCTGAGCTCGAGGATCTTCTCGTCGGACAACGCGCCGAGCTTTTTTTCGTCCACCGTGAGAAAGCCGTCGACGCTGAGTTTCTGGCCGTTGGGCAGCTCGGCATCGAAGCGCATTTCGGCAAGCAGGTCGGCATCAATCAACGCCTGGCCAAACAGGCGTGTGCGTTGGATCTCGATCTCGACCTTTTCGAGGTGGTCGCGCACGCCGCTGACATAGTCAGTGGGCTTGCCTTCGGCGTCGAAGAGCGGCTGGCCAGCGTCCTTGGACCAGCCCGACCAGCCTTCGTCGATGATCACCATCACGCGGTCGTCGGCGACCCGCGCAACGCCAAAAGGATAAGCGCGCAGCATCGCCGGCACATAACCAGCACGCAGCGTCTTGCCTTCGACATACAGGTTCTCTTGGTCCGACAGGCCGAAGACCGCAATCGGCGCGACCTGCCGGGTGCCGTCGGCGTTGTTGCCGGCATTCACGAACAGGATCGGGTACTCCAGGCAGACATCGCCAAACTCGACCGACGCCACGAACATCGCATTCATATTCGCCGCCACCGACCAGTCGTCAAGCGGCTTGCCGACCTTCAGGTCACGATGGCTGTTGCTGTCCAGGACAGCCGGTTTTTTGTGCAGGTTCGGGTTGATCACGAAGGTTCTCCAAAGGGGGATCGGGTGGGGCTGATGGCGGTGACCAGGACCTTGTCGACGCGTTTGCCGTCGAGGTCGATGACTTCGAAGCGCCAGCCGTCGGACTCCACCGTATCGGTGGTCTGCGGCAGGCGCCCGAGCAACAGCATGATCATGCCGGCCAGCGTGTTGTAAAGGCCACGGTCTTCTTCGGGCAACTCTTTCACGCCGAGGCGGTCTTTGAGCTCAGGCACCGGGATCAGGCCGTCCATCAGCCAGCTGCCGTCGGCCCGCTGCACCGCCCAGGCGTCGCCGCTGGTCGGCGTGCCAAATTCGCCGGTGATCGCTTCGAGCACGTCGCGCTCGGTGATGATGCCCTGCACCGCGCCATATTCGTCGACGACAAACACCAGGTCGGATGTCGAGACGCGCATGTGTTCGAGCAGTTCCATGCCCGACAGTGTCTCCGGCACAAATACCGGCGGCTCCAGATGGTCGGCCAGCGAGAAGGCCAGCCGCGCGGCGACCGGCGCGATGAGGCGGTGCGAGGCGAGCACGCCGATGACATCGTCGAGCCCGTCGCGGCAGACCGGGTACCGCGAGTGGCCGTTGCCGGCCATCGTGGCCAGCACCTCTTCGATCGGCGCGTTGGCATCGAGCCAGGCGATCTCGCCGCGCGGGATCATCATCGAGCCGATCTGGCGGTCGTCCAGCCGAAAGACATTGCGCACCATCTGGTGCTCTTGCGCTTCGATGACGCCGGCATCGACACCTTCTTCGAGCTGGGCCGCAATTTCTTCTTCGGTGACACCGCGCGACATGCCGCCGCGGATGCCGAGCAGCTTCAATATCGCTTCGGTGCAGGCGCCGAGCAGGGCCACAAAAGGCCGCGTCGCAGTCGACAGCCAGTTCATCGGCCGCGCCACCAGGCGCGCCACCGCCTCGGGGTAGATCTGGCCGACCCGCTTGGGCACCAACTCGCCGAAGATGATCGTCAGGAAAGTGATGATGACCACCACCAGACCGGTGGCGCTCAGGCGCGCGGCGCGCTCGCGGATCTCGAACGTGCCTTGCAGCCAGGCCGCCAGCGGCTCGGCAAAAGCGCCCTCGCCGACGATGCCGTTGAGCACGCCGATCGAGGTGATGCCGATCTGCACGGTGGACAAAAACTTGGTCGGGTTGTCGTGCAGGTCGATCGCCGCCTGCGCGCCCGATTCACCGGCTTCGACCATCACCTGCAAGCGTGCCTTGCGGCTCGCGGTGAGCGCCATCTCCGACATCGCGAAGATGCCGTTGAGCAGGATCAAAAAAACGAGCAGCGAGACGTCCATGCACGCCGCCGGTGGGGCGGGGGCCAAAATGAAGACAGTCAGCGTAGCAGAATCAGCCCATGCAATTGCTCATCGGCGATGTCCAGGGCTGCGACGATGCCCTCGGCCGGCTGCTCGCCCTAAGCGGCTTCTCAGCCTCGCGCGACAGCTTGGTCGTGCTGGGCGACCTCGTCAACCGCGGGCCGGCGTCCTTGGCCGTGCTGCGGCGGCTGCACGCGCTGGGTGCGGCGGCACAGTGCCTGCTCGGCAACCACGACCTGCACCTGCTTGCCGTGGCGCATGGCGTGCGCCGCCTGCACCGCAGCGACACCTTCGCTGATGTGCTGCAAGCCAGCGACCGCGACGCCTGGCTCGATTGGCTGCGCGCCCGGCCGCTGGCCTTGCAATTTGGCGGCTGGTTGTGTGTGCATGCGGGCGTCGTGCCGCAGTGGACCGCGGCACAAACGCTGGCGCTGGCCGGCGAAGTCGAGGCCCTGCTGCGCGGCCCCGACCTGCCAGCGTTTTTGCAGGTCATGTACGGCAATCAACCTGCGCGCTGGTCAGACGACCTCGAAGGGGCCGATCGCTGGCGTCTGGTCATCAATGTGCTCACGCGGATCCGCTTCTGCACAGTCGACGGCACGCTCGATTTCAAGGCCAAGGAAGGCGCCGACGCGGCGCCCGCCGGCTACCGGCCCTGGTTCGAGATGCCCGGCCGAGCCACCGCAGGCACGCCGATCGCGTTTGGCCACTGGAGCACGCTCGGCCTGATCAATACGCCGCAGTTGCTGGCGCTGGACACTGGGTGCGTATGGGGCGGTGTGCTCACCGCCATGCGCGTCGACGGCGGCCGGCGCGAGGTGCTGCAGGTGCCCTGCACGCCGTCGCAGTCGCCGGGATAGTGCTGGGATCAAGGCGGGATGACGGCCCTCAGGCGCGGATGCGAGAATCGCGAATTCTTCTGGAAGCGTGGCCGAGCGGTTTAAGGCACCGGTCTTGAAAACCGGCGACGGGGGAACCCGTCCGTGAGTTCGAATCTCACCGCTTCCGCCAGGGCGGCAATCAAGGCACTGGCCGGGCACCGACTCTGGCCGCCGTGCCGGGAGCCGCAACGCCACTGATCTCGACCGTGCAGCGCACACCGCCGAGAATCGAACTTTTCGGATTTGGCAGCTCGAGCCGGGCCACGAAGGTGCCGCTGGCGGCATCGATCACGCGGTCGACCATCAGCACCGTGGCCGACAGGGCTTGTTGTGCACCCTGCGGGGTGACCTGCGCGCGGGTGCCGGGCCGCAGTGCCACGTGCATCGCCGCCGGCAGCACCACGTCGACGTTCAGCGGGTCGATCTGCGCGACTTTCAACACCGGCTTGCGCCCCGAGCCGGCCTCGGCCAGGTCACCCGGGTTGAGCATGCGGTCGAGGACCACGCCATTGAAGGGCGCGAGCATCGTGCGCTGCGCCAGGATCTCGACCGCACGCCGGTGTTCGATGCGTGCGAGCTCGCGAGCTTCGATCGCGGCCGCGAGTTCGGATTCAGCCAGTCGCCGTTCTGCATCGGCCTCGTCCCGGCTTTGTGCGCTGACGAAGTTTTCCTTCTGCATCTCGGTCAGGCGCTTGTGTTTGAGCGTGGTGTACTCCAGCCGGTTGCGCGCCGAAGCGATCTGGCCGTCCATCGCAGCGCGGAAACGCGCCGCCTCGACCGCCGCTCGTTCGGCCGACGATTGGAGCTCGACCAGGACCTGGCCCTTGCGCACGGTGTCGCCGCGGCGGGCGTGCACGACGGCGATGAGTCCGTCGGCGGCCGAGCGCACCTCGACCACCTGCGAAGGCTCGATCAGGCAGTCGAACCCCGCCGCACCACACAGCGGCGGCCACGCCGCCAGCAGCGCCACGCCGATGAATCGCGAAGACATCATTCCCCTCTCCCACTGAAAGCCAGCATCTGCGCAAAGCGCCGGTCCTGGCGAAGACTGTGCTCACGTGTGTCGCGGTTGTGCGCTTCGGCCGATTGTTGTGCCACCCAGCGCAGCAGCGCCAGCGCCGGCGGCCCCGGTGCGCGGCCAGCGGCGGCCAGGGTGGCGACAAGGCGCGGCGCGTGCAGCCGGAACAGTTCGTCGTCCAGCGCCACGATGGCCTGGCCGCTGCCCGGGTCGCCCTGGCGTGCGCTGCGGCCAAAGAGCTGGCGGTCGATGCGCGGCGACTCGTGGTATTCGGTCAGGATCACATGCAGCCCGCCGCGTGCGGCAACGCCCGGGCCGAGCAGGATGTCGGTGCCGCGGCCGGCCATGTTGGTGGCCACCGTGACACGCCCGGCCTCGCCGGCAGCAGCGATGGTCAGCGCTTCGCCACTGTCCTGGCGCGCGTTGAGAACGACATGCACGATGCCCCGTGCAGCCAGCACGCCGCTCAGCTGCTCCGACGCCTGCACGGTGCGCGTGCCGATCAGCACCGGACGCTGGCCGCGCACCGCCAGCTGCGCCACGCTGTCGGCCACCGCCTGCCACTTGGCCGCGGTGTCGCGCGTGCACAGCGCTGGCAGCATGCGGCGTTGTGAAGGCCTGTGCAGCGGCACCCGCACCACCCCGAGGCCGTAAGTGCGGCCGATCTCCGCCGCGACCTCGGTGGCCGTGCCGCTCATGCCGGCCAGCCGCAGGTAGCGCCTGAACAAGCGCTGGTAGGTGATGCGCGCCATGGTCTCGCGCTGGCCAGTCAGCTCGAGCCCTTCCTTGGCCTCGATCATCTGGTGCAGGCCGTGTTCCCAGGCGCGGTCGGGCATCGCGCGTCCCGTCGCCTCGTCGACGATCTGCACCTTGCCGTCGGCGACCACGTAGTGCTGATCGAGCCGGTAGAGCAGCAGCGCCGAGAGCGCGCGCTGCACCGACTGTTCGGCCTCGCGTGCGGTTTCGCTACTGCTTTCGGTGTCGGTGTCGGTGTCGGTGTCGGTGTCGGTGTCGGCGGCGGCGTCAGGGCCAGCATCGCCGGCATCACCAGCCGCCTCGCGCAGCGCCGCCAATTCATCACGCCCGGCGTCGGTGAGGTGGATCTGCCGCAGCGCCGGCTCGACCTCGTAGTGCGCGCCTTGGCGCAGCATGCGTCCATATTGCAGCGCGCGCTCACAAGCCGCACGGTCGGTGCCGCCACCCACCGTGGCCGACAGGATCAGCGGTGTGCGCGCCTCGTCGATGAAGACGCTGTCGGCTTCGTCGACCAATGCAAACACCAGGCCGCGCAGCACAAAGGGCGGCGCTGCACCGGGCACCGCCGCGCGCAGGCTGGCCGCGGCCAGGTGCAAGGTGCTCGCGCGATCACCCAGCGCAGCGCGGTCGCGCAGGTAGTCGAAGGCCAGCTCCTTGTTGCTGGCATAGACCACCTGGCCGGCGTACACGGCATGCCGCTGGTTGCGGTCCATGCCATGCACGACGGCGCCGACGTCCAGCCCGAAGTAGCGGTACAGCGCGCCCATCGTCTCGGCGTCCCGCGCGGCGAGGTAGTCGTTGACGGTGATCACATGCACCGGCATGCCCGCCAGCGCCGCGGTCACTGCCGGCAAGGTGGCGGCAAAGGTCTTGCCTTCGCCGGTGGCCATCTCGACCAGCATGTCCTGCAGCAGCAGCCAGCCGGCCGCGAGCTGGGTCGGATAGTGGCGCTTGCCGAGCACCCGCGAGGCCGCCTCACGCACCAGCGCAAAGGCCAGCGCGGTGGGCTCGGGCGCAAAACCCTGCGCGCGAAGTGCATGCCGCAAAGCGCCGGCGCGTTGGCGCAACGCGGTGTCGTCCAGCGTACGCAGTGCGGCATCGTGGCGCTCGACGCGGTTGACAAAAGCGCGCCGCCGCGAGGCCTCGCCGCGCAGCGGGCGCAGTGCCGGCCACAGCAGGCCATGCCACAGCGCCACTGCGATGCGGTCATGCAGCGGCGGATCGCGTTCGTCACGCTCGACATAAGGCCGGCCCGGCGCAAGATCACCGTGCTGCAACCTGAACAGCGTCGCGTTGCTCACTTGTCAGACATCGAAGTGGCGCAGGAAGAGCCGCCGCACCACGCGCCAGAGCTGCGTCGCCAGCGGCACGGGTTCGAGCTCGAAGCGCACATGCACCCGCTGGCCGTAAGCCGGCGAGCGGCCGAGCGGCTCGTCCAGCGCCAAATCGAACTGGAAGGTGCGCTCCAGCGAGCGCCGGCCTTCGGGGTCACGCGGGTCGGCCGCGACGCGGCCACCACCTGGCGCAAGCAGCGCCTTGCTCGGCGCTTCGTCACCACCCGATGGCACCTGGCGCACGATGTGCGCCGGGATCACCCGCTCGATATCGTCCGACAGGCGCACCGCGACGCGCCGTGTGCTGGCGCCGACAAGGTCGGCCTCTGCCTGCTCAACGAGCACCCGCACCACTGGCGGATCGTTGCCCAATACATAGCCGATGACTTCGCCCTGCGGGTGCCAGCGGCCCGGCAGGTCGAGCGGCGCCGACAGGGTCAAGACGCCGTCTGAAGGCGCGACCACCAGCAACTGGGCGCTGCGCTGCTGCGCGCGGGCCAGCGCCTGGCGCTCCAACTCGAGCTGGTCCAGCACGATCTGCGCCCGCGCACGGTCGCCGACGAGTTCGATGATGTAGGTCGCTTCGAGCTCGGCCACCCGCGCTTGCAGCGCGCGCAACTGGGCCGCCAGCGCGGGGTCGACACGCTGGATCAGCGGCTGCCCGGCCTGCACCACGCTGCCCGGCGGCAGCGCGACATGGCTGACAAAACCGCCGGTGCCCGCGCGCAGAGTCGAGCGCTCCGGCAGCCAGACCACGCCATCGGCCATCGTGCTGTACGGCGCCGGCCACCACAGCGCCACGCTGCCCAGCAAGGCCGCCACCAGCACCGCGCCGGCCAGTGCGCGTGGGCGCCGCGCGCGCAGGCTGGGGCGCGACTGCAGGTGTTTGACGGCCCGGAATATCGGCAGGCCGATCATCATCAACACCGCCCAGATCGCCAGCAGCACACCGAAGAAGAAAAACTGCGTGCCGATGAACAGCGCGATCGCAAAGGTGACGAAGATTCGGTACAGCGTCGACAACAAGCCGTAGCCGGCGAACCAGGCCCGCTCACCGCGGGTGACCGCCGGCGAGGTGGCGTCGCGCACGCGCAGCACGTATTGCTCGAACAAGTAGCCCCAGTAGCGCGTGGCGCGCTGCGCCAGGTTGGGCATCTCGATGATGTCGGCCAGGATGTAGTAGGCGTCGTAGCGCAGCAGCGGGTTGCCGTTGAAGACGATCGTCGAGACGCCGGCCACGACCATGATGTTGAAGCACACCGCGCGCACCAGGCCGGGCTCGACCGCCAGCCAGACATAAAACGCCAGCACGGCGATGAACAGCTCGACGACCATGCCGGCCGCGCCGATGAGTGCACGCCGCCAGCGCGAAGGCAGCACCGTCGCCGACGAAGCGTCGACATAGGGCACTGGCATCAGCACCAGCAGCATCAGGCCCATGTCGTGCACTTCGCCGCCCGACGCGCGCGTGGCAGTGGCGTGGCCAAGTTCGTGCAGCGCCTTGATGAGCGGGAAGATGATCGCGATGAGCAGCAGGTTGTCGGCCTGCAGCACGCGGTCGGACAGGTTGCCGGTGAGCTCGGGCCAATGTGCTGGCAGCAGCAGCAGCGCCGGCAGCACCAAGGCGAGCCAGGCCAGCGCAGCCCAGCGGCTCCACAGCAGTCGCCAGGCCGCGGCGTGACGGTCGAGAAAACTGCCCGGGTCCCACAGCGGGATGCGCAGCGCCATCGGGTTGGCCCAGGAGCGGCGGCGTTTGGCGGCTGCTTGTTTGCTGCCGCGCTCGAAGACTTCGATCGCATCCGGCGTGGCGTCGGTGGCGAGCAGGTCGGCAGCATGCAACTGGCCCAGCAATTGGATGATCTCGTCCTGCGTCGGCGCGTCTTCTCCAAGGCGGCGGCGCGCGAGTTGCCACAAGGCGTCGACGCTGCGCCGCCCGTTCATCGCCGCCAGCAGCAGCCGCGCCGCCGGCGTGAAACGCTGCACCCGGCCCGAGGCCGGGTCTTGCAGCAGGTACCAGCGCTCGCCGCGGTAGCGGTGGCGGTGCAGCCGCACCCGCGCCAGCAACTGCGGCCGCAGGGTCGCGACCCGGTACCACAAGCTGCTCTGCAGCGGCAGTTCGTCCCTCACCGGCGCAACCCGCTCGCCGGTTACGGCGAGCGACGCTCCAAGACGGTCGGGCCTTGCTGGGGGCTGAGGCCGGACACAGCCAGTCCCTGCGGACTGGCTGTCGCCTGCCGAAGGACTGCAGCCTCTGGCCGCAGGCGGCCCGGCGCGGCAGCCCGCACGGCAGGGTGGGACCAGCGATATCTCATGTCTCGCTCACGGCGTCCAGGCCCAGACCGTCAGGCGCAGCCAGTCGACAAAGCGATGGGTCCAGATCCACAACAGGTTGCGCTCGCCGACGAGCACCTTGCCGACCCCTTCCATGCCGGGGCGCAGGCGCGGTGGCGCGCCCTCGACCCGGGCCTCGACGCGGAACACGTTGCGCCCATCGACCTGCGTGGCCACCGGCGTGACGGCGCTGACGGTGAACGGCAGCGCGCGGTCGGGCAGGCTCGACAGCACCAGCTCGCCGCGCTGGCCGGCGGCGACCCGGGCGATGTCGCGGTCGTCGACCTGCAGCACGACCCGGAAGCCATCGAGTGGGGCCACCTCGAACAGCGTGCGGCCATGCTCGACCGGCGTGCCGATGGCACGGCTCAAGTCACCCGAGACGACGACACCATCAAACGGCGCCACCACCGACGCCCGCGCGAGGCGCTCTTCGACCAGCGACAACTGCGCTTCGGCCTGCTGGGCCTGCGCCGCAAGCACACCCATCGCGCCGCGCTCGGCACCGGCCATCGCGACCTGGAACTTGCGCTGCAACTGGGCGCGCTCTGCCGTCCAGCGCGCCCGCTCGAGCAGCAGGTCGCGGTCGTCCAGCCGGGCCAGCACCTGGCCCTTGCGCACGTTGTCGCCGGCGCGCGCCTGGCTTACGGCGATGAAGCCGTCAAACGGCGCGACAGCGGCGATCTGGGTCGAGCCTTCGATCACCGTGCGGGCCGAGACCCGGTGGTCGGCGGTCCACAGCCCGAGCACCACGACCAGCAGCGCGACCGACGCGGCGATGAGCTTGGCCCCCGGATGACGCGGCCCGAACAACGCCCGCAAAGCCTCACGAGACCGGTCAAGCGCGCGCTGCCACAGCGGCCGCTCGCCCCGGCGCTGCAGCGCCCACACTGGCCCGAGCATGACGCCCAGCGCGGCCACCAGGCGCTGCGCCTCGGCGTCGAAGGGTGCACCGTGGTGGCGCTCGAGCGTGATCACGCCGATGGTGTGCACGTCATGGGTGAGCGGCACCGAGAGCATCTGCTGCGCACCCAGCGTGCCCGCCGAATCAGCATGGGCGATCGCGCCGAGTGCATCGGCGTCGTCGCCCGGCTCGGGGAAGACGACCACGCTGCCCAAGTCGAGCACCTCGTCCATCGCCGCGGCCAGCGCCCGCACCAGGTCAGACCGCAGGTCGAAAGTGGCGGTGTGCGACATCGCCAGCGGCACGATGCGGTCGTCATGCTCGAAGCCGACCGAGACGCGGTCGCAGGCCAGCCGCGCCGCGAGTTCGTTGGCCACCGCCAGCGCCGACGGCGCCAGGCGCCGGTGCTGCAGGGCCGTGGCCATCAGTTCGTTGAGCAGGCTCACCCGCGCCAGCTCGGCCTCGCGCAGGCGCAGCAGGCGCTGGCGGAAGTGGTCCATCAGCCAGCCGCTGGCCCAGTGGATCTGGCGCAGCGCGGCCTGCAGGTCGGCGCCGGCGCCGCCGGCGACATCGATCACCACCGCGCCATGCAAACGGCCGCCGACTTCGATCGGGTAGCCGACATGTGCCGCAGCGTCAGCGCGCGGCTCGCCGCCGTCGGGCGCGGCCACCACGCCCTGGCGTTCGACCAAGGCGCGTTGTGCCACCGCGCCCAGGTAGGTCAGGTCATGCTGGGCGTCGGGCCATACCGCCGCCACGGTGAACGGGCCTTGCTCGTTGTCCGACGCAAGCAGCAAGGCGCCGCGCGCATTGACGACGCGGCCGGCAAGCAGCGTGAGCCAGCCGGTGCAGAACTCGGCGTCGTCGGCGGCGGTGGCGAAGCGCGACCAAGCGGCGGATTCGGCCCGCGAGCGCTGTTCTTCGATGAGCGAAAAAACCGGAGCTGCGGCCTGCATCAGGCGGCGCCCTGGTGCAACGGGTCAGTCGCCATCAGCTGGCCTCGGCTGGCGCCAGGCCAGGGCCTGGGCAGCGCATGGGCGCCAATGCGTCCGCCACGGCGGCGGGCCGCGCTGAGCGGCATGGCGGTTTCAGAGTCAGCAAATGTTTGGCCACAAGAACCCTGGTTGTGCGGGTGGTCAAAGGGTAAGTGCCGCATCGGCAGTGCGGGATCGGGAGTTGTACTTCTTCGCGACCCTCATCCCGGGGGGCCGGGGCATGGCGGCACAGCGGGCCGCTGCACCTGGCAGCGGCCCCGCGGCACGGCCAAGGCCTCAACTGCTCGCACGCAGGCTGGTCAGCTCCGGGGCCAGCGCCAGGGTCAGGCGCAGGCCCGCATTCGGGTTCAGGCGCTGCGGTGTGGCACCGAGATGGTTGACAAAGCGGTCCTGCCAGGCACTGCCCGCCGGCGCCGCAGCCGCTGGCAATGAGCCGGCAGCGTGGCGCGGGCTGCTCCAGTCGATCTGCACCGGCAACAAGTTGGTCGCAGCGTTGCCCGCCATCGGCAGCGCTACCGCCAAGCCCAGCCGTGCAGGCTGCACCGGTTCGGCCATCGCCGACCACCAGCGTTCGGGTGTCGTGCGCTGGCCGGCGAGCAGTTGTTCGTCCATCACACCGACTGCGCTGTGGCCCAGGCCGATGGCGTGACCCATCTCGTGGCTCAGCACCGACAGCAGGTCGATGCGGCCCGATGCGCCGCTGCGGGCCTTCGCATCGAGCACGGCGCCATGGCCGCCAAACTCGCGGTCGTCGCCCGGTGTCGGGTCGACAAACCAGCCCTGCCCTGCAGCGTCGATATCCACCGTGATGCGGCCGCGCTCGTACTGCGCCAGCGTTTCGCCGGGCAGGTCGGCCAGTGCGAATTCCAGCCGGCCGAGTGCCGCCAGATGCGACGCGTCTTCGACCCGCGCCCAGCGTGCCGTTGCGGCCATGGCGGTAGCCTGCACCGCGCCGAAGGTGAGGTCACCCGCCGCCGGCGCCGACGTCGACATCGACGCCGCGGCGAGCTGCGTTGCCGGCACGGCCGGATCGTTGGTCTTCACCGTGACGGTGTCAAAGCTCGCGCCGACACCCTTGGTGAAGATGCCAAAACGGCCGTCGGCGCCAACCGCATTGAAGATGAACCCGACCGCGGCCTGGTCGTTGAGCGAAACGCTGACCGACGAGCCCTTGATCGACACGCCCAACTTGTAGTCGGTGGTCGCCAGCAGCGTGGTATTGCTGATGAAGGCGTCGACCTTCCAGCCCGCCGCGGTGCGGTGGCCGATCATGATCTGCTTGGCCGCCACGTCGACCGCCGCGAACTTGAAGTCGGTATCGCTGTAGCGGTCGAAAATGACGCCCGAACGGCCCGCGGTCTTGAAGGTCGCGCTGAGCTCCAGCAGCGC
>JANPDN010000182.1:0-3720 GCA_031431555.1 Rubrivivax sp.
CTGGCCACAAGCGTGGGGGCCTCATGAACCTGCACAGCAAACTTCTCAAACGAGCGGCAGAAGGCCGGCCGGTGCGCGTCGGCCTCATCGGTGCCGGCAAGTTCGGCTCGATGTACCTGGCCCAGGTGCCGCGCACGCCGGGCGTGCACCTGGTCGGCATCGCCGATTTGTCGCCCGACGCGGCGCGGGCGAACCTCGCGCGCGTGGGCTGGAGCGCGCAGCAGTCGCAGGCAGCGTCGCTCGACGGTGCGGTGAAGGCCGGCAATACCCATATCAGCGACGACTGGCTGGCGCTGGTGCGCCACCCGGCGATCGATGTCGTCGTTGAATGCACCGGGCACCCGATCGCCGCCGTCGATCATTGCCTCGAAGCGTTTGCCAACGGCAAACATGTCGTCAACGTGACCGTCGAGGCAGATGCCTTCTGCGGCCCGCTGCTCGCGCGCCGTGCGGCCGAAGCGGGCGTGATCTATTCGCTGGCCTTCGGTGACCAGCCGGCGCTGATCTGCGATCTGGTGGACTGGGCACGCACCTGCGGCTTCCCGGTCGTGGCCGCCGGTCGTGGCCACAAATGGCTGCCGCATTTTGCGCAATCGACCCCCGATACGGTCTGGGGCTACTACGGTCTGACACCCGAGCAGGCGGCACGCGGCGGCCTCAACCCGAAGATGTTCAACAGCTTTCTCGACGGCAGCAAACCGTCGATCGAAAGCACCGCGGTGAGCAACGCCACCGGCTTGGGCGTACCGAGCAACGGTCTGCTCTATCCACCGGCGAGCGTCGAAGACATCCCCTTCGTCACGCGCCCGGTGAGCGAGGGCGGTGTGCTCGAACGCAAGGGCATGGTCGAGGTCATCTCTTCGCTCGAAGCCGACGGCCGCAAGATCCCTTACGACATCCGCATGGGCGTGTGGGTCACGGTCGAAGCCGAGACCGACTACATCAAAAACTGCTTCGAGGAATACAACGCCCACACCGACCCGAGCGGGCGCTATTTCACGCTCTACAAGCGCTGGCACCTGATCGGGCTGGAAGTCGGCGTGAGTGTCGCCAGCGTTGCGTTGCGCGGCGAGCCCACCGGCGTGGCGACCGCCTGGAACGCCGATGTCGTGGCCACCGCCAAACGTGATCTCGCTGTTGGCGAGTTGCTCGATGGCGAAGGCGGCTACACCGTCTGGGGCAAGCTGCTGCCGGCCACTACGTCGGCGCGCATCGGCGGCCTGCCGCTCGGGTTGGCGCATGGCGTGCGTTTGCTGCGCGCTGTGAAGGCCGGTCAGTCCTTGACCTGGGCCGATGTCGCCATCGATACCAGCACCCGCGCCTACCAGTTGCGCCGCGAAATGGAAAACCTGTTTGCATCTGCCACCGCGCTGCGGCAGGTGGCCTGAAGTTCCAAAACGATCACCACCGATCACGACCGTTCAAGACCCGAACCCCGATCCATTCATCCGAGGAAACAACCCACCATGAAAACCGTAGTCCAGAAGTACCTGCCCACCCTGGTCGCCAGCGCGGCGCTGCTTGTCTGTGGCGCCACCTTCGCGCAGCAGGGCGTATTCAAAGTCGGCGTCGTGACCTTCTTGTCCGGCCCGGCGGCGGAGAGCTTCGGCGTGCCCGCGGCCAACGGCGCGAAACTGATGGTCGAGCAGTTCAACAAAGGCAGCGCGCCTGCGCCCTACAACAAGGTTGGTTTTGGCGGCCTGAAGATCGAGATGGTGCTTGTCGACGAAGCCGGCGGCGCGGCCAAGCAGGTGCAGGAAATGCGCAACCTCTACCAGCGCGAAGAGGTCGACGCGATCATCGGCTACATCGGCTCGGGCGACTGCCTCGCCGTGGCGCCGGCGGCCGAAGAGCTGAAGAAATTTCTCGTGCTGATGGACTGCGGCACCCCGCGCATCTTTGAAGACGCGAGCCCGAAATATGTCTTCCGAACCGCCTCACACGCGGCGATGGACAACGTCTCGCTGGCGCGTTACCTCAAGGCCAAGAACATCAAGGCCGACAGCTTCAACCTGATCAACCAGGACTACGCCTGGGGCCAGGATTCGCGCGCCGACTTTCTGGCCGCGATGTCGCAACTGCTGCCAGCAGCCAAAGCCGGCATCGACCTGCTGCCGAAATTTGGCGCTGGCCAATACGGCACCGAAGTCTCGGCGCTGGCCAGCAAACCCGCCACGCTGACCTACTCCAGCCTGTGGGGCGGCGACTTGCAAGCCTTCATCCTGCAAGCCGGAGCGCGCGAGTTGTTCAAGGACACCACGCTCGTGCTCAGTGCTGGCGACCATGTGCTGCCTGGCCTGCTCGACAAGGTGCCCAACGGCACCGTGCTCGGCGCACGCGGCGCCTACGGCATCCTGTCGGCGAAGAGCCCGCTCAACGACTGGTTCCAGGCCGAATACCAGAAGATGCATGGCGTGCAGCCGGTGCAAGCCGGCTACCGCATCACGCAGTCCTTCCTCGGCGTCAAGCTCGCGATCGAAAGGGCGATGACCAAGAACGGCGGCAAGAAGCCGACGTCCGAAGAGATGGCCGATGCGCTGCGCGGCTCGACCTGGGACTCCCCCGCTGGCCCGATCCGCATGGCGCTGGGCGGTGGCCAGCAAGCAGTGCAGGACACCGCGATCGGCCGCACCCGCTACGACGCCGCGGCCAAGCGTGTGATCGCCACCGACATCATGACTTTCAAGGCCGACTGCGTGAACCCGCCGCCGAATGTCAAAAGCCTGGACTGGATCAAGGCCGGCTTCACCGGCGCGAAGTGCGATTGACCGCACCGGGCTGAAGCGGCGCATTGCACCGCGACAGCCCGACTTTCACGCGCACAAGACCACTCACCGGAGGCAGACTTTTGGCCCAAGCGGCGACGATCATCGTCGATGCGATCACTTATGCCTCGTGGTTGTTCATCGTCTCGCTCGGCCTGACGCTGGTCTTCGGGGTCTTGAAGATCCTGAACATCGCGCATGGCAGCGTCTACGCACTCGGCGCTTACGCGGCAGCGAGTGCGGTGGCGCTGACGGTGTCGCTCGGCCTGGCCCCCGGCTTCGCGTTGGTGGCGATGTTGTTCGCAGCGGCGGCCGTGGCGGTGGTTGTCGGCCCGCTGCTCGAGCGTGGCCTGCTGTCGCGCTTCTACGGCCGCGACGAGGTGCTCTTGTTGCTGGTGACGTATGCGCTGTTTTTGATGCTCGAAGACGTGACCAAGCTGGTCTGGGGCGTCAACCCGTACTTCGTCTCCGGGCCCTACGGGATGTTCGGCAATGTGTCGCTGCCCGGCGGCATGCGCATCGTCGGTTATGACCTGCTGCTGATGGCGCTGGCGCTGGTCTGCGGCGTCGCAACCTGGTTCGGCCTGAACCGCACTACCGGCGGCAAGATCGTGCTGGCGGTGATCCACAACCCGGAGATGAGCGCCAGCATGGGGGTCAATGTGCAGCGGGTCTACGCCATCGCGTTCACGATCGGCGTCTTTCTCGGCGCCATTGGCGGCGCGTTTACGGCGCCGATGATTTCGGTGCAGCCGGGGTTGTCAGTCAGCGTGATCGTGGTCAGCTTCGCGGTCATCATCATCGGCGGCCTGGGCAGCATCGAAGGCGCGGCGATCGGCGCACTCATCGTCGGGCTGGCACGGTCGGCATCGGTGCACCTGATGCCCGAGATCGAACTCTTCAGCATCTACCTGGTGATGGCCGGGGTGCTGATCTTCAAGCCCGAAGGTTTGTT
>JANPDN010000183.1:0-3206 GCA_031431555.1 Rubrivivax sp.
ACCGAGACCACCGCGCCAGTGGATATCTACTCGTTGAGCAAGGCCGCCGAGGGCGGTGGGCAGTTCGACCTGGCGCAGACGCTGCAGTTTGTCTCGCCATCGTTCAACTCGACGCGCCAGACCGGCGCCGACGGTGCCGACCTGATCGACTCGGCGGCGCTGCGCGGCCTGGGCTCCGACCAGACCCTGGTACTCGTCAACGGCAAACGCCGCCACACGGTGTCGCTGGTGAATATCTTTGGTGCACGCAACCGCGGCGCCACCGGCACCGACATGAATGCCTTTCCGATGCTGGCGGTCGACAACGTGCAGGTGCTGCGTGACGGCGCGGCCGCGCAGTACGGCTCAGACGCCATCGCCGGTGTCATCAACGTGGTGCTGAAAAAGCGCGCCGGTTGCGAGGCCGTGGCGGCCTACGGCCAGTACAGCGTGGGCGACGGCAAGAACAACCTGCTCAGCGCCTACTGCGGCGTCAAGCTCGGCGACGCCACGTTCGGCCTCACCGGTGAATGGCTCGACCGCGGGCGCTCCAACCGCGCCGAGGCCGGCAACCCGCGCATCATCGGTGACAGCAAGGTCAACAACCAAACTTTCTACCTCAACGGCGAATTGCCGATCGGCGCGGGCGCCGTCTACGTCACCGCCGGGCTGCAGAACCGCGATGCCTCGTCGGCCGCTTTTGCGCGTGGTGGCATCGGCTCCGACGACATCCCTTCGCGCAATTCCGCGGCGATGTACCCCGACGGTTTTGTGCCCTTCATCAACGGCAAGATCGAAGACCGCTACGCGATCTTCGGCTGGCGCGCGAGCCTGGGCGACTGGACGATGGACCTGTCGCAGACCCAGGGCCGCAACCGGCTGCGCTACGACATCAGCCGCACGCTGAATGCGTCGATCGCCAACCTGGACCTGATCAACGGCGGCGCCGGCATCAGCCCGGCGGCTTTTGACGCTGGCGGTTTTGGTTTTGTGCAGTCGACCACGAACCTCGACTTCAGCCGTTTGCTGCCCGGCCTGCTGGGCAGCAACCTCGCCTTCGGCGCTGAGTTGCGCCGGGAGAAGTACGACATCGTCGCCGGCGAGGCGGGTTCGTACAACGACGTCGATGGTCTCGGCGTGGGTGGCAATGCCGGCAGCCAGGGCTTCCCCGGCTTCCAGCCCAGCGACGTCACGAACAAGAAGCGCAACAGCAAGGCGCTGTACGCCGAACTCGAGTCGCAGCTGACGAAGGAGATCACGACCCAGGTCGCGCTGCGCACCGAGCAGTACAGCGACTTCGGGCGCACCACCAACGGCAAGCTCGCGGCCAGTTTCCGGGCCAGCCCAGCCTTGCTGCTGCGCGGTGCGGCGAGCACCGGTTTCCGCGCGCCGAGCCTGCAGCAGGTGCACTTTTCTTCGACCTTCACCGACTTCATCAACGGCGAGCCGCTCGACGTCGTGCTGGCCCCCAACGGCGGCACGATTGCCAACGCCGCCGGCATCCCGAAGCTCAAAGAGGAGCGCTCAAAAAGCCTGACCGTCGGCATGACCTTCAAACCCGCCGCCGAGTGGGCTGTGACGGCCGACCTGTACCAGATCAATATCCGTGACCGCATCGTGCTGTCGGGCCGCTTCGATGCCGACAACTACCCCGCGCTCGGCACGATCCTGCAAGACCTCGGGGTGGGCCAGGCGCAGTTTTTTGTGAACTCGGTGGACACCCGCACGACCGGCCTGGACCTGACGGTTTCGCACAAGGCCAGCGGCGTCTGGGGCGGCGCGCTGAATACCTTCTTGGCCTTCAACCAGAGCAAGACAAGGGCAACCGCGATCCACGCGCCACCGGCGCTGGCGGGCTTCGAGGACGTGCTGCTGTCTGAGCGCGAGCGCCTGTTCCTGGAGCAAGGCGGCCCGAGCACCAAGGCCACGCTGGCGTTCGAGTTCAGCCGCGGCGCCTGGACCACCGACTTCAAGATCATCCACTTTGGCGCGCAGACCCTGGGCACCTTCTCGGGCACCGCCAACGGCGTGCCGAATGCGCAGTACGCGCCCAAGACCTCGGCCGATCTGGCGTTCACGCTCGCCGTGTCGAAGAACACCAAGTTCAGCTTCGGCGGCAACAACATCCTGAACGTCAAACCGAGCAGCCAGGACGCCAACGAAACCGACAACGGGTTCAAGTACGACAGTGTGCAGTTCGGCCTCAACGGTGCGTCTTACTTCGCTCGCCTGCACATGAAGTTCTGATTGCGCGAAGGGTCTAATCGGGTGAGTTAGCCGATCATTCCCGTCGATGGCCAGCATAATTCTTGGCCATGGACAAGCTCAAGCAGCTCGAATCGTTTGTTGCGGTGGCCGTCAAGGGCAGCCTGACAGCGACGGCGCATGCCGAAGGTGTGGCGCCGGCGGTCATCGGCCGGCGCATTGACGCGCTTGAAGAACGGCTCGGTGTGAAGCTGCTCGTGCGCACCACGCGCAAGATCACGCTGACCCACGAAGGCAGCGCTTTTCTCGAAAACTGCCAGCGACTGCTGACCGACTTGGCGAATGCCGAAGCCAGCGTCAGCGCCGGTGGCGTAAAAGCGAGTGGCCACTTACGAGTGACCGCGCCGGCGGGGTTCGGGCGCCGGCATGTGGCGCCGCTGGTGCCGCGATTTATCGCCCAGCATCCGGATGTCAGCGTCTCTTTGAACCTGTCTGACCGGGTGATCGATATCGTCAACGAAGGTTTTGACTGCGCGGTCCGGGTCGGTGATCTGCCGGATTCGAACCTGATCAGCGTGCGCCTGGCCGACAACCGCCGGCTGTGTGTCGCCGCACCGGCTTATTTGAAGCGCGCCGGCGTGCCGGCGCTGCCGGTCGACCTGTTGCGCCACGAGGGCCTGACCTTGAGCTCCGACGCCAGCCAGACGCGCGGCTGGGCCTTCACGATCGACGGCGTGCTGACCCATCTGCGCCCGCGTGGCCGTGTCGATTGCAGCGATGGCCAGGTGCTGCATGACTGGTGCCTCGCCGGGCTGGGGCTGGCCTGGCGCAGTACGTGGGAAGTGCAGGCCGATGTCACCGCAGGCCGGCTGGTCAGCGTGCTCGACGACTTTGCAGCGCCGCCGAACGGCATCTACGCGGTCTTCCCGCACGCAAAACATTTGCCGCTGCGGGTGCGGTTGTGGATCGACTTCGCGAAGCACTCTTTTGGCGACGCGGCCTACTGGCGGCGTGCCGAGGCC
>JANPDN010000184.1:0-11147 GCA_031431555.1 Rubrivivax sp.
CCGGCACAGTGGCTCGACTGGCGGGCTTCACCGCTGCTCGCCGCCAGCCTGGCCGGGCTGCCCCCGGCGCTGGTGCTTACCGCGGGTTACGACCCGCTGCGCGACGAAGGCCGGCAGTACGCCGACGCGCTGTCGGCCGCCGGCGTGGCCACGCAGTACGTCTGCTTCGAGCGCCAGATCCACGGCTTCATCACCATGAGCCGCGTCATCGACGAAGCGAATACCGCGATCGCCCTGTGCGGCTCGGCACTGCGCCGCGGCTTGGCGGCCAGCATCTGAGTCGGCTTGGCGTTCAAGCACCGAAGTACAAGCCATCGGCGGACGGTCACCTTTCGGTCGTCTGTCAGTTTGATCGCAACGATCCTTGACGTTCACGTCAAGCATGCACCCGTTTCGGGATACCTGTGCGATCAAGCGGACCCAACGTGAGCCAACTCGTCAATGCCAATGTTGATGTGGTCCGGGCGAGGGCGAAGAGCCAAAACCGCTGCGCTTTAATGAAACGACCGTTGCCTGAGTCGGCTGCGCGGCACGCAGAGCGAAATTGCTAGCGCAGTGGCACTGAAGTCGATATCATAGATAGCAAGCAGGTGTCGCGACACTCGGTGCCCGACGCTCGGCGAAAATGACAGCTTGCTATCAATGTGGCGATGATTTACAATCGACTTGCTGCGGAGTTCTGCCATGGATATACTTGTTAGCGCCCAGAGCGAACTAGATGACATTGAGCGCAAGCTTGCCGGCATGCTGCCATTGCAGCAACGGCGCGAGCAACTGCGGCAGTTCATCAACATTGGTCGCGTCCTGTACGCCCCGCAAGCGGCGCCGCAACAGCCGTTGCAGTCAGCTCCGACGGCTGAGCAGGATGCCTTGCCATCGCCGCAGGCGATGCCAGGAACGAGGACGAAACAAAGCCGCATCGCGAATGGCGCGATTGCGATTCTGGCAGCGGGCCCGATGAGTACGCGCGCCATCGTCGCGCGATTAGAAGCCCTGGGCGTCAACATCGACGGTAAAGACAAGGTGGCCGATGTTTCCGCTGTCCTGAGTCGGGACAAGGCACGATTCAAGAGCGATCGAGCCGCTGGCGGCTGGTTGCTCGTGCAGCCCCACAAAGAGGTACCCCCGCCAGGCGCGCCAACGCCTGCGGGGGCTTGATGTGGGTTCCTTAACAGTCCCGTTGGCCCGGGGCTACCAAACGCCGAGTTGGTTGGCTTGGCAGAAGTACGGAGGGAGCATGTCTAGCGAACAGCGACCTAGGACAGCTTAGGACGATGTAGCGCCGTGGTATCGCCACGGCCCTACTGTATCACCCGTCAAGCATTCGTCAATCAAAGTCTTGCGACTTGGCAAGGCATGGCAGAGCTTTGTTATCATTGATTTGCTCGACAATGCAAGAGCGATCAAGCAGTACAGTGTTCAACCAGTCCCAGAACAGAGGTGGTGCAGCCCAGCGGAGTTCGCCGGCTCGCAGAAGCGCGTCGTCAGCGGCACGCTCGACATGGCCCAGGTATTAACCGGCTACGCCGAGCACTGGAACCTGACCATGCTCATGGGGATCCGCAGATTCACGCGGCTGACCAACGGGTTCAGCAACAAGGTCGAGAACTTTGAGCGCGCCGTCTCGCTGCACTTATGCACTACAACTTTGCCCGCATTCACAAGACGCCGCGCGTGACGTCAGTGATGACAGCCGGTGTCAGCGATCACGTTTGGGCGTTGGACGAGATCGCACAGATCGCCGGGCAGGCATCAAAACTTAAAGTCGATGCCGGCTTGCTTCATGATGTCGTTTGCCGTGTGGCGCGACTTGCAATGAAACGGTACGGTCTGGTTGTGTTTGCCGTTAGACCAGATTTCATGCGATCCGCGGCCTGGCCCCGAATGCTTATACCCGTGCCTCTTGAGCTGTTCAACTACCTGGGCGTAGTAGCCATTCATGCGGCGCAGAAGACGGCGTCCGACAGGCGGATTTCAGTCTTTGCGCGTTGCACAGGCTTATGAAACTCAAGCTCTAGCAGCTTCGAGGTTGCACCAGTGACTTCGATGTGCAGTTCTTCGAGGGTGGGCGCCTCAACGGTAAGGCCGTGCAGGTCTGGGCTGCTACCCACGAACACGCCGGCTTCCTCGTCCTTCATGGCGTACACACGAAGGCTCAGCGGGATTCCAACGCGAGCAGCCAGCGTCCAGCCAGGCAAGCCGATTCTGTAGCTCAACATACGACTGCCTCCGTTTGCGTGTTCAAAGGGGGTCAAAGCGATCCCGTCTTGACAAGCGATTCGGAATGTACCCCCCTTTGTCGACTCCCATCTAGGCAGTAGTGCCAAATCGACCACCCAAGTCGAGGATTGGCGCGTTGCGGACGTTACAGATCAAACTGAGACGCTACCAGTAGCCGCAGGCCCTTGCTGAAATAACTGTATGAACGTACAGTATTCTCGTGGCATTCTCTCCAACCCTTTTTTCTGCGCGTGGTACCCATGCCCGCGGCGGCGCTCCGGTGGCCGTGCGTGCGCCGGGTGGCGGTGTGCCTTCGCTGCGCGGGCCGCAGCTGGCGCTGGAATCGGTGACGTTGCCGGTGTCGGCGGGGGTGGTGGGGGTGGCGGGGGTGGCGGCGCCCGCGGCCTTGGCAGCATCGGCACAAGCCCCGCCCGCGGCGCCCGAGCTTTTGCATCCCGCGCTGTGGCGCGCGCACCAGATCGGCCGCCCGCGCGAAACCACCCTGGCCAGCGGGTTTGCTGCGCTTGACGCCCAGCTGCCCGGCGGTGGCTGGCCGCACCGGGTGCTGACCGAGCTGCTGCTGGCGCATCCCGGCGTCGGTGAGATGCGCCTGCTCGCGCCGGCGCTGGCCGCGGTGGCCGGCTTGCAGCGCAGCGTGATGCTTTTTGACCCGCCCGCGGCCTTGTGCGGCTGGGCGCTGGCGCAGCTGGGGGTGGATGCGCAGCAGTTGATCGTCGTGCATGGGCGCGATGGCGCCACCGGCGCGCGCATGCGCCATCTGCTGGCCAGTGCGGATTTGCTGTGGTCGCTCGAGCAGGCGCTCAAGAGCGGCCATGTCGGTGCGGTGCTGGCCTGGCTGCCCGACCGATTGCGTGCCGATGCGCTGCGCCGGTTGCAACTGGCCGCGCAGGTGCACGACGGGCCGGTCTTTTTGCTGCGGGGCATCGAAATGCGCCTGCGCCCGAGCGCGGCACCGCTGCGCCTGGCGCTGCATGGGGTGGGGGTCGACGAGCTCTCGGTGCAGATCCTCAAGCGGCGCGGCCCGGCGCTGGCGCAGCCGCTGAGGCTGGGCCTGCCCCCGGTGCTGCCGGCCGCGCTGCGGGCGCGGGTGCTGGCGCAGGCAGCGCAGTCAGCACTGTCGGCACAGGCTGCGCGGGCTGCGGGGGCAGGCGCTGCACCCATGCCCGCGACGCAGCCGCTGCTTGCATCCTGACGCTGCGACAGCGCGTTAGAGCATCCCGAAGCAGCATCCCGAAGCAGCACCCCAAGCAGCATCCCGAAGCAGCAGCCAAAGCGCGGTGGCGACAGCAATATGTTGTGGATCGGCCTGCACCTGCCTTGGTTGGCGCTGGAATCTTTTGCCAGCACGCTCAGGGCCGCGCAGCAGGGGCTGCCGCTGGCGCTGCTCGACGGCACCCAGCTCAGCGCGGTCAACACCGCGGCGGCCGCGCTCGGGCTCAAGCCCGGGCTGAAACGCGCGACCGCGCTGGCGCTGGCGCCGCAGTTGATCATCGGCCAGGCCGATGCGCTGCGCGACGCCCAGGCGCTGCAAGCGGTGGCGCATGCGGCGCTGGCCTTCACGCCTTCGGTGGCGCTGCATGGCGTGGCCACGGTGCTGCTCGAAGTCCAGCCCAGCCTGCGTGTTTTTGGCGGCCTGCCGGGGTTGCTGGCGCGGCTGCATGCGGCGCTGGCGCCGCTGGCGCACCGGCTGCATGTCGCCAGCGCGCCCACCGCGCTCGGTGCCGCCTTGTTGGCGCAATGGTCAAGAACGCCCGCTGCCGACCCCGCCCAACCGCCCAGCCTGGCCACGCTGCGCAGCCTGCTCGACGGCGCGCCGGTGTGGCTGCTCGGCCCCGGGCGCGAACATTGGGAAGCCTTGCAGGGCATGGGCCTGCGCACCCTGGCCGACCTGCGCGCGCTGCCGCGCTCCGGCCTGGCGCGCCGCTTCGGCCAGGCGCTGCTGCTCGACCTCGACCGCGCCCGCGGCGACGCCCCCGACCCGCAGGACTGGGTCGTGTTGCCCGAGCAGTTTGAATCCCGGCTCGAACTTTTTGCCCGTGCCGACAGCACCGACCAGGTGCTCTACGGCGCCGCGACGCTGCTCGCGCGTCTGGTCGCCTGGGCGCGTGCGCGGCAGGCGCGGGTGGCTTGCTTCAGGCTGGAAATGCGGCACGAGCCGCGCCACCGTGCCGACGGCGAAACACCGGCCTGCACGCTGCTCGAAGTGGCGCTGGCCGATGCGTCCAACGACCCCGCGCACCTGCAACTGCTGCTGCGCGAGCGCCTGGCCCGCTTAGCCCTGCCCGCACCGACGCTCGAACTGCGCCTGCATTGCCAGGCGCTGGTGCACAGCGCAGCGCCCAGCGGCGAGCTGTTCCCGTCACGCACCAGCGAGCGCGACGGACTGACCCGCCTGCTCGAGCGCTTGCAGGCCCGCCTGGGCGCGGCCCAGGTGCAGCGCCTGCGGCTGGTGGCCGACCACCGGCCCGAGCGGGCGACGACGATGGGGCCGGTGCTGGCGAGTACGGCGCAGGGTGCGGCGCAGGGCGTGGTGCCCGCCGCACCCGGCCCGCATCTCACGCGCCCGGTCTGGCTCGAACCCGAACCGCAGCGCCTGCACGAGCAGCGTTTGCAGCCGCTGTTCGACGGCCGGCCGCTGCAACTGCTGGCCGGCCCCGAGCGCATCGAAACCGGTTGGTGGGACGGCGGCGCTGCGGGCGAGGCGGATGAAACGGGTCGAGTGGGTGGTGTGGGTGGCGTGCCCACCGCGCGCGACTACTTCGTCGCGCAGGCCAGCGACGGCTCGCTGGTCTGGGTTTACCGCGCCCGGCTGCCAGACTGCGATGCCGCGGCGGGCTGGTTTTTGCACGGGCGCTTTGCGTAGTCAAGGCCTTCGAAGACAGGCCTTCGAAGGCCAACCGGCGGGGCTGCAGCCCGGGCGCTGCAGCGCAGTTCAACGCACTTCGTCGGGGTCGGGCTCGAACGCCTGCGGCGCCAGCCGCGCGCGCCGGCGCAGCACCAGCACCAGCGTACCCAGCGCCAGCACGAGCAGCACCGCTGGCCCGTACCAGAGCAGCGCGGTGCTGCTGTTCACCGGCGGGCGGTAACGCACGAAGTCGCCGTAACGCGCCGTCATGTAGTCGATGATCTGCGCCTCGCTCTGGCCCTTGGCCAGCATCTCGCGCACCTGGCGGCGCAGGTCGACCGCGAGGTCGGCGTTCGAGTCGGCGATGGTCTGGTTCTGGCAGACCAGGCAGCGCAGCTCGGCTGAGATTTGCATCACCTGTGCTTCGAGTGCCGGGTCGGCCGCCGCCGGCGCGGCTTGGCGCAGCGGGGCCGGCGCCACGCCGGTTGCGCTGGACGCGCCGGCAGCAGCCGCCGAGGTTGGCAACGCCGACGCGGCGGTGATCGCAAACGCGGTCACCAGCGCGGTCACAAGCGCAGCGACGACAGACCGGTCAAACACCCAGATCCTTCAAGATCGGCTCGAGCTTGTTGCGAATCGCGGCTTCAGTCAGCGGGCCGATATGTTTGTAGCGGATCACGCCCTGGCCATCGACGACAAAGGTTTCGGGCACACCGTAAACACCGAAGTCGATGCCGGTGCGGCCGTCGGCGTCGACCAGCGTCGCGACATAGGGGTCGCCCAGGCGCTGCAGCCACGCCCGCGCTTGAGCATTCTGGTCCTTGTAGTTCAGCCCGTAAACCGGCACCTTGCTGCGCTTGGCAAAGGCCACGATCAGCGGATGTTCTTCGCGGCACGGCGCGCACCACGACGCCCAGACGTTGAGCACATAGACCTTGCCAAGCAGCGCATCACTCTTGACCGGCGTGCCGTCGCTCAAGCTTGGCAGCACAAATGCCGGCGCCGGCTTGCCGATCAGCGGCGAGGGCACCTCGCGCGGGTTCAAGCTCAAGCCGGCGTACAAAAACCAGGCCAGCGCAACAAAGACCACCAGCGGGACGAGGAAGCGCAGGCTTTTCATGGGCAGCGACAACAGAGAAAAAACTAGCGCGCCGTGGCCGCGCCGGCGGCACCCGCCGCACCGCTGAGCGAAGGCGCCTGCGCCGTCTGCCGTGCGCGGTAACGGCGGTCGAGCGCGGCGAGCAGGCCGCCGAGGGCCATCAACACGCAGCCGCCCCAGATCCAGTCAACATAAGGTTTGACGTACAGGCGCACGATCCAGGCCGCGCCGCCGTCCACCGGCTCGCCCAGCGAGACGTAGAGGTCACCCGTTAGGCGGGTGCTGATGGCGGCTTCCGACATCGGCATGCTCTGCACCCGATAGATGCGTTTTTCGGGATAGAGGTCCATCTCTTTTTTGCCGTCGCGCATGACTTCGATCCAGCCCTGCACAGCGCGGTAATTGGGGCCGTCGATTTCGCGAAACTCGCGCAGCGTGAACTGCCAGCCGGCGAGCTCGGCGGTCTCGCCGGGGCGCATCTTGACGTCGCTCTCGACTTCGTGGGTGCGCACATTGGTGACGCCAAAGATGAACACCGCGATGCCCAGATGCGCCAGCATCATGCCCAGCGTGGCCCGCGGGATCTGCCTTGCACGCTGCCAGGCGTGCGAGGCAGACCTGGCACCGCCGCGCGGCGCGATGCGCTCCCAGACATCGGTGGCGACACTGGCCACCACCCACCAGCCGAGCAGCAGCCCGAAAGCCGACATCGCGGTGAATTTGCCCGACCACCAGGCGCCGCCGACGGCGCAGACCACGGCCACCGCGGCGGCCCATTTCAGCCTGGTGCCCAGGTCGGGCAGCGCGGTTTGTTTCCAGCGCGAGATCGGGCCGACGCCCATCAGAAAGACCAGCGGCGCCATCAGCGGCACGAAGACGGTGTCGAAGTAGGGCGGGCCGACTGAAATCTTGCCCATGCCGAGCGCGTCCAGCAGCAGCGGGTACAGCGTGCCGAGCAGCACCGCTGCGCAAGCCACCAGCAGCAGCACGTTGTTGGCCAGCAGCAGGGTCTCGCGCGAGAGCAGCGCGAAGCGTGCACCGATGCCCACCGTCGGCGCGCGCCAGGCATACAGGCCCAGCGACGAGCCGATGACGATGACCAGAAAGACCAGGATGAAGACGCCGCGGGTCGGGTCGGTGGCAAAGGCGGGCACCGACGACAACACGCCGCTGCGCACGAGGAAGGTGCCGAGCAGCGACAGCGAAAACGCCATGATCGCCAGCAGCACCGTCCAGCTCTTGAAGCTGCCGCGTTTTTCGGTCACTGCCAGCGAATGGATCAGCGCGGTGCCGACCAGCCAGGGCATGAAGGACGCGTTTTCGACCGGGTCCCAGAACCACCAGCCGCCCCAGCCGAGTTCGTAATACGCCCACCAACTGCCCAGCGCGATGCCGATCGTCAGGAACATCCACGCGATGGTCGTCCATGGCCTGGTCCAGCGCGCCCATTGGGCGTCGAGCTGGCCGCCGATGAGGGCTGCCACCGCAAAAGCGAAGGCGACTGAAAACCCGACATAGCCCATGTACAACATCGGCGGGTGGATGACCATGCCCGGGTCTTGCAGCAGCGGGTTCAGGTCGCGGCCGTCTAGTGCCGCCGGTATCAGGCGCTCGAAAGGGTTCGAGGTGAACAGCGTGAAAAGCAGGAAGCCGACCGCCACCAGCGCCATCACCGAAAGGATGCGCGCCAGCACCGCCAGCGGCAGGTGCTGGCTGAACAACGCCACCGCCGCCATCCAGCCGACGAGCATGAGCAGCCACAGCAGCAGCGAGCCTTCATGCCCGCCCCAGACCGCCGCGATGCGGTACGGCAAGGGCAGCGCGCTGTTGGAGTTTTGCGCCACGTAGAGGACTGAAAAGTCGTTGCTCACGAAAGACGCGGTCAGGCTTGCATAAGACAGCACGATGAGCAGCAACAGCGCCAACGTGCCCGGCCGCGCCAGCGCCATCCACGACCGCTGCCCACGCTGCGCACCAGCCAGTGGCAGCGTGCCAAGTACAGCCGCCAGGGCGAGCGCGAGCCAGAGCGCAAAGTGGCCGAGTTCGGGGATCATGGTTTGCCCAAGCCTTGCACCGTTTTGCCGAGTTGGCTGTTGCCGGCCTGGGCGCGTTTCAGGGCCTCGGCGGCTTCTGGCGGCATATAGTTTTCGTCGTGTTTGGCGAGCACTTCGCGGGCCACAAAAATGCCGTCCTTCAACTGCCCTTGGGCGACGACCCCTTTGCCCTCCTTGAACAGGTCGGGCAGGATGCCTTCGTAACGCACCTTGACCGTCTTGGCGGTGTCGGTGACGGCAAACGCGACCAGCACGCCGTCGCGTTGCACGCTGCCTTTTTCGACCATGCCACCGAGGCGGAAAGTTTTGCCGTGCGGCGCTTCATTGGCCGCGATCTGGCTCGGTGAATAGAAAAATACCAGGTTGCTCTGGAAGGCATTGAGCACCAGCGCCACGATGGCGCCGACGGCGACGACGCCGCCGAGCACGATCGCGGTACGTTGGTGGCGTGGTTTCATGAATTGTCCTTAGGTTCAAGATCGCGATCGGGGTCACGGTCGAGGTCACGATCGCGATGCCAGCCGGCGGCATCAGCCACCGCCTGCTGGCAACGCCGCCTGGCGAGCAGGGGTTCGGCGAGCATGAGGGCCAGCGTCACGCCATACGCACCCCAGACGTAAGCGCCGTAACCGCCCATCGCAAAAAAATCTGCCGTGCTGGCCCAGTTCATCGAGTTGCTCCGGCGCCATTCAGTTCCATCAACCAGGTCGCGCCGCGTTCACGTTCGACGACAACGGCACGGCTGCGCATGAAGACGACTGCAAACGCGTAGGCCCAGAAAGCGAAAGTCATCAGCAGCATCGCGGTGAGCATGGTGCTGGCCATTTTCGAGCCGCCGCTGACGCTGATGCTGGCGCCTTGGTGCAACGTGTTCCACCACTTGACCGAAAAATAGATGATCGGCACGTTGACGGCGCCGACGATGGCCAGCAGCGCGCCGGCGCGGTCGGCACGCCGCGGGTCGTCGATGGCTTCGACCAGGGTGATGAAACCGAGGTACAAAAACAGCAGGATCAGGGTCGAGGTCAGGCGTGCGTCCCAGACCCACCAGGTGCCCCAGGTCGGCTTGCCCCAGATCGCGCCGGTCCACAGCGCGACAAACGCAAACATCGCGCCGGTCGGCGCAATGGCGCGCGCGACCATCGACGCCAGCCGGGCGTTGAAGGCCCAGCCGACCGCTGCCCAGAAGGCCATCACCAGGTACAGCACCATCGCCATCCAGGCGGCGGGCACGTGGATGAAGATGATGCGGTAGACCTCGCCCTGCGTGGCGTCGGTGGGGGCGACAAAAAAGCCCATCCACAGGCCGGCGCCAGCAAGCAGCAGCGCCACGACCCAGCACCACGGCACCAGCGCGCCGGCCAGCGCGTAGAACTTCGGCGGCGATGAAAAAGTATAAAAATTCAGGGGCATCGTGGGCTGTTGCGCGGCGCTGGCTCGGTGCGTGATCGGTGCGTGATCGGTGCTTGGGCGGTGCTTGATCGATGCTGCGTTGGTGTTCATTCGGTCGAGATTCTCAACGCCGCCGCGGTCGCCAGTGGCAGGCCAGCCAAGCTGGCGATGAGCAGCGCGCCGAGAAGCGAATAGTGCCCTGAAGCCGATAGCCCCGCCTCGACCGCGCCTACTGCACCAGCGCCGAAGATCAGGGCCGGCGTGGCCAACGGCAGCACGACCAGGATCAGCAGCATGCCGCCGCTGCGCAGGCCCAGCGTCAACGCGGCACCGAGCCCGCCGAGCAGGCTCAAGGTCGGCGTGCCGAGAACGAGGCCGATGACGAGGCTCGTGAGTGCTTCGCCGGACAGGTCGAAGAGCACACCGATCAGCGGCGCGGCCGCGATCAACGGCAAGCCGCTGACCAGCCAATGCGCGGCCGCCTTGGCCGCCGCGACGGCGACCGCTGGCTGCGGTGCGAGCAGCATCTGCTCGAGCGATCCGTCGAGGTGGTCGCTGGTGTAGAGCGTATTCACCGACAGCATCGAGGCCAGCAGCGCGCAGACCCAGACGATGCCTGGCGCGATCTCGCGCAGGGTATTGGCCTCGGGGCCGACACCGAGCGGGAACAGGCTCACCGCGACGATGAAAAAGGCCACCGGCAGCAGCGACTCGATGCGCCGCCGCGCGGCCAGCCGCAGGTCGCGCAGCAGGATCGCGATGAAGAGCGCGGTCACGTGTCGGCCACCGCGGCGATTGACGTCGATGCAGGTGTCGATGTCGACTCGCGTGAAGGCGCTGCGGCGTCGAGGTCGAGCACCCTTGGCGCCGGCGACTGCAGGCTCAGGGGCTGGTGGCTGGTGAGCAGCGTCGCACCGCCGTCTGCGGCATGTTCGGCGAGCAGGCTGTTCAGTGCTGCAATGCCGCTGTCGTCGAGCGCATCAAAGGGCTCGTCGAGAAGCCACAGCCTTGCGGCACCGGGCAAGGCCAGCCGCGCCAATGCCACCCGCCGACGCTGGCCCTGGCTGAGAGTGCGCACCGGCGCATCAGCGCGCGAGGCGACACCCAGCCGGCGCAGCGCCTGCAACAGCGTCGCGCGGTCGGGTGCGGCAGCGCCGTGCAGCTGGGCCAGAAAACTCAAACTCTCGATCGCGCTGAGGTCGTCCTTGAGCGCATTGACGTGGGCGACATAGGCTAGTTGCTTGCGCCAGGAGGCGCCGGCGTTGGCAGTGCGCACAGCATCAATTTCGATGATCCCTTCTTCGGGTGACGCCAGCCCGGCGAGCAGCCGCAGCAGGGTGGTCTTGCCGCGGCCGTTGCGGCCGCGCAGCCAGGCGACGTCGCCCGCGTTCAGGCTGAAGTCGAGGCCGCTGAAAAGGCGCCGGTCGCCGCGCGGGCCGGCCAGCGCACGCACCTGCAGCAGCGGAGGCGCAGCGCTCATCGGCGGATATACGCCGGCGCCTGGGCGTGGCCGTCG
>JANPDN010000185.1:0-3633 GCA_031431555.1 Rubrivivax sp.
AGGCCGACGGCGACGGTCGGCAGGCCGGTATCGGCCTTCAAGCGCTGCGCAAACGGCACCTGGAACCCCGGCCCGACGGCGATCTGCTGCCGCGGCGACACGCCGCCGCTGGAGACATGGATCGCCGCGCAGCCGCGCGCCTTGAGCGCCTGCGCCAGTATCACCGTGCTGTCGAGATCCCAGCCGCCATCAACCCAGTCGGTCGCCGAGACCCGCACCCAGACCGGGCGCTCGGGGGCGAAGGCCTCGCGCACCGCGTCGAAGACTTCGAGCGGGAAACGCATCCTGTTGGCCAGGCTGCCGCCATACTCATCATTTCGATGGTTAGCCAGGGGGGACAGAAATTCGTGCAGCAGATAACCATGCGCGGCGTGGATCTCCACGGCGTCCAGGCCGAGCCGCGAGGCCCGCCGCGCGGCATCCGCAAAAGCCAGCCGCAGCCGCTGCAAGCCCGCGTGGTCAAGCGCAGTCGGCGGCGTTTCGTTTGCCAGATGAGGCAGTGCCGAAGGCGCCACCGCCTGCCAGCCGCCAGGCTCATCGACGCGAATCTGCGCGCCGCCATGCCAGGGCGCGCGGCTCGATGCCTTGCGCCCGGCATGGGCCAGCTGGATGCCGATCTTGATCGGCGAATGGGCCCGCGCTGCGGCCAGCACATGCGCCAGGCCGGCCTCATTGGCATCGCTGTACAGACCCAGGTCGCCCGGCGAGATGCGGCCCTCGGCCGCTACCGCGCTGGCCTCGATGATGAGCAGCCCGGCGCCGGAAAGCGCGAGTGCGCCGAGGTGCATCAAGTGCCAGTCACCCGGCGTGCCCTCAACGGCTGAGTACTGGCACATCGGCGCGATGACGATGCGGTTGGCCAGCGCCAGGCTGCCGATGTGCAGGGGGTCGAAGAGTTGCGGCATGGGCTAGCGATAAAACGCTTCGACGCGGCCCTTGAGCTTGATCAACAGCGGCTTGCCCTTGCGGTCCAGCGCGCGGCCGGCGGGGATCCGCACCCAGCCTTCGCTGATGCAGTACTCCTGGACATCACGACGCTCGACACCGTTGAAGCGGATGCCGACGTCGTGCTCGAACACCGCGGCGACGTGATGCGGGCTGCCGGGTTCGGCCGACAGGCGGTCGGGCAGCGGGGGGGCTTCTTGGGTGTCGGTCATGGGCGGGCTCGGTGGTTCTGATTTTGCAGAACCCCGATTCTCGGGCCGCGGCGCAAGGGCCCGCGCATCCCCCTAAAACACCTGTCATCTGGAGGCGACGCGTGACGCCCGCGTGACGGCGCGCACCGCAAAGTGGCTCCCAGTCAAGCAACACCAGGAGCCCAGCGATGACGACCATCCGATCCCGAATCACGCACGCGCTGGCGACCGCCGTCGCGACGCTGGCCATCGTCGCCCTCGCGGCCTGCGGTGGCTCCGACAGCCCAGCGCCGGAGCCTGTCGCGCCAGGCCCGACGCCGCCCGGCCCGGTCGCGCGGGTCGAGATGCTGCCCGAGGGCGGCATGCTCGTCGACACCACCGAACGGCGTGCGGTCAGCGTCAAGGCCTTCGACGCCGCCGGGCTCGAAGTGCCGGTGGCTGCGGCCGACGTGAACCTGGTGTCGTCGGACGCGGCAGGCATCGAAGTCAGCCGTGCCGGCAACGGCTTTGAAGTCCGCGCGGCGCGGTTGCCGCGCTCGGCCCTGTTGACCGCCAGCATCGGCACCATCAGCTCCAAGCCGGCGATCTTTTATTCCGCCCAGCCGGCGCCGGGCGCCATCATCGTCGCCGACACGCAGGTGCGCAGCGAGCCGGCAGCGGTCGACCCCGCCGCGCCGCGCGGGCTGGGTTTTCGCTACCGCGTCACCTTGGCGAATGTCGGCAGCCCCGTGGTGGGCAGCATCGTTGTCGGCACCGGCACGCAGCCGGTGGGCGGCGCGGTCGTGAGCAGCAGCCCGAACCTCACCGACCCGGCGCAGACCGATGTCGTGCTGGAGCTGGTGCCGCCAGGGACGTTGTTCACCAGGTTGAAAATGGATCTGGAGTTTTCGCCTGACCAGTTGAAGCAGTGGCTGGTGCTGGCGCCGGGCGTGCAGGCCAGCGGCCGGCCCGGGCGCGAGCGCGCCATGAACCTGGGCGACGGCTGTGAGTTCGACAGCCCTGGCCTGGCCGGCATCACTGGCGAGCTCGAGGCCCGCATCGACCCCGACCTGCACGCCGACTTCGTGCTCGATATCAGCGGTGGCGTGGTGCAAAAGGCCCGCATTGCTGCTTTCGGCAAGCTCGACATTTCTGGCAAGGCGGTCGTGAATCTGGGTGCCGCGGTGACGGGTGGCGCGACTTGCAAGAAGTTGCTGGGCGCGATCCCGATCCCGATCACCGGCCCGCTGGCGCCGTTGATCGCACCGATCATCCCGCTGAATTTCAAGCTTGAGCTGGGTGTGCTGTTGCAGGTCAATGCGTTTACCTTCAGCGCCGAGATCAAGCAGTCGGCCGATGTCGCATTTGGCTTTGACTACGCCCTGTCGCGGCCGGCTGACGAGCAGATGCAGGCCATCAAGCGGCTCGACATCAGCGACCCCGAGTTCAACCGCAACGTCTCGTTCCCCACCGCGGCCAGCCTGCGTGTCAAGGCGACGGTTTTTGCCGGGCTGACTTCTGGGATTGCGCTGGGCAACCGCATGACGCGGATGGAAGTGGTGGAGCTCTTTGCCGGCCCCGAATTCGAGGCCAAATTCGGCGGCAGCTACGACGTCGCGACCGACAGCGTTTACACCTCGGAGTACGACCTCAAGGTCAAGGCCGGCATCGGGCCTGGCGAGCACATCACCGACGCGATCAGGCGCCTGCTCGGCTCGTCCAAGGCGGTGGATATGGTCGCGAAGGTGGAGCGTTCGATTGCCAAGACGCCCGGCGCGGCGTCGCTGACGACAGAAAAATCCGTCTATGCCGCCGGCGAGCAGGTGGCTTTCGACGTGACGCTCGACCCGGCCAGCGTCAACTTCCCGCTCGTTGGCTACAACGTCAAGGAGCTGCGCATCTACCGGCTGCGCCACGGCGGCTCGACCAGCGCCGAGCTCGTGGCCACCGCGCTGGCGGCCGAAGGCCAGGTCAACTTCTCGTTGCTGTGGACGGCCGATGTGGCCAGCAAGGTCTACGACGACATCGCGGCCAAGCCCAACTTTTACGCTTTTGTCGTCGACAAGCCGCTGGCGCCGGTGAGCGGGTTCTTCCCCTTCGAGCTGGGCCCGGTGGTCGCCAACGACAGCGGCACCCAGGGCCTGATCGCCGGCGGCGGCACCCATTCGCTGGCCATCAACCGCGCCGGCCAGGTCGCATCCTGGGGCGCCGACTTCGGTGGTGCGCTGGGGCGTGACAACGCCTCCAACCTGCCCAACCTGGTGGACGGCCTGCCGGCGGGTGTGAAGGCCAGGGCCGTCGCGGCCGCCGCCTGGCATTCGGTGGCCTTGATGGAAGACGGCCGCGTTTACGCCTGGGGTTTTGGCGGCACGGTGGCGCGTGCGACGGGCTTCACCGGCCAAGCCGAGGTACCCACGGCGCAGATCGTCACGCTGGACCGTGGTGTCCTTGCCACCGCCATCGCGACGCGCTACCACCACACCTTGGTGCTCACCCGCACCGGCGTGGTCTGGGGTTT
>JANPDN010000186.1:0-1767 GCA_031431555.1 Rubrivivax sp.
AAACCCCAGACCACGCCGGTGCGGGTGAGCACCAAGGTGTGGTGGTAGCGCGTCGCGATGGCGGTGGCAAGGACACCACGGTCCAGCGTGACGATCTGCGCCGTGGGTACCTCGGCCTGGCCGGTGAAGCCCGTCGCACGCGCCACGGTACCGCCAAAGCCCCAGGCGTAGACGCGGCCGTCTTCCATCAAGGCCACCGAATGCCAGGCGGCGGCCGCCACGGCCCTGGCCTTCACACCCGCCGGCAGGCCGTCCACCAGGTTGGGCAGGTTGGAGGCGTTGTCACGCCCCAGCGCACCACCGAAGTCGGTGCCCCAGGATGCGACCTGGCCGGCGCGGTTGATGGCCAGCGAATGGGTGCCGCCGCCGGCGATCAGACCTTGTGCGCCGCTGTCGTTGGCGTTGACCGCGCCCAACTCGAAGGGGAAAAACCCGCTCACCGGCGCGAGCGGTTTGTCGACCACGAAGGCGTAGAAGTTGGGCTTCGCAGCGATGTCGTCGTAGACCTTGCCGGCAGCATCGGCCACCCACTGCGGCGAAAAATTGATTTGCCCTTCAGCCGCGACTGAGGTCGCGACCAGCTCGGCGCTGGTCGAGCCGCCGTGGCGCAGGCGGTAGATGCGCACCTCTTTGACGTTGTAGCCGACGAGCGGGAAGTTCACGCTCGCCGGGTCGAGCGTGACGTCGAAGGCCACGGTTTCGCCAGCAGCGAAGCTCGATTTTCCAGTCGACACCGATGCCGCCGTCGGCGTCTTCGCGATCGAGCGTTCGACCTTGGCGACCATGTCGACCGCCTTTGACGAACCGAGCAGGCGCCTGATCGCTTCGGTGATGTGCTCGCCCGGCCCGATGCCGGCTTTCACCTTGAGGTCGTATTCCGAGGTGTAGACCGCGTCGGTCGCAACGTCGTAGCTGCCGCCAAATTTGGTCTCGAACTCGGGGCCGGCAAAGAGCTCCACCACTTCCAGCCGCGCCAGCCGGCCGCCAATCGCCAGGCCCGAAGTGAGGCCGGCAAAAGCCGTCGCCTTGACGCGCAGGCTGGCGGCGGTGGGGAACGACACATTGCGGGTGAACTCGGGGTCGCTCGCGTCGAGCTGCTTGATCGCCCGCATCTGGTCTTCATCGGGGCGCGACAGGGCGTAGTCAAAGCCAAAAGCGACGTCGACCGACTGCTTGATCTCGGCGCTCAAGGTGAAAGCATTGACCTGCAGCAGCACGCCGAGCTCGAGCTTGAAGTTCAGCGGGATGATCGGTGCGATCAGCGGCGCCAGCGGGCCGGTGATCGGGATCGGGATCGCGCCGAGCAGCTTCTTGCAAGTCGCGCCACCCGACACCGCCGCACCCAGATTGACAACCGCCTTGCCCGAGACTGCGAGCTTGCCGTAGGCCGCGATGCGCGCCTTTTGCTCCAAGCCGGCAATTTTCTATTCCGCCCAGCCGGCGCCGGGCGCCATCACCGTCGCCGACGCACAGGTTCGCAGCGAACCCGCAGCGGTCGACCCCGCTGCGCCGCGCGGCCTGGGCTTTCGCTACCGCGTGACCTTGGCGAATGTCGGCAGCCCCGTCGTGGGCAGCATCGTGGTCGGCACCGGCACGCAGCCGGTGGGCGGCGCGGTGGTGAGCAGCAGCCCGAATGCGATCGACGCGACGCAGACCGATGTCGTGCTCGAGCTGGTGCCGCCAGGGCAGTTGTTCAGCACGCTGAAGATGGATCTGGAATTTTCGTCCGAGCAGATGAGGCAGTGGCTGGTGCTGGCGCCGGGCGTG
>JANPDN010000187.1:0-11949 GCA_031431555.1 Rubrivivax sp.
TTGCGCGGGAGGCAGCCGCGCATCGGCCGCGGCAACGATGCCGGCGAGGTCGGCACTCGTGATCGCGACGCGTGCTGCGGGATCAAGGATGTAGTGGCCAAACTCGTCGGCCTTGTTCATCGGGTTGACCGGCACGACGACGGCGTCGGCGCGCAGGATGGCGTAAAAGGCAGCCACGTACTGCGGGCAGTTCTGCATGAACAGCAGCACCCGGTCGCCCTTGACCACGCCCTGCGCTTGCAGCCAGCCGGCGAGGCTTGAAGCCTGCGCGTGCAGCTCGGCGTAGGTCAGTGCTTGGCCAAAAAAGCGATACGCCGCTTTGGCCGGATAACGCCGTGCCGCGACCTCGAGGTTGAACCACAGCGATGTCGCCGGCACCTGCAATTGCCGCGGCAGGCGGGCGGGCCAATGGGCATGGTGCGGGCGGTCGCGCGGCGGCTGGGGCAAGCGGGTCTCTCCAGGTGATCGGGCGGCCGCCGGGCCGGCGGGTCGGCGTTGCAAACGCCAGGCTTGCACGCGCCGGCGTTTAGTTGGTGCCGCGTTGCTGCTGGTCCTGCTGGCGGCGCAGCTTCTGGCATTCAGCATGTTCGCGCAGCTCTGGCGCGCGGTTGCACTGGCGCTCGATGCAGGCCCACAGCGCCACCAGCACGCGGCCTTCACACCGCTCGCTCGGGCTCAGCACCCGCGCCTGGATCATCGGCTCGGGCTCGCGCGCGGCTTCGCGCGCCGGCTGTTGGCGGCCGGGTTGCGCGGCCGTGGTCGGCGTCGCGGTGGCGGCTGGTGTTGGCACCGCCATCACCGGCGCGGCCACCGTCGCCGGCGCTGCACTGCCGGTGCTCGTCGGCCGTGCTGACTCTGCCGCCGGCGACAGCCCGGCCGGCGCGGCCTGCTGCGCGGCGCGCGCCGGCGCGGTGCTGGTCGGCGCTGGCGGAAGGATCGGTGGCGCCCGTTGCGGGCTGACCTCGGCAGCGGCCGGGCCGGGCTTGGTGGCGGCCGGCAGCTTGGCGACTGGGGTCGGTTTGGATGCCGCAGCGGCCGGTGCCGCGGCACCCGTGGTCGCAGGCGTTTTCACGGCCGGTGCGGCGATCGTCGGCGCGGGCATCGGCGCGGGTGCGGCCACGGCCGGCGCGGGTGCCGCAGCAGAAGCGGCCGCCGTGGGTGCCGGCACCACCACGGCGCCTGACGCCGCCACGCCTGGCGCGGGCGTCGATAGCGCGGCCGAAGCCAGCGGCGCCGGCGATGCGACGCTGGCCGGCGGTGGCGCCGGGGCGCGGTTGGCCATCCAGACGCCGATTGCGATCGCCGCCAGCGCACCGGCGCCCACCGGCAACGGCCAGCGTTTGCGCGCTGGCCAGGTCGATCCGACAGCGGCCTGCGGCGGCGGGTTCGAGCCGGCTGCGGGGGCGGATGCCGGGCCCGCAGCCGCAGCCGCGCCTTCAGCGCGCGCGCCGACCACCATCGTCGGCGCATAAGCATCGGCCCCGGGGCGGGGCGCGTAGATCGTCGGCTCGATGCGGATGTCCTGGTTTCGCTCAGGCGCCGCGGGCGTCGGCTGCGCACGCGCTTCGGGCTGGTGGACCATCGTTGGCGGAAAGTCCAGCTCGATGGTCTCTTCGCTCGGTGGCGCCGGCGGGCGCACGATCTGCGTGCGGTCCCACGAGCCGGTGCCTTGCTCGGGTGGCGTCGGCACCGGCACATGGCCGGCGAGCACCTCGCGCAGTTGGGCGACACTTTGTGGCCGCTCGATCGGGCGCGGGCGCAGCATCCAGTCGATGCAGCGCAGGAACTCGTCGCTGCAACCGGGCAGCCCGCGCTGCGCCAGCGGGATCACATCGTCGTGCACCGCACGCGCGGTGGCCGGCGCTGGCGGCTTGCCGAGCAGCAGGTAATGCATCGTCGCGCCGAGCGAGTACAGGTCCGTCCACGGCCCTTGTTTGACCGAGCCGGCTTCGGCGTATTGCTCGATCGGCGCGTAGGCGGGTTTGAGGATCGCGGTCAGCGCCATGCTCTTGTCGCTGATGACCCGCCGCGCGGCACCCAGATCAAGCAGCACCGGCCGGCCGTCGGGCTGCACGATGACGTTGTCGGGCGAGATATCGCGGTGGTAAACCGCCTCGCGGTGCAGGGTCTCGATGGCGCCGAGCAGCGGCTCGACGATGGCGCGCACCCAGGCTTCGCTGGGTGTCTGCGTGAGCTGCGCGCGCACGACCTTGAGGTTGCTGCCGAGGTAATACGGCATCGCCATGTAGGCGGTGTTGTAGTCTTCCCAGTAACGATGGACCTTGATCAGGGCCGGGTGGTCAAACCGCGCCAGCAAGCGCGCTTCGTTGACAAACGACCGCAGGCCGAGCGCAAAAGTCTCGGCATTCGCCTGCGAAAGCAGCGAGACCTGAAACGCCGCGGTGCGCCCGGCCAGCGAGGCCGGCATATATTCCTTGATCGCGACTTCGCGCTCCAGCGCGTGGTCAAAGGCCAGGTAGACGATGCCGAAGCCGCCGATGCCGAGCACCCGCTTGAGCTCGTATTCGCCGAGCCGGGTGCCGCGTGGCAAGGCGCTCGGTGGATCGGCGTCGAACTCGGCTGACATAGACTGTCGAGGATACCAGCCGACTTTGTGTCAGGAGCCCCGTATGAGACCCCGGAAAGGGTGGGAAAACACGCTCCGGCGCCATCTTTTGCCGGTTCTGGTGGGCCTCTGGTCGACTCTGCTGGTCGTGTTGCCAGCCGCCGCTTTCGACCTCCAGGGCCACCGCGGCGCACGCGGGCTGGCGCCGGAAAATACCCTCGCCGCCTTTCGCGCGGCACTCGGCATCGGCGTCACGACGCTTGAACTCGACGTCGGTGTCAGCCGCGACGGCGTGCTTGTGATCGCCCACGACCCGCGCCTGAACCCGAACTACACACGCGACGCGCGCGGGCAGTGGCTCGGGGCCACAGCGCCCGGGCCAGCGCTGAACACCTTGACGCTGGCCGAGTTGCAGGCCTTCGATATCGGGCGCCTGAAGCCCGGCACGGGCTACGCCCAGACCTTCGCCGAGCAGCAACCCCGCGACGGCGAGCGCATCGTCAGCCTGGAGACCTTGTTCGCTGAGGTCGCGCGTTGGGGCGGCAGCTCGGTGCGCTTCAACATCGAAACCAAGCTCACGCCGACCGAGCCCGCACTGACACCAACGCCGGAAGTTTTTGCGAAGTTGGTGGTCGATGCGGTACGCCGCGCCGGGCTCGAATCGCGCGTCACGGTGCAGAGTTTTGATTGGCGCACGTTGCTCGCGGTGCGCCAGATCGCGCCGCTGATCCAGACCGTGGCGCTCACCGTGCAGTCACCCAACTTCGACAACCTCGTCGACGGGCGCTGGACCGCTGGTTTGGCCCTCGCCACATACGGCGGCTCGGTGCCGCGGCTGGTGCAGGCCAGTGGTGCGGCCACCTGGTCACCCAACTTTGCAAGCCTGAACCAGGCCGCGCTGAAAGAAGCGCAGGCGCTGGGCCTGAAGGTCGTGCCCTGGACCGTCAACGAGCCCGAGGCGATCGAACGTCTGATCGGCTGGGGTGTCGACGGCTTGATCAGTGACTACCCCGACCGCGTGCGCGCCGCGCTGGTCAAACGTGGCCTGCCAGTGCCGGCGGCGCTGCCTGCGCAACCGGCGCAATAGCCAGCGTGTGCGCCACGCGTGTCGGCCAGCGCACCGTGTCCAGTCGCGCACTCGGTAAGAATTTTCGCCAGCCGGCCGACTGGGCCGTCACCGTCACCACCCAAACAAGGAACAGACCCGTCATGAAGCGACCGACCCGCAGACTTGTTCTCGCCGCTGGCGCGGCCCTGGCGTTGCCGGCTCGCGCGCAGCAAGACGCGTGGCAACGCATCGAACAGGCGGCACGCGGGCAGAGCGTGCGCTTCAACGCCTGGGCCGGCAGCGAGCGCATCAACGCCTACCTGCAATGGGCAGTGGGCGAGCTCGACCGTCTGCATGGCGTCAAGCTCGAACATGTCAAGGTCGCCGATACCGCCGAGGTGGTGCGCCGCATTCGTGCCGAGAAGGTGGCCGCGCGCACTGACGGATCGGCCGACCTGGTCTGGATCAACGGCGAGAATTTCCTCACGCTCAAGCGCGAGGGGCTGCTGTTCGGGCCGTTCGCCGAATCGCTGCCGAACTTCAGCCTGGTCGATACGCAGGGCAAGCCGACGACGCGGGTCGATTTCTCCGAGCCGGTCGACGGCATGGAAGCCGCTTGGGGCATGGCCCAACTCACTTTTTTCGCCGATTCGGCGCGTGTCGCGCAGCCGCCGGCAACGCTGGCCGCACTGCTCGAATGGGCACGCCGCAACGCGGGGCGGTTCAGCTATCCCAGGCCGCCGGACTTTCACGGCACGACCTTCGTCAAGCAGGTGCTGGTGGACCTTGCACCCGAGCGTGCGCCGCTGTACCGGCCCTTCAGCGAAGAGGCCTTTGCACGCGCCGGCGCGCCGCTGTGGGCCTGGCTCGACCAGTTGCACCCGCAGCTGTGGCGCGGTGGCCGGCAGTTCCCGGCCAGCAACACGCTGATGCGCCAAATGCTCGCCGACGGCGAGCTCCACATCTCGCTCACTTTCAACCCCAACGAGGCGGCCAACGAGATCGCCGCCAAGACGCTTCCGGCAACAGTAACGAGCTTTCAATTCACAGGCGGCACGTTGGGCAACACCCACTTCGTCGCGATCCCGTTCAACGCCCGCTCGAAGCAGGCGGCGCAGGTCGTCGCCAATTTCCTGCAGTCGCCGGCGGCGCAGGCACGCAAGGCCGACATCCGCCATTGGGGTGACCCCACGGTGCTGGCGATCGACCGCATGAGCGCTGCTGATCGCGTGCTGTTCGCGGCTGGGACGAGCGCGCCCGGCACCGTGCAACGCCCGGCGCCGGTGATCGCCGAGCCGCATGCGAGCTGGGTGAATCCGCTTGAGCGGGAGTGGCTGCGGCGCTACGGCGCGTCCTGATGGCGCGCACGCCGCGGCCGGCTTGGGGCGTGCGCGTCGGCGAGCGCTCGGCACACGCCGCCGGGCTGCTGTTGTTCGCGCTGCCGATCGCTGCTGCATTGCCGCTGGCGTTGGCGCCGGCGCTCGATGCCGCGGCCTGGTTGTCGCTGTGGGCCGACCCGCAACTGCCGCGCGCCATCGGTGCCAGTCTCTTCAGCGCGCTCGCCAGCACCATCGTCGCCCTGCTGCTGGCGATGCTGCTGACCACGGCTTTGCACGGCAGCCGCGCGTGGCTCTGGCTGCAGCAAGCGCTGGCGCCGATGCTGGCGCTGCCGCACGCGGCCTTCGCCATCGGCCTGGCCTGGCTGGTTGCGCCGAGCGGCGCGCTGGCGCGGCTGATCGCGCCGATCGCGCTCTGGGACAGCCCGCCGCAATGGGAGACGGTCAACGATCGCCACGCCTTGCTGCTCAGCGCCGTGCTGGTGCTCAAGGAACTGCCTTTCCTGCTCTGGAACCTGGCCGCCCTGCTCGCCCGGCCCGAGGTCGCGGCCGAGTTGCGCGCGCAGCAGGCCGTCGGGCGCTCGCTCGGCTATGCGCCGCAAACGCTGTGGTGGCGGGTCGGCTGGCCGGTCTGGCTGCCACGGCTGGCGTGGCCGCTGCTGGCCGTGCTGGCGTATTCGCTGACCGTTGTCGATCTGGCGCTGATCGTCGGGCCCGGCTCGCCGCCGACGCTGGCGGTGCTGGCCTATGCCGACCTGATGGACGGCAACCCGCAGCGCAACGCGCGCGGCGCCGCCGCGGCGCTGCTGCTGGCGGCGCTGCTCGCAGCGCTGGTGCTCGCGGTGCGGCTGCTATGGCCGTTGTTGCTGCGGCGGGGGACGCGGCGCGCGACGCGTGGCGACCGGCCGCAGCGGCGCGCGACCACGCCAATGAACACGACCGCGAGCGCGCCGGTACGATTGATTGCTGCCGCTGTGGTGGCAAGTTATGGGCTCGCGACACTGGCGCTGTTGCTGCTCAGCTTCGCCGGCATCTACACCTTTCCGAATTGGCTGCCGCAGCAGCTCTCGGCCGATGCCTGGCTGCGTGTTGCCGAACAGTCCAGTACGCTGGTGCTGACCGCCGCACTCGCGCTGGCGGCGTCGGTGCTCGGCCTGCTGCTGGTGGTGGCCTGGTTCGAGGCCACGCCGCAGCGTTGGGACGCGGTCGTCACGCCGCTCGTGCTGGCGCCGCTGGTGCTGCCGCCGCTGCTGCTGATGTCGGGCCTGTACCTGGGCGCGTTGCGGCTGCGGCTGGACGGCAGCCTGGCCGGGCTGCTGTGGGTGCACCTGCTGGTGGTGTTGCCCTACAGCTTCATCACGCTGCGCCCGGCCTGGCGCGGTTTCGATCCGCGCTTGCAGCACACCGCGCTGGCACTCGGCCGCTCGCGGCGCGCGTTCTGGCTCGCCGTCAAATGGCCGCTACTGGCAAGGCCGATCGCTGCCGCGCTGGCCGTCGGCTTCGCAGTCAGCGTGGCGCAGTTTCTCGCCACCCAGTTCATCGGCGCCGGCCGCTACGCCACGGTGACGACCGAAGCCGTGCTGCTGGCCAGCAGCGGCCAACGCACCATTGCCGCGGCCTTCGCGCTGATGCAGGCCTTGTTGCCGCTGTTGGCCTTCGCGCTGGCGGCACGGGTCGGAAGATGAGCCTTGAGCTCGAAGGCGTGACGATCGCGGTCGCTGGCCGGCGGCTGCTCGGGCCTTTGTCGGTGCGCGTCGGGGCGGGTGAGGTGCTGGCCGTGATGGGGCCGAGTGGTTGTGGCAAGAGCTCCCTGCTGGCCTATATCGCCGGCTTGCTCGAGCCGCCGCTGCTGGGCCAGGGCCGCGTGTTCGTCGGCGGGCGGGATGTCGGTGGGCTGCCGGTCGAGCAGCGCCATGTCGGCCTGCTGTTCCAGGACGACTTGCTGTTCCCGCACATGACGGTGCTGGCGAACCTGCTCTTCGCGCTGCCTGCCAGCGCACGGCATCGCGGCAAGCGCGACCACGACCGCGCGCAGCGTGCCGGCGCCGCCCTGGCCGCTGCCGGGCTGGCGGGTATCGATGGCCGGTTGCCGGCGCAGCTGTCGGGCGGCCAGCGGGCCCGCGTCTCGCTGCTGCGTGCCTTGCTCGCCGAGCCACAGGCGCTGCTGCTCGACGAGCCGTTTTCGCGCCTGGACGCGCCGCTGCGCGCGCAGATGCGCAGCTTCACCTGGAGCACGCTGCGGCAGCGTGGGGTGCCGGCGCTGCTGGTCACGCACGACGAGGCCGATGCGCCGCCGGGCGCGCAGATCGTGCATCTGGCCGGCGATGGCGCGATGCCGGCCGGCGAGCTTTGATCAAGCCAGCCAGTGCGACCCCGGGACGGTGCAGCTCGACAGCCATCGCGCGTGCTGTATCGGCGCCGCGCCAGCCACCAGCGCCAGCGCTATTCCTGCGCCGCCTTCAGCGCATCGACGATCGCCTGGTTCACCGCGCCGATGCCAAACAGCGCAAAGCGCGCGGTTGTCGGGCCGTCGACTTCGAGCACCGCATCGAACCGCTTGCCGGCCGGCGCGCCCTGCACCGCGCCGAGCAGGCGGCCAAACGAGCGCAGCAAGTCGAGCGGCGAATCGGGTGCCAGCACCCCCGTGCGCGGCCCGGGGCGCAGGCGCGCAAATTCACCGACCAGCACGATCGGCTCGGTCAGGTTGACCAGCGACAACTGCGCATGCGCATTGATCAGCGCCGCCGACGGCGCGGGCACGATTTCGAGCATCGGTGACTCTGCGCGCAGCTCGTTTGCACCTTCAAAAGTCGACGCTCGTTTTTTGCCGCCGGCCGCATCGAAGCCGGTGAAATTGACGGCCGTCAACATCGAAAGGCCTTCGATGCCTTTGCTCGGGTAGGCCACCCGCGCGGCCAGGTTGCCGACGCCCATGCCGGCGATGCCACGCGGCACGATCTTCATGCCGGTGGGCGCAAAAACGAGGTAGCGCCGGGTGTTGTCGCCGGCCTTGGATTCGACGACCACCGGGCTGTCGGGCCGCGTCGCGTTGGCGCTCGCTTCGTACACCGCACCATGCGTGAAGGTGATGTCCTCGGCCGCCGCCGGGCTGATGCCGGCGGCTTTGAGCCGCGCCTGCAAGTCCGCCCAGGCGCGGTCGGTCAATGCCTGCAGCGCGGCGACATCGTGCTGCGCGCTGTAGGCGACCACGGCCTGATCGCCGTCGATCTTGTTGCCAAACAGCTGGCCGTCGGCCGGCGAAGCGACGACCTCGCCGGACTGGTCGAACAGCAGCTGGTATTCGGCGATGTAAAAACGCTTGCCCTTGAGCTCGATGCGCCCGCCGGTGCGCGCTGCGCGCATCGGCTCGCCGACCGGACGCTCCAGCGCGCTGGCGATGGTCTGCAGGTTCAGCGGCTGCAAGGCACGTTGTTCGGGCTGGGCTTGCGCCGCCGCAGCACCACCAAGCAGCAGCAGCAAGGCCAGCCGGCCGGCAGATGAAAGGGCGGTTTGCATGAGTGGCGTAGTTTGCGTGTCGGGCCCGATGAACTCGGCCGCTGGTCCGAGCGGCGTCAGCGCATTTTCACACCACCGTCATCCAGTCGTCACCCGGCCGTCACACGACGACCGGCTCGGGCTCGAGGCGGATGCCAAACCGGCCATAAACACTTTCCTGGATCGCCCGCGCCAGGGTCACGACTTCGCCGCCGGTGGCCGCACCACGGTTGACGAGCACCAGCGAGTGTTTTTCATAGACCCCGGCGCCGCCGATGCCCTTGCCCTTCCAGCCGCAGGCGTCGATCAGCCAACCGGCGGCGAGCTTGACGCTGCCGTCGGGCATCGGGTAGTGCACCACCTCGGGGTCGCGGCCGATGATGTCGCGGCACTGCTCTGGTGTCACGACCGGGTTCTTGAAGAAGCTGCCGACATTGCCGATCACCGCCGGGTCGGGCAGCTTGGCGCGGCGGATCGCGCAGACCCAGTCGAAGATCGTTTTTGCGTCTGGCGCGCGGATGCCGGTCTCGGTGGCTTTGCGTTCAAGCTCAAGATAGCCGAGCACCGGCGCCCAGGGTTTGGGCAGCAAAAAGCGCACCCGGGTGATCACGCTCTTGCCGGCGAGGTGGCGCTTGAAGACGCTGTCGCGGTAGCCAAAACCGCAGGCCGCAGCGTCGAGCGTGACGCTGCGGCCGGTCATCAGGTCGACCGCATCGAGCGAATGAAAACGGTCCTTCAGCTCGACGCCATAAGCGCCGATGTTCTGCACCGGCGCCGCGCCCACCGTGCCCGGGAGCAGGGCCAGATTTTCCAGGCCCGGCGCGCCGTTGTTGACAGCCCAGTCGACCAGGCCATGCCAGCTTTCGCCGGCGCCGGCTTCGACGATCCAGGCGGTGGCGGTTTGATCGACGATGCGTTTGCCCGGCACTTCGATCTTGAGCACCAGCGATTCGACATCGTGGGTGAAGATCAGGTTGCTGCCACCGCCGAGCACCAGTTTGGGCGCGCTGCCCCATTGCGGGTGGTCGACCACCGCGCGCAGGTCGGTCTCAGACCGCACGCGCAGCAGGCGCGCGGCCACCGCCGGCAGGCCGAAGGTGTTGAGCGTGCGCAAGCTCACGCGCTTTTCGATTTGCAGGTCCAGGCTCGGGGTGGTCATGAGAAAATCGCAAACTCTTTCACCCCGATCGTGCCACGCCCGCCATGCCCAGCTTCGACGCCGTCATTGAACCCAACCTGGTCGAGCTTCGCAATGCAGTCGAGCAGGCCAACAAGGAGATCGGCACGCGCTTCGATTTCAAAGGCAGCAGCGCCAAGGTCGAGCTCAGCGAACAGGGCAAAGGGCGCGAGCTGGTGCTCTATGCCGACAGCGATTTTCAGATCGCGCAGGTCACCGACGTGCTGCTCAACAAGCTCAGCAAACGGGGCGTCGACGTGCGCTTTTTTGACCTCACCGCCAAGACCGAGAAGATGGGCGGTGACAAGGTCAAACAGCCAGTGACGGTGAAAACCGGCATCGACAGCGACAGCGCCAAGAAGATCCAGACTTTGATCAAACAGAGCAAGCTCAAGGTGCAGGCCGCTATCCAGGGTGATGCGGTGCGGGTCACGGGCGGCAAGCGAGACGACCTGCAAGGTGCGATCCAGCACCTCAAAGCGGCGATGACTGATCTGCCGCTGACCTTCACCAATTTCCGCGAATGACAACGCGGCCGGCGCCGTCGTGGGTCGCGTCGTGGGTCCGGTCGTTCGCAGCGTTGTTTGCAACGCTGTTTCTGGCATGGCCGATCAGCGCTTTTGCGCAGGGCGTGCAGTTCGCTGGCAGCATGGGCGCGACCAAGGCGCTGTTGATCATCGACGGCGCGCCCAAGATGCTGGCCGTCGGCGAAAGCCACGCCGGCGTCAAGCTGCTGTCGATGGGCGACGGCCAGGTGCAGGTCGAACGTGCCGGCAAGACCACCCAGTTGCGCCTGGGCGAGGCACCGGTCGGTTTGGGCGGGGGCGTGCAGGCCAACAGCGGCGCACGCCAGATCGTGCTCACCGCGGGTGCCGGCGGCCATTTCATGGCCCAGGGCGCGATCAATGGCCGCGTGGTGCAGTTCATGGTCGATACCGGCGCGACGTCGGTCGCGTTGAGCCAGCAGGACGCCGACCGCATCGGCCTGGACTGGAAAAGCGGCCGCCGTGCGATGACCGGCACCGCCAACGGCCCGGTGATCGTGCATGTGCTGACGCTGTCCGCCGTGCGGGTCGGCGAGGTCACCGTCGCCAACGTCGACGCTGTTGTGTTGCCAGCACCGATGCCTTACGTCCTGCTCGGCAACAGCTTCCTCACGCGCTTTCAGATGCGGCGAGAGAACGACGTCATGCGGCTGGAGTTGCGCTGACGCTATCGCCGGCGTGGCATGTCGATGTGCTGACCCGCTAGCGCAAGACCTGAGGCGGCCCGCCGCGGTTTTGTGCTTTGATGCCAGCTCATTTTGGTTTGCCGCATCAACGCTTGAAGGATCCGCACCATGACTCTGCGCCGCAGTCTGCTCGCCACCGCCGTGGCCACCATCGTCGCGATCACCGGCCTGGCGTTTGCAGGCAACGTCGCCGCGCAGGCCTACCCGAACAAGGCGATCAGCCTGATCGTGTCGTTCCCGCCGGGGGGTGATACCGACGCGCTGGCGCGTCTGTTTGCCGAAAAGCTAGCCACGCGGGTCGGCCAGCCGGTGGTCGTCGAAAACAAGACCGGCGCCAGCGGCACGATCGGCAATTCTTTTGTCGCCAAGTCGCGGCCCGACGGCTACACACTGCTCTTCACGCCGAATACGCTGGCCACCGCACCGCTGGTCTTGAAGCCCGGCAGCGGCGCCGCCTACGACCCGCTGACCGACTTCACGCCGATCGTGCTGGCTGGCACGCAGTCGCTCTTTGTCGTCGCGACCACGGCCAGTGGCGTGACGAATATGAAGGACCTCGTCGCCGCGGCCAAGGCCGGCAAGATCAGCAACTACGCCAGCCCGGGCAGCGGCTCGCCGATGCACATCCTGGGCGAGATGTTCAACAAATCGGCTGGCATCAAGCTCACGCAGATCCCTTATCGCGGCAGCGGCCCGGCGATCGTCGACCTGGTCGGCGGCCAGGTGCCGATGATGTACACCACGCTCGGGCCCGTGGCGCAGCACATCGCCTCGGGCAAGCTCGTCAACCTGGGCGTTGCCGACCCGCAGCGCTCGCCGCTGGCGCCCAACGTGCCGACCTTCGCCGAGGCCGGATTCAGGGATGCCGAGGTCGGCGCCTGGCAGGCCCTGGTCGGCCCGAAAGGGCTGCCCGCCGACGTCGTGCAGACGCTCAACGGCCACCTCAACGAGATTCTGAAAATGCCCGATGTCGTCGCGCGCATGACCCTGCTCGCGCTGGTGCCGGTGGTCGGCCAGCCCGGGGCGGTTCTGCAAATGATCAGCTATAATTTCAACCGATACGGCTTGATCTTCAAGGAAGCCGGCATCCAGGCC
>JANPDN010000188.1:0-44568 GCA_031431555.1 Rubrivivax sp.
GACGGCCTGGTCAATCACGCGCAGGTTGTGTACCCCTTGCTGCAGCGCATGAATCTGCCTGCCATCTTCTACGTCTGCCCCGGCCTGGCCGACGCCGGCACTTGGTTGTGGCCGCACGAAGCCCGGCAGCGAATGCGCTCACTCGCCGCAGCGACGCTTTTGGATCTGGCGACCCGGCACAGCTGGCCGAGTGTGCAGGTCAACCCGGTGGTGGAGTGGATGAAGGGCCTGGAGAACGGTGACCGAAGCCGCGTGCTCGATGAGATCCGCGCCACGACCCCGGGCTTCAAGCCGTCGGCGTCTGAACGCGAGCAATTTGATGTGATGAACTGGGACCAGCTGCGATCGCTCGACCCGGCCCTGGTCACTGTCGGTTCGCACACCGTCAGCCATCCGATCATGACCTCGCTCGACGACAGCACGCTGGACCATGAATTGCAACGCAGTCGCGCCTGGCTTGAAGAAGGTCTGCAGCGGCCGATCGAACATTTCTGTTATCCCAACGGCTCGCAGAATTCAAGAGTGCGTGCGGCCGCGGCACGCCACTACCGCAGCGCGGTGACCACCGAGTCAGGCTACGCGCATGCGGACACCGACTTGCGCGACCTGCCGCGAGTGAATGGCGATCCGCGCATGAGTCGCGCGATGTGGAAACTGTACCGACCCTACAAACCGTCATGAGCAGCGAACTCGTCGCGGAGGTCATCACCCGCCTGGACCAACTGCCCGAGATCGAAGCTGATTGGCGCCGGCTCTGGGCTGCGCAAGTGCGCCCGGAGATATTCACCTCGTTCGACTGGTCGATGGCGGCAATGGAATGCCGCACCGACAGCGCCCGGCCGCATGTCGCCATCGTCCGGCGGTCGGGCGTGGTGGTCGGGTTGCTGCCGCTGCTCGTCGATCACAACGGCCTCGGGTTTCTGAGCGGGCCGCGAGCAGACTACAACGACATCCTGGTCGACGATGCCGACGCCGCGGCGGTGATCGAAGCCGCACTGCGCTGCGCGATGGGTCCGCAGGGGCCTGGTCGCGGCAGGTTGGCCGAGGTGCCGGAATGGTCCCAACTGGCGCGGACGATCAATGGCTTGCCAGCCGGCCTGCGCAGTCGCCTACTGGTGTACGACGAGTCGACCTGCCCTGCATTGCGGCTGGGCCGGGATCGTGATGCGCTGCTCAAGGAGATGACCGGCAAGAAGAGCCTCAAGCGGCACGAAAAGAAGCTTGAGAAGTTCGGCGCAGTCTCACTGCGCCACATCGAGGATCGCGGCGAGGTGCTGCAGTTTCTCGACGACTTTTTTGCCCAACACATCACGCGTCGGGTCGTGGCCGGCGATCGAAGCCTGTTTCTCGACGACGAGCCGCGGCGCTTCTACAAGGCGCTGGTCATGCGCCTCGATCCGGCAGAGGAACTTCGATTTGCAGTACTTGAGGCCGGCGGGCGCGCGGTGGCCTACCACTACGGCTTCGAGGTCGCCGGCCGCTTCACCTGGTACAAGCCGACCTTCGATGTCGACTATCTCGACACCGGCGTCGGCGAGGTGCTGCTCAAGCGCCTGCTCGACTATCTCAAGGACAGAGCCGTCCACGAGTTCGACTTCACGCGTGGCAACGAATCCTTCAAGGATCGTTTTTCAAATCACCGCGGCCAGAACATCCAGCTGATCATCCACCCAAGCGCCGCCAGAACACGCGCCGCGGGTTGGTGGTGGGCCATCAAAGCACAGGCCAAACAAACGTCGTGGCTGGCTCGGATGCATGCCCGGCTGAAGAAGGGCGCGATCACACCGGCAGCCGGACGGCCGCAGGCCACGAAGACACCGACCCGGGCCGTCTACCGTCGAGACCTCGACACCAGCACACGCCAAGCCCACATCGACGACAGCTCAGACGCGCGGAACGTGGCCCAACTGAGCCTTCGCAAGCTGGCCGAGATGTCTGCGATGGAGCCCTCCCCCGCAGCCGCCGCACGGTTGCGAGGGATGGTCGAACGGGTGGTGAACGGCGCCACTTGTTTTGGGGTTCGCCAGGGCGACACGCTACGCGGCTTTGCGCTCGTGTACATCGACCCGGTCGGCGTGTCAGCCCCGCGATCCGGCGCGCAACCCGCAGCACCGCAAGCTGCCGAATCGCCGCGCGTTGAATTCATCCCGGCCGCTGCGAGCACGTTGACCGCTGCTGACTTGCAGGCGGTCCTGGACACGCTACTCGGGCACTATCGGCTTGAATCCATCGGGCTGGACGTTGACCCGGCGGACCACGCGACTTCGAGCGCCGCAAGACAGATCAGCGGGGTCACAAGCGAGGTCCGCTGATGCACGAGCCCGCGCGGCGATCACGCCCGCCACGGCGCCGGTCCGATGCCAGCCCTACCAGCCCTGTGAGAATCGCAGCGTACGTACACGCCTACGGATGCGCCAGGCCAGCGCAGTAGACAGCACACTGTCGCGACCCGCCAGTGCTAAGCGCACGGCGCGGTCATCGATCTGGACCTTGCGCGGGTTCGAGTACAACGCGGCGGTTTCTTCGCTGCGAATTCGTTCCAGGCCACGCCAGGTCGGGATGAGTTCATTGCAAAGCACGTCGACGTCGGTCAGGACTTTGCTCAGTCCCATGCCGGTGGAAGGGCAGACACTTTGATAGGCGTCGCCCAGGAACACGACCCCGGGGATGGCACAGTTCTCCATGCGGTAGAGGTCGATCCCAAATGTCTCGACCCGGCCCGCGACCTTGAACTCTCCAATCACTGCCTCCAGACCCGGCAAAGTGCGCGCAAGGAAGCCAATCGGGTCGGTACGCAACTCGCGCGTTTTTGGATCACCGACGGGCCAGTACGTAAAGAGGTTGGCGCGCATGAAGGCGCCCATGCGGAACAGCGTCAGATAGCCGAGCTGGTCATTGATCGAATTGGGGCGGTAGGTCACCGCGTCGAAACTGAACGGCTGGTCATCGCTGCGCTGAAGCATGAAACCGAACGTGGTGGAAAGCCCCTCCTTCACCATCTGCTTGCGCGCACCCAACTCCACCGCCACCGGGCTGTTCATGCCGCTGGCGATGACCACCAGGCGCCCCGCGAAGCACCGGCCATCGATCAGCGTCACACGCGACCGCCGATCGCCGGGCTGGACCGAGGCCACGACGCCAACAGCGAAGTCGACGGCCGCAGGGATCTGTTGTCGGACCGAATTGACGAGATCGCAGTACGAAATACCAAACTGTTCGATCTGGCGACGGTGCACGATTCGCCCGCGATGGCCGTGGATGATTTCATTGATGATTCGGGTGCGCTCAAGCACGCCCTCGAACAGGCCCAGCTTGCGCAGCAAGTCCGCCTGATCGGACTCGATCTTTTCCGCCCGAAAGATCGGTGGAAACTCGGCATGCCGGTCCACGACAGCGACGGACATGCCGCGCCGAGCCAGAACCGATGCCACGGCCGACCCCGCCAGGCCGCCACCCACAACAACGACGTCAAGTTCGATATCGCTCGACGCCTGGCCATCAATTCCGGGCGCCACAACTAACGCACCGGAGTTGAGCCGCTGCTCTTGATGTTGACCAGGAAACTCATCGCCTGCGGCCCCTCGCGCCAGTACTCGAGCAGTTCGAATTGCGGGTTCCTCTCCAGCCACTCACGGCAGGCACGCTGCTCGCCATGGACAGGGCTGCCCTTGAAGCGGAACCAGTCGTGAAAGACGATCAACGTGCCCTGGCCCACGAGGTCGGTGATGAAGTCGAGAACCGGCACCGTCGACTCGTAGAGATCGCAATCGATGAAGACCATCGCGGCGCGACGCATTTGATGACGCGCTTTCGCCGCCGGCGTAAGACTCTTGTCGTACATGCCGGGCACGGTGATGACACGCTTCATGTCGACGCCGGCGCGTGCGACGTTGGCACGGAACTCAGCCTCGGAGCAGGCGTAGGCGCCGGGCTCGTAGTCGGCCTGGCGCGCGGCCTCACCTGGCGGAAGACCTTCGAACGAGTCGAATGCAATGTAGCGCGGCTCAGCTGCCAACCAGGCCTTGAACTCTGGAGTCTTGGGCACCGATCGTTCAACGACTCGCCGGCTGCGCTCGATGGCACGATGGGCTGAAGAGAACGAGGCGCCTTGGAATACCCCGAACTCCAGATAGTCGCCGTCGACCTGGTTCCAGGCGATGAACGAAGCGCCGGTATGAATGCAGCCGTCGGCGCCGGTGTAATTGTTATCGTCGACCGCAAAGCGCCCGGCCATCCGGCGCAACGGCAACAGCAGACGCTTGATCGCTTCTTTCATTTGTGTTTCTCAACAGGTTAGGTAGAGATCCGAGGCGCCTATCGCTGCAAGCCAACGCGCACCTCTAGGCTGAATTCTTCAACGTCGCAGCAAGGCGCTCAGCCGCTGCTTGAGGCGTTTGCGCTGGGCCGGCGACAGTGCCTGACGCAGGCGAAGGAAGACCCATCCGCGCCAACTCAAGGCTATGGCGCCGTTGACCTGGTCCGCCCGAACGCCGCCAAAGCCCTCTTTGAATTGGTTGATGCTAAGCAGCGCCTGGTCTTCGTTGCCCGCATACCAGCCGCCAAAATCGTAGACCTTGAGGCCCTCGGCTCGAAAAGCGAGCATGTCCTTCCAATGTAGAAGTCGATTCGCTCGGCCGACGGCGGCTTTCGTATCGTTGTCGTCGAGTTGCCTGAAATGCGAAGCTGAATACAGAAGTGTTGCGCGCTCGTTGGTTCCCGCATGCGCATGCCAGACCACCGTTTCGCCGCGGTACTCTGCGCGGCTGATACGCAAAGCGCCCGCTCGCCCGCGAGCCAGCAGCTCGTCGACGGGAATCTGGGCGACGCCCTTTGCCGCGGCAAATTGGTCGTAGAAGGCCTTTAGTCGAAGGCAAACCTCATCGGTGACCACCGGCTCCAGGACGCAAACGACCTCGTCCTTGGTCTCGGCGCGGCGGACCTTGTACTTCGTATCCCGGTTCAATCCCTGCAACAGGGCTTCTTCGCTCTGGGTCAGATCGACGACGAGGGTCGTGAACGGCGAACTGAATGCGCCCTTGGGCGCTCGCGAGTACTGGTGCAGCAGCAGCACATCGCAGCCCGTTGGATGCAGCAACGGCTCATCCAGCCATTGCTCGGCCATTCGCAAGCCCCGCTTTTTGTAGCAAGCGGGTTCGCGCTCAGTGCCCGCCACCGCCGCAACGCCGACCATCACTTTTGCCACCGGGGCCGGCGCACGAGGCGATCGATCACGTTCACGTTCCCGATGGAGTTGAAGGTATGCCATGGATCTTTCTGTGTGGCTTTGAGCCGTCCCCATTCGGGGACCAGCTCTTCTTGAAATTCGTTTTCAGTCAGTTTGACGATCCGCATGCACACGGTGCTGCCGCCGTAGGTCGTGGAGCAGTCTTGCGCGACCCGGTAGAGTACGTCATCGCAGACCCACATCGAGCCTGCTGGACGCGCGCTACGTGCGTCAATCTTCACGGGATTCATCGTGTGCGCGTGCCAGGGCCCTTCGATCCGCGTTGCCCAGTAGACGTTGAGCACATCGTCCATCAGTGCGCCTGGGTCGGCCGTCGTGGCAAACATCCATAGTCGCCCATCGAAAGCCACGACTGTTGCGTCGGCGAGGCGAACACCCGACAACAGGACTGCGCTGCGCTGCCACTCCAGCGCCCCGTCGACGGCTTCATAGAGCGTCAGCTGACCGCTGTTGCCAGCCTCCGGAATCATGAATATGCGGCCTCCGGATTCGTTCCAGATGAAGGGATAGGAGAGATGCCAGGGTTCGCGCAGCACGACCTTCGCAGTCGACAGGGCACGGCCGGTGTCGTCGATTTCCAGCGCGCTGATATGTCCACGCTGGCTGCCGAGCAGCAACTCCTCGAAGAGCACCCAGGTGCGTTGACCGACCCGCAGCAGGAACGGATCCGCCCACCAGGCGGCGTCCGGCGAACGCAACTCGGCCACGGTGTCGCCCAGGCTCTGCGCAGCTTCGGCGGATCGTCCGACTTCGGTTTGCCACTGCTCGCGGAAAAGCAGCCATCGAAGGCTTGTTCGGGCGATGCGGCCGATCAGCGCAAGCGCAGAAAGCGGTGTCGACGATTGGCTTGCCGCATCGCCACCATGGGCGCCGGGATGCTGGCGGCGCGCCAAGGCACCGATCAGCAACTGGGGGATCTTCGCGGCACACAGCACCACGCTGCGATGCAGTGAGCGATGGTCCAGCCGCAAACCGCCAACCATCAGCAGCTCGGCCGCGTGCCCATCCCTGAGGCGCCAAACCTGGGCATTCAGAATGCCACCACGCTGGCCGATACGAAGCCGCGCCGCCTCTTCGAGGTCGGACATGGGGCGTCCTTCAAACTCAACGCAAAGAGCGTCAGTGCCCGGTGGCAGGGTCGCCGCACGATCCCACGCCAGTTGCCAATCCAACGGTCTTGTCGCCGGCTCGGTGGCCGCCTCAGTGCCGAGTTCATGCGTGGCAACGCGCCAGCGTCCGCGGCCGAAGAGCTTGCGATCCAGCGCGCGAAAGGCCCGCTCCGCCAGAGTCTGCACACGGTCTGTGACGGACGTCGTGAGCCGGCCAGCAGCATTCGGCCGCCAGTGGCGGCTGAACGCAGACATCGCTGCCGAGTCCACTATCGTGCGCTCCTGCGGAAGCGGCGCGCCGTGAATAACAAGCGCTCGAGGCGAATCCGCTATATCAGCCAAACAACTATCTCCTCAAACTTAGAGCGCGAAACGAATATCGTCGAAGTTGAGCTGATTCCCATCGGTCCCGTCGAATGTTCATGAGCGTTGTCGCGTCTCAACGAAGACTCTTAAACTCCGCACTGCGACAAATCTGACAGATTCACAATGTCGCGACGCTTCGAATTTTTCAGAATCCCGTGCGCCGTCAAAAATCTGGCATCAGAGATCGATTACGCGCTGACTTTGAGAATCATCGGTCTTTTAAGTCTTGCCTTGTAGTAATAACCAAGTGCCAAACCAATCGCTGTCCAGATATATATCTGCTCAGTGACTGGGAAGTACTGCCCGTTGCTGACTCCCCAGACCAGTAGGGCTACCAGCATTGCCTTCGAGCCGGCGAAGTACCCACGCTCCAGTGGCGTCAGCTCGTCACTATTGCACAGTTCACCGAACATTCGCCAGAGGAAAATAAAAAATGCAACCATTGCAGCAAGGCCTGCAATTCCAAGATCCATAACGATACCCAGATATACATTGTGGGTATGAAACGCCAGGTAAGCGCCTCGCTTGACCACATCGGACCATTGCGTCGATAGTACACCGCGACCGAACGCTGGTGCCTTCGGAATCTCTTCCGCCAACTGTTTCCATGCCCAAACGCGTCCCATCGTCAATGGATCGTTGCTCGCGGCGGATTGCCCGATCGACGTGTCGCCGACCGTATCTATACCAAGTAACATCCGATCGCGAACGGCATCGGGCACGGCGATAACCGCGACTGCCACGATTAGCATTGCAGTAACCAGCACCATCGGTCGCCTAAAGTGCCACACGTAGTAGGCCATCACACCCGCCAGCGCAAGGACGGCGCCCCGAGTGAATGTCAGCATCATTGCGACCGCAAAAACAGCTATCAGTAGCAGGCACAGCGCGCGCCAGAAACTGTCCTTCAGATATTCGCGCACGAACAGCAGGTTAGCGATTGCCGTGGCGAGAATGAAGCCGGCTTCGGTATTGTGGCGGCCGGTGAGACCGAGGAATCCGCGGTCGCCCTGCAATTGCCCCAGAGATGCTCCGCTCAACACCACCAGAACCAAGACGAGGGCACTGAAGATGAGCGCGGAAGCAATGGAAGCTCGAATGAAGAGCCGGCCATTGCCGCGCTCGATCACTGCACCTCCCAGCCCGAAAGCGAAGAATACGAAGAGCATCCCTTTGCCCCAATAGCTAACCCAATACGAGCGAGCATCCCATCGATCGTATCTTAGGGAATCAATGTAATGCTGCGGGATCTCGGAAAGGTACGGCATCCCGATAAACATACCTATCAGAATTGGTAGCATGTACAGAAGCAGCACCGGTTTTGGCAGCAGCAGGTACGCATTGGTAGCTGTTATCTTCGACAACATCGAACGCAGCAGGATGATGCAGAAGGTACCAAGCAGCAGCAGATTAGTCAACGTGAACAGACCGAGACCGCGTAAAAATGGAGCGTTGGTATAGGGCAGAATCAATATACACGCTATCAAACCAAGGCGATAGTCAGCGACCAGCGCCACCACCGGAATCAACAGAAGAAGCAGGACAGCTTGCCCAACCCAACCGCCTAGTGCACCCCAGGCGCCCAGTAATACAGAAATAAACAGAAAGCCAAATACGGCTCCGCCCATATTCGCTCGCTGGCGTGCAACTGAAGGTCGCATCGTTAGCGATTTTGTTGGATGCGTCGGGCCAGTCATGTTGCTTGGTTCTTTCGCGCCAAAGATCGTTGTATCCACCAAAAGGCGAACAACCCAAAGGCCGCGCTCGCGGCGGATGCGCCGGCGTATGCTTGGGTGGCGCCGATAGCACCCGATCGTTCAATCATAAAGCTGCCAAGAACCCACCACAGAACATTCACGGCGATCTGATAAAGTAAACCAATACCGGGATTCATTTTCGCTATGATGAGATAACCGAAAAGGTTTCCGAGAACCCGGAAAACATTACCCACCATCTGCCAGAGAAATAGATCTCTCATGGGTTCAAATGCCTGAGTCAATAGGGCCTGAATCACCAGGTCGCGCGCCAGATAAAGAAATAGACCAACTAGAAACGTTGCTGGGACAATCGAACGCACTGCCCGCCAAACCTCGACTCGAAGCGCAGGTGCCTTTTGAATCTCACTGAATCTAGGCAGGTAATACACCAGAAACAAGGTCGACAGAATTCCAAGGTAGAGTTCCGAGAGGCGTGTGATGGTCTGCACGAATCCAACGGCGTCGAGTCCCGCTTGCGCGGCGAGCTGGTCGCGCAGCAACAACTGAACCAACGGTGCACCCACCGTGCTCATCGCCGCGGCCGGTACAAAAGCAATCAGATTCCGGCTCTGCGCGACCGACATTGGAATCATCAGCACCCGCGAGGGCCACCAATCGCTAGTGCGCACCAACCACAAGGCGAACGCGGCCGTGAGCAACGGCGAGATTGCTGATCCGATCAACGCGCCCGAGATCCCGAATCGTGGACAGAGCAAGCCATACAGAACAACACCCACGACGCTGCTTGCGACGCTAAACAATGTCGAGAGTCGATAGTCCTTATTGGCATTCGCACCGCCAAATACGCTGAGCCCTACGAGACCAGCGGTGTATGAAACTGAAAGTATCAGAAACGGCAATATCAGTCGTCGATCATGCAAAATACTCTCAGCCAACCGCTCGTAGCTCAAAGCAATCCCTATACCGCATATCAAACCAATTCCTAATTGTAGTTTGAGTGCGGTAGCTACCAGTCGATGACGGCTCTGAACATCATTCTCAGGCTGCGATGTCCAACGCACAACACCGTTGTTGATGCCACTGGATACGATGCCAAACATCAGATTCATAAAGAGCAGAAACTGCCCAAGCACGCCGATACCAGCCGGGCCAAGATATACCGATGTAATCTTGATACTTACAAATGCACAAACCAATGCCGTTGCCGACTGAATAGCGCTCAGAACGACCGCCTTTTGCAGGCTCACGGGCGGCTTTCTCGACGCGGCTTGGCAACCAACCCCGCCGCAACACCTTCGAGAATCGACGCCGCCACTTCCACACCATGGTGTCGCTCGAAGTGGCCCCGAACGATGTCTCTCTGTGCATTCCACGCGGCGACCGAGCCGAGCAGAGATTCAATCTGTCTGACCATCGAATCCACGTCGGTCGCAACGCAAGCAACGTTGCGGCCCTGGTGAATCATTTGAGGATCGAAGAACGACACCGTTGGCATTCCCCTCGACCACGCCTGAAGGAACGTGTTGGGAAATCCCTCGAAGCTGCTCGTGTTCAACAGCATCGAGCCTCCGTCGAAATGAGGTTCGATTGCGGAAAATGGCACCGGGCCGCGAAAATCAACGTTACCCAGCGCGGCGGCCTGACGTTGAATGGTTTGATAGTAGGTCCGGTCAGCGGCACCTGGACCACCGATCATCACGAAACGTCGTCGCGGCATTCGCTCAGCGACCTGCATCAACAGATCCGGCCGCTTGTAGTCGCGCACGGTGCCAACCCAGAGAATGGGGCCGTCAAGCTGCGCCGGCGCACCGTCCAGGCGGTAACAACTCGGAACCACGACGCCTTCACGGCGAAAGGTGCCGGAGCACGCAAGAAGTTGGCGTTCCGTCTGCACAACAACGGCATCAGCCCGGCGCAGACCATATCGACATATCGCGCGGTCGCGGGCGTAGCGAACCAGCCCCAACTTCGGGTCGAAATCCTGGTCGCTCGCTGCGGCAAAGATGAACCTACGGCGGTGCCTGCGCACAAACGCCGCGACGATGCCGGTCAGGGCGCCGGCCCCACGTTGGTAGTAAAAATCGGCATCCGCTTCCTTCATCGCCGACCATGTCGACGTCAGTCGCGGGTGAACGAAGCGCAGTACTGGGACGCCTGCGTCTGGGTCATGAGAATTCAAGACGGTCACACCATTCGCGTCCCCTCCGTGGCGCTGCCCGAAGTCCATCGTGACCATGGACACCCGGTGCCCGCGCCTGGCCAGTTCTGGCGCGAGGAAGGATTGCTGGACCTCGGCTCCGCCGACAAACGGCAGTGACGGATCACGGGCCAATGCCGCGTATCCGTACGGCGAGACGAAACAGAAGCGGAACTTGGCGGCCACTAGGCCATCCTTGCCACTGCCGAGGGGCGGCAAATTCGTTCATACACCGAGAGCATGGACTGCGCGCTGGCAAGGATGGTTGCGTTCTTCTCGACCCAGCGACGCTGTGCGGCGCTGACGTCAATCCGCTCTGCAATACAGCGCTCGATTGCAAGCGCCAGATCAACAGGATCGCGACTGCCGACGACCTGCCATGGGAAAGGCAAGATGCGCCGCACATCGGAATAGTCCGTGCTGGCCACAGGAGTCCCGCAGGCCATGGCTTCGAGCACGACGTTCGGAAACCCCTCGCGCGCCGAAGTGACGAGCAACGCGTCGCAGGAAGCCATGAGTTCCGGAACATCCTGCCGGCGCCCGACAAAGGCCACATGGCTTTTCAGCCCCAGCCGATCAAAGTCCCGCATCACGCCGGCCTTGTAGTCGCCGGCAGTGAAATCGGTCGGGTCGTCAAACTGCGCATCCCCGACGCAAATGAAGCGCAGCGAGGGATTGCGATCCACAGCCTCGCGCGCGGTCCTCAGGGCGAGTGGGTAGTCCTTGGGCGGTCGGATCGATCCGACGACGCAGATCCGCTTTATGTCGTTCCCCGGCCAGATCTGCTGTGCCGCCGTGGATTCCTTCGCCAGCCGCGCGCCGATCTCCGTCAGATCGATCCCGTTGTAGATCACGTGAACCCGATCGCGAGGCAGGCGATGCATCGCGGCTGCAAAGTTCGCGCCGGCATGCGAGTTGGCAACAATCCCTTCGGTCAGGTTTCGGGTTAGCCAATACGCCAGGCGACGAATCGGCTTTTGGCGATAGGCATTACTGCGTTCCGACCCAAGGACCGGGAGTCCCAAGCCGACGGCCGCAATGCGCGAGTACAGATCGGCATCGAAGAGAAAGCTATGCACCACGTCTGGCTTCCACGCCTTGATGTGCCGCCGAAGGCGCAAGAGCACCGCTGGGTCCAACCGCATCCGCTTCTGGTCCCCAATCACTTCTACCGACGAGCCAGTAAGTTCATCGGAGCGGATGAGCAAGTCATTGAGCGTGTAAATGGATACCGAGTGACCCTGGCGCGAGAACTCGCGCGCCAGGAGCACCACTTGCCGTTCGGCACCGCCAATCCCAAGCCCACTGACGACGAATTGAATCTTCATGATCGAACCCGCCATCCACCGCGCCAACTACGTTGCCCCCGTCAACCGCTGCCGCAGGGCCGGATCGACGCTCGACATCAGCGCCTCTGCAAACTCCAGATGCGTCGCGAATGACGCTGCGCTATCGGCAGACAAGCTGGACAGGCGGATCAGGTAGCCGTCGGGAATCTGCCCGACTGCCGCGTAACGAAGTTGAATCAGTTCACGTTCGACGTACGACATCGCCGCATAGTCGCCCATCGTGAACCAGTAGGTCACCGGTTCGACGCGCGGCCCCTGTGACGCGACCATGCGCGCCGACGGCACCTGCTTGCCGGCGATGGTCAGCGGCAGGCGCTGCAGGTCGGCGATGCGGAAGCCCTGGGCGCGGTAGCAGACTTCTTGCCGGTGCGCGCGCATCTGCTGGTTCTGCCGCGACCCGTAGGTGATCGACATCATCACGCGCTGGCCTTTCGCATTGATGTACGTGCGGCTGACGACCTGGTCGTAGATCTGGTTCATCACCGCAGCCTGGTCGGGAGACGGCGGGATCGGGATCACGCTGGGGTCCACCGTCCAGCCCTTGAAGGCCTTCGGCAGCGCCTTTTCCAGCTCGAAGCTCGGCCGCGAATCGGACAACAGCTTGGTCGGCACCGCGACCACGCTCATCGCGCCGGTGGTCAACATGAGCGCCAGCGCCGCGGCAGCGCGTAGCACGGTGCGTCGCATGGTCAGGCCACCTTCTGCTTGGGAAACACGAGGTTCAGCGCGGCGTCGATCATGAACATCAGCACCATCGCGACGGCAAAGAGCACCATGCCAGCAGCACCATGCACGATGCCCTGGCCGGCCTCGTCACCGAAGTGGTAGGTCACGAGCACCAGCACCAGCACGCGGATGACGTTGGCGACAAAGGCCATCGGGATGATCAGGATCGCCAGCATCACATTGCGCAGGCGCGACGTGTGGCCGACGATATTCATGTAAAGCAGGCCGAGCGCCTCGAGTGTGAACATCGAGTTCAGCCCGGCGCAGGCATCGGCCACGAGCAGTTGGTACTGGCCGATCTTCAAGATCACGCCAGTGCGAGCGATCGGATACCCGACCCCATAGAGGATCCATTCAGCGACCCACGACACCGCCTGCTTCAGCGGCTGAGTGAGCACGTCGACCACGGGCCCAGGCAGGGGCACCGCAAAAAGCAGAAAGAAGATCGGGAAAGCGGCCACCTTGACGGTGCCCCAGCCAAACACCGACGCCAGCAGGCCGACGAGGATCGGCAGGATCGCGCCCATCTCGAACGTCACGATGTTCTGCAGCCGACCAACAAAATACAGCAGCAAGCCGCCTACCACCCACAACCAACCCCAGATCATGGATGGTGTCGACGAAGCCGCGGCGTCGACCAAGCGATCGCGCCGCTGCCAGAGCAGCCAGAGTGCCACCGCGATGATGATCGGGCCGTGGCCCTGCTCGTCGGTGGTCCAGACGGTCTTGGACAGTTTCCAGAACACGGGTGCGAAGAGCACCGCCAGCCCGATGGCCAGCAGGCCGGCGGGCATCCAGCCGCGCAAGTCGAACCCCGGCCCGGGCACAGATGGCGGTGTCATCGTGCTGCTCATGCTTCGGGTCAGTAGTCGTTCATCACGACACCGGCCAGTTTGGCCGGCGTGCCGGCCAGCGCGGCCGTGAGATCCTGGATGGCGCCAACCTGGGTGCGGTTCTTGCGCGCGATCATCAGCGCGGCGCCGCAGCGCGCGGCGATCACCGACGCATCGGCACCGTAGATCATCGCTGGCGTATCGACGATGACATGGTCGAACTTGTGCGTCAGCTCACGCAGCAGCAAACCAAACGCCGGGCGCTCGACCAGCTCCACCGGGTTGGGCGGCGTGATGCCGACCGGCAGCACAAACAAGCTCGGCACACCCGGCACCTGCTGCACGATGCGCGATTCGGCGCGGCCGGACAGGATGCCCGAGAGGCCCGAGCTGTTCGGCAGCCCGAAGACTTCGTGCTGGCGCGGCCCGCGCATGTCGGCGTCGACGAGCAAGGTGCGCCCACCGAGCTGGGCCAGCGTCACCGCCAGGTTGGCCGCGAAAAAAGTCTTGCCGTCCTGGGCGTCCGGGCTGATCACCGCCAACGCCGGGCGCCGGCCGTCGACCTCGTTGAAGACCCGCACCATGACCTGGCTGCGGATGCCGCGAAAGGCTTCGGACTGCACCGAAAACGGCGCATTCAGGGTCACCAGTTCGGGATTGGCCTTGCGCTTTTCTTCGGGCGCGTAGGGGTAGTGGAACTGCTGCGCGAGCGCAAACAGCACATCGTCGGCACTGGCAAAACCCAAGGCGATCGCCGCCTCGCCGAAGCGCACCCCGTTTTTGCGCTGGTAGTCGAGGATCGACTCGACCTGCTCGGCCGACAGGTTACGTGTCTCGCTGATGATCGAGCCGATCGAGCGCGCGTCTTCTGCGCTCTGCGATGCCGCCGGCGTGGGCTCGTCGGCAGCGCGGCTGCCGGCGGGGTCAAAGGTCGTGGAGTCGCGGAACTTGGCCATCTGGTCATCCCCTGTTCGGTGCGGGCAGGCTGGCCACAATGCGCTGCTGCATCAAAGACACCCGCTGGCGACCCAACAGGCGTTTGGCGTCAGGCCGCGGCAACGTGCCCAGCACCGGCAGACCGACTGCGGCGTCGAGATCGTCGACCACCCGGACACGCCGATCGAGCATTTCCAGCGCGAGTGCGGCGCCGATCGCCAACGCAATGCCGATCACCAGCGAGAGCATCGAGTTCGTAAACACCTTAGGCCCCGAAGGCTGCATCGGCGGGCTGGCTTCGGTGAGCACATGCACGTTGGACTGGGTCGATTGGCCCTCCAGGCTAGTCTGTGTCAGCCGTGCCAGCAGCGCCTCGTAACCGCGCTGGGCGCTTTCGACATCACGCTGCAACACCGCGCCTTCATCACGTACCGCTTTGAGCTTGAGCACCTTGGCGCGCTGCGCCTCCAGCGATGCCCTGACGTTGCCTTCGCGCTGACGGTTGATATTCGCAGTCACGCCAACGCCGCCGGTCACGCGCTGGGTCTCGCTTTCCAGCCGCTCACGCACCGAGTTGATATTGGCCTTGGCCTCCGCCACCTGCGGATGGTTTTCACCCAGGCGCGCGCTGAGTTCTTGCAGCCGCGCTTCTGAACGCGAAAGGTCGGCCTTCAACCCGCTGATCAGCGGGTTGTTCAGTACTTCTTGCATGCGTTCGGCCGATGCGCCTTGGGCCTGCGCCTGCCGACTGCCCGATTCCGATGCCAGCGCTTGCAGCATGACGAGTTGCGACGAGAGCTCGTTCAGGCGCGTGGTCTCGATATCGAGACGCTCGTCGTTGGCAATGATGCCCTTGTCCTTCTGGAACTCCGACAGTTTGGCCTGCCCCGCTTCGAAACGCTCACGCGCCTCCTTGGCCCGGGCATCGAAAAAAGTTGAGTATTGTCGCGCCGGGTCCACCCGCAGGTCCAAGGTCGTATCGAGATACGCCTTCACGAAGGCATTCGCCAGCGCCGCCGCGAAGCGCGGGTCGGGTGACTTGTAGGTCAGCGTGATGACGTTGCTTTCGCGCGAGGGCTTGACGTCCAGGTTCTTCTGGAACGATTCGCTCAACCACTGCTCGATACTGCCCTGGCCGTTGGTGGCGTCCTGCCACTGCGCACGGATCGTCGGGTTTTCAGCCAGCTTGAGGTTTTTGACCACCCGTTGCGCCACGCGGTCGCTCTGGATGACATCAACCTGTGTTGCCATGAAGGCCGGCGCCGCACCGCCGGCGTACAGCGTGCCCACAATCGGGTCGGGCTTGACGTCAACGACCACCGTCGCAGTTGACGTGTACTGCTTGGGCAACGACAGGCTGATGCCAACGGTGGTGCCCACCGTGAGCACCAGCACGAGCAAGGCCACCCACCATCGCGCGCGCAGGATCGCCAGAAATTGTGTCGGGCTCATCGTCGTTCCTTGGTTCTAGAAAAGGCTCTCGCGCACGTACACCACATCGCCTTCGCGAAGCGCGTCGTCCATCGACGGTTGCACGATCTGCACTTTGCCGTCCGGCCCGCGGCGGTGGACTCGCAGGCCTTTTTCGGTGCCGCGCTGGGTCAGCCCGCCGCCAGTGGCCAACGCCTGCATCACGGTCATGCCGCGCTCCAGGCGCAAGGGCCCCGGACGCTGGACTTCGCCGTAGATATACGCCAGCGGTGCGCGGTCGACATAAACCGTATCGCCATTGACGATGAGCAGGTCGTCGGTGCGGTTCTGGTCGCGGAACATCGCGGCCAAGTCGATTTCCTTGCGGAAGGGTTTGCCGTCGCGCGTGCCGACAATCGTCACCAGGTCGGCGCCGCTCGACGCCACACCACCGGCATTGGCCAGCAGATCGGAAAGCCGCAGGTCGACGGTTTCGATCGGAAAGCGCCCCGGGCGGTTGACCTGACCCAGCACGCTGGCCTGGTTGCCACGCACCTGAATCACGAGCACGCTGACCTGCGGCTGGCGCACGAAGCTGCCGGTGCGCAACCCGTCAGCGATGAGCTTTTCCGCCTGTCCGACCGTGGTCCCGCCGATGCGGATGCTGCCGAGCAAAGGATACGAAATCAAGCCCGCATCACCGACCCGCGTTTCGAGCGACAGGTCAGGGTTCTGGAAGACGCTGATGCGCACCACATCGCCGGCACTGAGCCGGTATTCCGGGGTCGCGTTGGCGGCGGTTTGTGCAGAAACGCCGCCGACATGCAGGCCGGCCAGGGAACACAAAACGAGCCCCGACAACGAGGCCCGCCGCAGCAAGCCGCGCAGGCGCAGCAGAAAACTGATCGTCATTTGAGCCCCATTCCCTTGCTGATCGTGCTCGCGTCCAAACCACTCGCGGCTGGCGCGGGCGCGGCCGGCGTTGCAGCCGGTGCGACCTGCACAACAGGCGCTGCCGGAGCGGCCGTTGCCGCAGCCGGCGCCGAGGCGGCCGCATCTGCAAACTTGCCGACATAGTCAATCTTCGCTGCCGCACGCAAGTCCTTCAGCGTGGCAGTCACGATCTCACGCTTGCGCTCGTTGAGCAGGAACTGCTCGATCGCGGGCGTCGCCTGCTCCAGCGTCACCGGCTGCGACCGCGATCCGGCAAGCACCACGATCGTCGCGCCCGTGGGCGTCGGCGTCAGCACCGCCTGGCCATCACGCATCTTGGCAAAATTACCCAGGCTGGCCAGCGGCAGTTGTTCGGCCGCACGCACCGCCTGGTTGCCCGAGAAACGGAACTCGTTGGCCTTGAGGAACTCGGTGAATTCGGCAACGTTCTTGGCCGCAGCCAGTTTGTCGCGCAGCCCGGCCACCTGCTCAGGCTTGGCCTCGATCGCAATCTCTTGCAGGCTGTAGATGCGACGCTCGCTGAACAGCGGCGGTTTTTCGTCGTAGTACTTCTTGATCTCTTCGGCATTGGCCTTGACCGCCGCTTCGCCGACTTTTTCAAGATAGGCGCGCGAGACGATCTCGCGCTTGGCAGCATCGATCTGCTGCATCACGCGTGGGTCGCGGTCGACCTTGGTTTCAGCGGCCTTTTGCAGCGTCAGTTCCTGGTCGACGAGGCGCTCGAGAATCTGCTTCGTCGCCGCCTCGGTCTGCTCGGGGCGCAAGCCGCGCTGCTGTTGCAGCACGAAGTTGATCTGGTGGACGGTGATCTCTTCCTTGTTCACCTTGGCCGCTGTCTGGCTGGCGGGTTTGTCGACCTTCTTTTCGCCACAACCCACCACCAACAGCGCCACCGCGGCGGCCAGCCCGATGGACCAGCGGATCGAAGTGGTGCCTGTTTTCACTTGATTCATCAGCAGCTTTCTAGTCACCGGCGCCTGCTCGGCTTCGGTGAAGGTTGCACGCCTCGGCGCTTCGCCGAGCGTAAAACGCGACAGCATCCCGGCGGCGCGGATGCACGCTGGATTGCCTTCGCAAGTGTAACGGCTGGTCAGGCTCGCACCGAGGGTACGGCGAGCGCTGACCGGCCAACAAATTGGGGCCTTCGTGAACAAGACCACGGCGCACCGAAGGCCCGCATCTGACCACGCCATCCGCCGCGAGTTCCCTAAGCCCTTGGGCCAGCCAAAGCGTCATCAAGCCTTAACACTTGATGCCCGCGTGCAGCGCGACAACGCCGGCGCTGAGGTTGTGCACGTCGACATGCCCGAAGCCGGCGTCTTTCATCATGGCTTTGAGCGTCTGCTGGTCGGGATGCATGCGGATCGACTCGGCCAGGTAGCGGTAGCTCTCGCCGTCACCGGCTACCCACGCCCCCAGCCGCGGCAAGACCTTGAACGAATACCAGTCGTAGGGCGCCTGCAGCGCCGCGGGCACCTTGGAGAACTCCAGCACCAGCAGCCGCCCGCCCGGCCGCAGCACCCGCGCCATCTCGGCCAGCGCACGCGCCTTGTCGGTCATGTTGCGCAGGCCGAAGGCGACGCTGACCAGATCAAAACCGGCATCGGCAAAAGGCAGCCGTTCGGCGTCACAGGCCAGTGTCGGCAGCGCCAGGCCCTCGTCGAGCAGGCGGTCGCGGCCGACGCGCAACATCGCTTCGTTGATATCGGTGTGCACGACCATGCCTCTGGTGCCGGCCTGGCGCGCAAAGGCCCGGGTGAGGTCGCCAGTGCCGGCCGCGATATCGAGCACGCGGTCACCGGCTTTCACATCGGCCACTGCCACCGCATAGGCCTTCCAGGCACGGTGCAGGCCCAGCGACATGATGTCGTTCATGAGGTCGTATTTCGACGCCACCGAATCGAAGACCGCGCGCACACGGCGCGTCTTGTCGGTTTCGTCGACGGTCTCGAAGCCGAAGTGGGTCGGTTTCATCGGACTCGGGCGCCGCAGCTCGGACGCTCAGTGCGAGTGGCCGCAGGACGCGCCAGCCGCCCCGCCCATCGGCGCGTCGCGGTCGACACCCGCGTCGCGCAGGCGGGCCAGGTAACGCTGCCAGAGTTCGTCCTGGCTCTGCCCCAGCTTGTGCAGATAGGTCCACGAAAAGATGCCCGATTCGTGACCGTCGCTGAACACCGGCTTGACCGCGTAGTGACCAATCGGCTCGATCGCGAGCACGCCGACCTCACGTTTGCCGGTCTGCAAAACCTCTTGCCCCGGGCCATGGCCTTGAACTTCGGCCGACGGGGAATAGACCCGCAAAAACTCGAACGGCAGCCGGAACGAGCTGCCATCGTCGAAGCCGATCTCGAGCAGCCGTGAGGCTTGATGCAGGGTCAGCGCGATCGGCGCTGGCGCGGTTTTGTTCATACCAGAACCCTTTCGATGCCGCCGTCATTGGCGCGTGCGACGTAGTCTTCGAGCCAGCCGGCGCCGAGGATTTTGCGCGCCATCTCGACGACGATGTAGTCGGCCTCGAGCAGGCCGTTGGCCAGGTCGCCCTGAAAGCGCGACAAGCCTTGCAGGCAACTCGGGCACGACGTCAGGATCTTCACATCGGCGTTTGACGCCACGCTGCCAGTGGCGCGAAGCGCCGTTTCACCCAGGCGCAGTTCTTCTTCCTTGCGAAAACGCACCTGCGTGCTGATGTCCGGGCGCGTCACGCCCAGCGTGCCACTCTCGCCACAGCAGCGCTCGTTCTTGAGCACATTCGGCCCGACCAGCGCCTTCACCGTCTTCATCGGATCCTGCAACTTCATTGGGCTGTGGCAAGGGTCGTGATAGAGATAACCGGCGCCCTGGTCGGGCAACACGATGCTCTTTTCGAGCAGGTACTCGTGGATGTCGATGATCCTGCAGCCGGGGAAGATCTCTTCGAAGCTGTAACCCTGGAGCTGGTCATAGCAGGTGCCGCAAGAGACGACGACGGTCTTGATCTCGAGGTAGTTCAGCGTATTCGCGACACGGTGAAAAAGCACCCGGTTGTCGGTGATGATCTGGTCGGCCTTGTCGAACTGGCCCGATCCGCGTTGCGGGTAGCCGCAGCAAAGATAACCCGGCGGCAGCACGGTCTGCACGCCGGCATGCCAGAGCATCGCCTGCGTGGCCAGCCCGACCTGGCTGAACAGCCGCTCCGAGCCGCAGCCGGGAAAGTAGAAGACGGCTTCGGTCTCGGCCGTTGTTGCCGCCGGGTTGCGGATGATCGGAACATAGTTCTTGTCCTCGATATCGAGCAGCGCGCGCGCGGTGCGCTTGGGCAGGCCGCCGGGCATCTTCTTGTTGATGAAGTGGATGACCTGCTCTTTCAGCGGCGCCGCACCGAGCGTGGCGCGAGGTGCCGCGGTCTGGTTTTTGGCCCAGGGCTTGAGCAGGTCGTGCATGAAACGCTGGGCCTTGAAGCCGACGTCGACCATCGCGCGACGCATCAGGCGGATCGATTCCGGATTGGTCGCGTTCAGAAACGCCATCGCCGCCGCATTGCCCGGGCGGAAACTCTTCTTGCCCATCTTGCGCAGCAGGTTGCGCATATTCATCGTGACATCGCCAAAGTCGATCTTCACCGGGCAGGGTGACTCGCACTTGTGGCACACGGTGCAATGGTCGGCGACATCTTCAAACTCGGCCCAATGCGCGACGCTGATGCCACGCCGGGTCTGCTCTTCGTACAAAAACGCCTCGATCAGCAGCGAGGTCGCCAGGATCTTGTTGCGCGGGCTGTAGAGCAGGTTGGCGCGCGGCACATGCGTCGCACACACCGGCTTGCATTTGCCGCAGCGCAGGCAGTCCTTGATGCTGTCGCTGATGGCGCCGATATCGCTGCGCTGCATGATCAGCGACTCGTGGCCCATCAGGCCGAAGCTCGGGGTGTAGGCCGCGCTCAGGTCGCTGGCGTGGCTGTCGCTGCCGGTGGTGGTGTCGGTGCCTCGCAGCAACTTGCCCCTGTTGAAGCGGCCTTCGGGGTCGACCCGGGCTTTGTAGTCGGTGAAGCCGGCAAGCTCGTCGTCGGTCAGAAAACCGAGCTTCGTGATGCCGATGCCATGTTCGCCCGAGATCACGCCGTCGAGCTGCCGCGCCAGCACCATGATCCGCGCGACGACTTCGTGCGCGGTCTGCAGCATCACGTAGTTGTCGCTGTTGACGGGGATGTTGGTGTGCACATTGCCGTCACCGGCATGCATGTGCAGCGCGACCCAGACGCGGCCGCGCAAGACCTGCGCGTGGATGCGCCGGCATTCGGCGACAACCGGCTCCAGCGCAGCGCCGGCAAACAGCTGCGTCAGCGGGCGCAGGATCTGGGTCTTCCACGATGCGCGCAGGCGCCAGCTCTGCAGCTGGCTGAAGAGGCTCGGGCTGCCGTCGGCCGGCACGACATCGAGCGCGTCGAGCCACTGCTGCCACTGCGAGCGGACTTCGCTCAGCAGCAACAGCGCCTGCTGCACGCGGTCTTCGAGCAGCTCGGCGCTGGCGATCTCGCCGGCATCGTCGCTCTTGCCCAACGGCAGCCGACCGCGCTGGAAAAAGGCTTCGAGCGCAGTCACGAGTTCGAGCTTGTTGCGCAGGCTCAACTCGATATTGATGCGCTCGATGCCTTCGGTGTACTCACCCATCCGCGGCAGCGGGATGACCACGTCTTCGTTGATCTTGAAAGCGTTGGTATGTTTGGCGATCGCCGCGGTGCGCTTGCGGTCGAGCCAGAACTTTTTGCGCGCATCGGCGCTGACGGCCACAAAACCTTCGCCGTGGCGCGAGTTGGCGATGCGCACCACCTCACTCGTCGCGCGCGCCACCGCATCGGCATCGTCGCCGACGATATCGCCGATGAGCACCATCTTCGGCAATCCGCTGCCACTGCTGCCGTTCGCGCCTGCCATTGCGGTGATGCGTTTGCTCTTGGTCGCGTAGCCCACGGCCTTGAGGTAACGGTCGTCGAGGTGTTCCAGCCCCGCAAGCAGCACCGGCATCGCACCCTGGCCTTCGACAAATCCGCCGCCCTGCCGCTGCAAGCCGAAGAGGTAGTCCTTGATCTCGACGATGCTCGGCACCGCGTCACGCGGGTTGCCAAAAAACTCCAGGCACACCGTGCGCACATGCGCCGGCATGCGGTGCACGATCCAGCGCGCGCTGGTGATGATGCCGTCGCAGCCTTCTTTCTGGATGCCCGGCAGGCCGGCCAGAAATTTGTCGGTCACGTCCTTGCCCAGGCCTTCCTTGCGGAAGGTGCTGCCGGGGATTTCGAGCAGTTCGGTTCGCTCAAGCTTCTTGCCGGTCGCGTCGAAGCGGCGCAGTTCGAAGCGCGCCAGCGCGACATCGTGAATCTTGCCCAGGTTGTGGTCCAGGCGCACGACCTCGAGCCACTTCGCGTCGGGCGTGACCATGCGCCAACTCGCCAGATTGTCCAGCGCAGTGCCCCAGAGCACGGCCTTCTTGCCGCCCGCGTTCATCGCGATATTGCCGCCAATGCAGCTGGCTTCGGCCGAAGTCGGGTCGACCGCAAAGACAAAACCGCCGCGCTCTGCGGCGTCTGCGACACGCTGGGTCACGACACCGGCTTCGCTGGCGATCGTCGCCACCGGATGCGCCAGACCGGGCAGCACGAGCATCTCGACTTCGCCCATCGCTTCGAGCTTTTCGGTATTGATGACCGCGCTCTTCCAGGTCAGCGGCACCGCGCCGCCGGTGTAGCCGGTACCGCCACCACGCGGGATGATCGTCAGGCCGAGCTCGATGCAGCCGGCGACCAGTCCGGACATCTCGGCTTCGCTGTCCGGCGTGAGCACGATAAAGGGGTACTCGACGCGCCAGTCGGTGGCGTCGGTGACATGCGACACGCGCGACAGGCCATCGAACTTGAGGTTGTCGCGGGCGGTATGGCGGCCGAGCACGCGGCGGGTCAGCTTGCGCAAGTCCCAGACCGTGCGAAAGTGGGCCTCGAAGCGTTGCACCGCAGCGCTGGCGGCGGCGAGCAACTCGCCGACCAGCGCGTCGCGCTCGGCGTCGGCCTGCGGCGCGCGGCGCTTTTGGACTTCTTCGAGCCGATGGTGCAGCGCCTCGATCAAGGCGGCGCGGCGCTTCGGGTTGTCGAGCAGGTCGTCTTCGAGATAGGGGTTGCGCTGCACGACCCAGATGTCGCCCAGCACCTCGTACAACATGCGCGCCGAACGGCCGGTGCGGCGCTCTGCACGCAACTGGTCGAGCAACTGCCAGGCGCGCGCGCCGAGCAGGCGGATCACGATCTCGCGGTCGGAAAACGAGGTGTAGTTGTACGGGATCTCGCGCAGGCGAGGCGCGTCGTCATCGGCCGCGGGCTGCGCCGGCGTCAGCTGCAGCGGATGGGGTGCATTCATGGGGTCCGGCCGGATACGGGTGAGGCCGCAGCGGGCACTCAATCGTGCATCCTACCGCAGTGCAGCAATGCCGCGCCGAACGTGGGGCAGTCGCTCGGCGAGCACGCCGCAAGCAAGCCGCAAGCAAATGCCACCGCGGACCGCGACGGGTATTCCCCCTTGCCCGGCGGCGGCCATCCGTGACAGAAACGCGACTGTCATCAAACGGCCGCAGACTCGGCCGTTTTTGCTTCCAGCGATCCACGGAGACCCCATGAAACTGAAATCCATCGCCCTCGCCGCCGTTCTCGGCGCGGCATCCCTCGGCGCGCAGGCGCAGACCGAAATCCAGTGGTGGCACGCCATGGGCGGCGCCCTGACCGAATGGGTGAACGACCTCGCCAAGGACTTCAATGCCAGCCAGAAGGACTACAAGGTGGTGCCGGTCTTCAAGGGCAGCTACGACGAGACCCTTACCGGCGCGATCGCCGCATTCCGCGCCGGCAACGCACCGCACATCCTGCAGGTATTCGAAGTCGGTACCGGCACGTTCATGGCAAGCAAGAACGCGATCGTCCCCGTCCACAAAATCATGGCCGACTCGGGCGTGAAGTTCGACCCGAAGGGCTATGTGCCAGCGGTCGCCGGTTACTACACGACGCCGACCGGGCAGATGCTCAGCTTCCCTTTCAACAGTTCGACCGCCGTCCTGCACTACAACAAGGACGCGTTCAAGGCCGCCGGCCTCGACACCGAGAACCCCCCGAAGACCTGGCCCGAGGTCACGCTGGCGGCCGCCAAGCTGAAGGCCAGCGGCCACAAGTGCCCGTTCACAACCAGCTGGGTCGGCTGGACCCAGTTCGAGAATTTCTCGGTTTGGCACAACACGCTGCTCGCGACGAAGAACAACGGCTTCGGCGGCTACGACGCGCGCCTCGTCGTCAACTCGCCGCTGCACCAGCGCCATATCGAAAACCTCGCCAACATGGCCAAGCAGGGCCTGTTCATCTATAAGGGTCGAAGCGGCTCCGCCGACGCGACCTACCTGTCTGGCGAATGCGCGATGTACACCGGCTCGTCGGCGGCCTACGGCGGGATCAAGCGCAATGCGAAGTTCGCTTTCGGGATCAGCACCTTGCCGTACTACCCGGATGTGCCCGGCGCACCGCAGAACACCCTGATCGGCGGTGCCAGCCTGTGGGCGATGGCTGGCAAGAGGCCGGACGAATACAAGGGCGTCGCCGCATTCTTCGCCCACCTTTCGAAGCCAGAGGTCGCCGCCGCAAGCCACCAGCGCACGGGCTACCTGCCGGTCACGATCGCTGCCTACGAACTGACCGAGAAGTCGGGCTTCTACAAACAGAACCCGGGCACCGACGTATCGGTCACGCAGATGATCCGTAAGACGACCGACAAGTCGCGCGGCCTGCGCCTCGGAAACTATCCGCAGATCCGCACCATCATCGATGAGGAGATGGAGGGCGTGTGGGCGGGCAAGAAGTCGGCCAAGGAAGGCCTCGACGCCATCGTCACGCGCGGCAACGAATTGCTCGAACGCTTCGAGAAAGCGAACAAGTCCTGAGGCGTTTGGCGGTTGCGGCGGCGGGTGCTCAACCAGCCCTCGCCCGGCGGACGCCAGCTTCGCCGCCTTGGGGCCGGTAGGCAAAAGGACAAGTTCAGGTGGCTGTCGAAAAGCGCGTCCGATTCAAGAGCTGGTGGTTGCCCTGGGCGCTGATTGCGCCGCAGTTGGCGATCGTGCTCGTCTTCTTTTTCTGGCCCGCCGGGCAGGCGCTGTACTGGAGCGTGTTGCAGCAGGACGCTTTTGGCACGAGCCAGGAGTTTGTCGGGCTGGACAATTTCAAGACCCTGTTTGCCGACGAGACCTACCTCGCCTCGTTCAGGACAACGGCGGTTTTTTCGGTCCTCGTCGCCGGCATCGGCTTGTCGGTGTCTTTGCTGCTGGCGGTGATGGCCGATCGCGTCGTGCGTGGTGCGCCGGTCTACAAGACGCTGCTCATCTGGCCCTACGCGGTGGCGCCAGCGGTGGCAGGCGTCTTGTGGCTGTTCATGTTCGCGCCGTCGATCGGCGTTGTGAGTTATCTGCTGCGCGAAGGGGGCGTCGACTGGAACCACCTGCTTGATGGCAAGGACGCGATGATCCTGATCGTGATGGCCGCCGTGTGGAAGCAGATCGCGTACAACTTCCTGTTCTTTCTGGCCGGCCTGCAGTCGATACCGAAGAGCCTGATCGAAGCCGCGGCCATCGACGGTGCCGGCCCCTGGCGGCGGTTCTGGACGGTGCAGTTCCCGCTGCTCACGCCGACGACATTCTTCCTGCTAGTCATCAACATCATCTACGTCTTCATCGACACCTTCGCCATCGTCGACGCGGCGACCTCGGGTGGGCCCGGCAAGGACACTGCGATCCTGGTCTACAAGGTCTACTTCGATGGCTTCAAGTCCCTCGACCTCGGCGGCTCTGCGGCGCAATCGGTGGTGCTGATGGTGATCCTCGTCGCGCTGACGGTGGTGCAATTCCGCTATGTCGAAAAGAAGGTGCACTACTGATGAAACCAGCTCGCTGCCGCGGCGCACCCGACGCCCACTGACATGGTCGAAAACCGCCCCGCCGCGACCACGCTCGCGCACCTGACATTGATTTTGGGTGCGGCGATCGTCGCCTTCCCGGTCTACATCACCTTCATCGCCAGCACCCAGACTGCAGAGCAGATCGTGCAGAACGTGCCGATGTCGCTGCTGCCCGGGGACAACATCGTGCAGAGCTACAAACTCGCGCTCTTCGGCGGCCAGACCGAGTACGGCAGCAAGCTCCCGCCGGCCGCGCCGATGTTGTTCGTGAGCCTGGTCAGCGCGCTCGTCATCGCCATCGGCAAGATCAGCATTTCGCTGCTGTCGGCGTTTGCGGTGGTGTACTTCCGCTTCCCCGGCCGCAGCCTGGTGTTCTGGATGATCTTCGTGACCCTGATGCTGCCGGTCGAGGTGCGCATCCTGCCCACCTACAAGGTTGTGTCCGACCTCGGCATGCTCAACACCTATGCCGGGCTGACCGTGCCGCTGATCGCCTCGGCGACCGCGACTTTTCTGTTCCGGCAATTCTTCTTGACCGTGCCTGACGAACTGGTCGAGGCGGCGCGCATCGACGGCGCCGGCCCGATGCGATTTTTCAAGGACGTGCTGCTGCCGCTGTCGACCACCTCGATCGCTGCGCTGTTCGTGATCCAGTTCATCTACGGCTGGAACCAGTACCTCTGGCCGCTGCTGATGACCACCGAAGAATCCATGTACCCAGTGGTGATGGGCATCAAACGCATGATCACTGGCGGCGACGCGGCGACCGAATGGAATGCGGTGATGGCGGTGGCGATGCTGGCGATGATCCCGCCGGCGCTGGTGGTGATCCTGATGCAGAAGTGGTTCGTCAAGGGCCTGGTCGACAGCGAAAAATAGGCGGGCAGAAAAATATGGGTGCGATCTCCCTGCGCAATGTCGAGAAGGTCTACGGCAACGGGCCGAAGGCCAACAAGGTCATCCACGGCGTCAACGTCGAGATCGCCGACGGCGAATTTGTCGTCATCGTCGGACCTTCCGGCTGCGGCAAGAGCACGCTGCTGCGCATGGTTGCCGGGCTGGAGGAAATCAGCGCCGGCGAAATCGATATCGGCGGGCGGGTGGTCAACCGGCTCGAGCCTTCAGAGCGCGACATCGCGATGGTCTTCCAGAACTACGCGCTGTACCCGCACATGAGCGTGTACGACAACATGGCCTACGGGCTGAAAATTGCCAAGGTGCCGGTGGCCGAGATCAAGGCCCGGGTCGACAAGGCCGCAGGCATCCTGCAACTTGCGCCCTATCTCGCGCGCAGGCCGCGCGAGCTGTCTGGCGGCCAACGCCAGCGCGTGGCGATGGGGCGCGCGATCGTGCGCGAGCCGGCGGTTTTTCTGTTCGACGAGCCGCTGTCCAACCTCGACGCCAAGCTGCGCGCGCAGACGCGGCTGGAGATCCAGAAGCTGCACCACGAGCTCGGCATCACGTCTTTGTTCGTGACCCACGACCAGGTCGAGGCGATGACCCTGGCGCAGCGCATGATCGTGATGAACGCCGGCCGCATCGAGCAGATCGGCACGCCTGAGATGGTCTACGGCAAACCGGCGAGCACCTTTGTCGCCGGCTTCATCGGCTCGCCGCCGATGAACCTGCTGCCGGGCCAGGCCGATGGCTCGCGCTTCACGCTTGGCGGCGAAACCTTGATGCTGCCCGCCGCTGCGCCGCGTGCCGGCGCGTTGACGCTGGGCGTGCGCCCGGAGCATGTCGAGATTGCTGACCAGGGCAGCTGGCCGATGAAGGTCGAGATGCTCGAGATGCTCGGCGCCGAGCGGCTGGTTTACGGGCTGCTCGGCAACGAGCGCTTCACGCTGCGCATCGACGCCACGCTGGCGCCGCCGGCGCCTGGTGCGGTGGTCAAACTGCATGTCGAGCCGCATCACTTGCACTGGTTTGATGCCGGCACGTCGCAGCGTGTCGCTTGAAGGTGCAGGTTGAAGGTGCCAGCACCTTCGACGCCCTGGCCCTATCCGCGCTGGATCGCGCACCGCGGCGCCGGCAAGCTCGCGCCAGAAAATACGCTGGCAGCATTTCGGGCCGGCGCGGCGCATGGCTATCGCGCTTTCGAGTGTGACGTCAAGCTCAGCGCCGATGGCTTGCCGATGCTGCTGCACGACGCGACCCTGGAGCGCACCAGCAACGGCGCCGGCAAGGCTGGCGAAATCAGCTGGTCTGCGCTGTCGCAGCTCGACGCCGGCGCCTGGCACAGCCGGGCCTTTGCCGGCGAGCCGATCCCAACTCTGCGGGCGATCGCCGCCTACGTCCGCCGCAACGGCTTTGCGCTGAATATCGAGATCAAGCCGACCCCCGGCCAGGAGCTGATCACCGGCGAAGTGGTCGGCCGCGAAGCCGCACGGCTCTGGGCCGGCGCCGCGCTGCTGCCGCTGCTGAGTTCGTTCCGCCCCGAGGCCCTGCAAGGCGCGCTTGAATCGGCACCGACGCTACCGCGCGCGCTGTTGCTCGATACGCTGTGGGGCGGCTGGCAGGCGGTCGCGCTGTCGCTGGCCTGCGTGGCCATCGTGACCGACCACAAGCTGATGAACGCGGAGGTCTGTGCCGGCATCCACGCCGCGGGCATGCGCGCACTGGTCTACACCGTCAACGACGACGCCGTGGCGGCGCGCATGCTCGCCGCGGGTGTCGACGGCATCATCACCGACGCCGTCGACCACTTTCCGCCAACGGCCTGAGGTCGATCACCCGACCACAGGCGCGGCCGGCGGCACATGCGCTTCGGCGCCGAGCGCGAGGTCGCTGTCCTCGGGTGCCGGCAAGTGACGCAGATTGCGGATCAGCGGAAACTGCCAGACAACCAAGGTCGCCAGCAATGCGACGATGCCGGCAAAAGCCAGCGACGCGCGCAGGCCGACATGCTCACCGAGCCAGCCGCCGATCAGCGCGCCCGGCCCGGCCGGGAGCAGGATCAGCCAGCGCATCGTGCTCGTCATGCGCCCGAGCAGCGGCGCCGGCGTCACCGACTGGCGCAGCGACAGGAAGTTGATGAAACTCAATACCGCACCGAAGCCGAAGCAGAACAGCATCGCGGAGAAAACAAACACCCCCAGTGGCCCTACCGGCGCGACGCTGCACGCCAGCCAGCCGACGCCACTGACGGCCACCCCGAGCAGCAGGCAGGGGCCTGGGCCGATGCGCGCCGAGATGCGCCGGCCAAAAACGCTGGCCAGCACGGTGCCGACGCCGAGGCCGACAAAACTCAAGCCGACATCCTGCTCGCTCAAACCCAGCGTGCGCGTTGCAAACAGGATCTGCACGACCACCGCGGCGTGGTGGCACATCTGCCAGACGCCGACTGTCGCCGCCATGCCGAGCAGCAGCGGCGTGCCGGCGACAAAACGCAAGCCCGCCTTGAGCTCGGGCATGAAACCCGCATCACCTCTTGGGCGCAGCACCTCGTGCACGCGGATGCCGCGCAAGACCCAGACCGAACACATCAGCATGAAGGCGTCGACGAGCAAGGCCACCGGCGCACCGACGGCTTTGATCAGCACACCGGCCAGGCCCGGCCCGGCAACCTCGGCGCCTGAACTGGCAAGCGCGTTTTTGGCGTGCGCCTCGACCAGGCGCTCGCGCGGCACGACCTGGGTCAGCACGATCTGCGCGGCAGACCCGGCGACAACGTGCACGGTGCCGAGCACGAAGCTCACCGCGGTCATCCAGGCCATATTCAGCCAGCCCAGCCACCAGGCCAGCGGCACCGTCAACAACACCAGCGCAAAAGTGATTTCGCCGGCGATGTAGACCGGCAATTTGCGCACGCGGTCGAGCCAGACCCCGGCCGGCAGTGACAGCAAAACAAAGGGCGCGATCTCGGCGGCGATGAGCAGGCCCATCTGCGTCGGCGTGGCATGCAGCAGCACGGCAGCCGTCAGCGGCAACGCAAGCATGCTCACCTGACCGCCGGTCGAGCTGACCAGGATCGACGTGAACAGGCGCCGGTAGGTGGCCTGGCGCAGCAGGTCGTCGTGGGGCAGCGTGAATCGCTGTCGCAACGCCTGAAGAAATCTCGGCGGCAAAAGTTTGCTGAACATTTTTCTTCTCAGTGCCGTCTTCGCGTCGACTCTTGTGGAGCCGGGTGACGGGATCGCTTCCTGTGGGGCCCGGAGCATCCCGCCGATCTCTCAGCGGGCTCCAGTTTGGAAGGGCTGAGAAGTTGCTAGTGGCGCGCCGGCACGAAGGTGCAACCACCGGCAGCCCATGCGCCGCCCACGGCCATGCCAATCGGCAGGCCTAGCGGTTGAATGGGTTTGCGGGAGGTCATCGTGCGGCTCGTTGGATGTGCGGGGGCGAATCGTAGCAGCGCTGGCTGCGGCATGGCAAGCTTGAACATGGGGGGCAGCGGCGCGGCAACGCAACGCAACGCAACAGATCGATGCAATTTTCACAGGTTCGGTGGCCGAAGGCGGGCCCCGTCAAGGATCGGCCGCGTGGATGGCGTCATAGTCGCGGCTGCTCGAAATTTCGCACGCGGCGCTGGGCACGCGCGGCTTCGGCCGGCTGCTTCGAGCGGGTCCGGCCTGGCGTGCAACTGATGCGCCAAGGGCCAGACGGTCGAGTCCGCGCAACGCGAAAACAACTTGAAGGCACGATTCAAATGTGTGGCATTGCCGGCTTCTGGACAACACGTCCCCTGGGTTCCGAGCGCGCGAGCGAAGTCGCCAACGCGATGGCGCTGCGCATCCAGCACCGCGGGCCCGATGGCTCCGGCGTGTGGACCGAGGCCGATGGGTCGCTGGCGCTGGCCCATCGCCGGCTGGCGATCGTCGACCTCTCTGCCGCCGGCCACCAGCCGATGCGATCGGTTTCCGGCCGCTACGAGATGGTCTTCAATGGCGAGATTTATAACCACAACGAGCTTCGCCGCGAACTGCCGCCCGGGCCCTGGCGTGGGCATTCCGATACCGAAACCCTGCTCGCCGGATTCGAGCATTGGGGCATCGAGCAGACGCTGCGCAAGACCGTAGGCATGTTTGCCATCGCGCTGTGGGACCGCGAGCTGCGGCGCCTGACGCTGGCCCGCGACCGGCTCGGCGAAAAGCCGCTGTACTACGGGCGCGTCGGCGAGCACTTTCTGTTTGCGTCGGAGCTCAAGGCGATGCGCGCCTTCCCGGGGTTTGCCGCCGATATCGACCACTCGGCGGTGTCCTTGCTGCTGCGCCACTGCTGCATCGCCGCGCCGCTGTCGATCTATCGCGGCATCTACAAGCTACCGCCCGCAACGTTCGCGCACTTCGATGCGTGCGGCCACACCGCTGAGCCGGTGACCTACTGGTCCGCCGCCGATGTCGTGAGGCGCGGCCAGCAGGATCGATTCGAAGGCTCGGACGCCGAAGCGATCGAAGCCGTCGAGCGCCAGTTGAGCCAGGCGATCGGCTTGCAGCGTGTCGCCGACGTCCCCTTGGGGGCGTTTCTTTCGGGCGGCATCGACTCGTCGCTGATCGTCGCGCTGATGCAGAAGCAGGCAGCGGAGAAGGTGCGCACCTTCACCATCGGTTTCCACGAAAAAGCATTCAACGAAGCCGAACATGCAATGGCCGTGGCCCAGCACCTCGGCACCGACCACACCGAGCTGTATGTCACCGGGCAGCAAGCGCTGGACCTCGTGCCGCGCCTGCCCAGCCTGTACTGCGAGCCCTTCGCCGACTCGTCGCAGATCCCAACCATCCTGGTGTCGCAGATTGCGCGCCGGCACGTCACGGTTGCGCTCTCGGGTGATGCCGGCGACGAGCTTTACGGCGGCTACACCCGCTACGGCGCACTTGGCAAGGCCTGGTCGAACCTGTCGCGCCTGCCGCGGCCGATGCGGCGCTTGGCTGGCGGCACCTTGAATGCCGTGCTGCAAGGCGGCTGGCGGGTTGCCGATGCCATCGCGGGTTCGCTGCGTGGTGATCACACCGTTGGGCCGAAACCCTTCGGTGAGCGGGCCCGCAAGCTCGCCGACCTGCTCGCGATGCCCTCACGCGAGGCGTTCTATCGCTTCATGGTCTCGCAGACCCCCCATCCCGAGCACTACGTCATCGCAGCCGGCGACCCATCGACTGCGCTGACAACGCCGGCCGCCTGGCCACAACAGGCGTCGTTCGACGAGCGCATGATGTTCCTCGACCAGATCAGCTATCTGCCCGACGACATCCTGACCAAGGTCGACCGCGCGGCCATGTCGGTCAGTCTCGAGACCCGGGTGCCGTTTCTGGATCACCGCGTCGTCGAGCAGGCCTGGCGCCTGCCGCTGCATTTCAAGCGCCGCGACGGCGTCAACAAGTGGATCCTGCGCCAGATCCTGTATCGCCATGTGCCGCGCGAATTGATCGACCGCCCCAAAGCCGGGTTTGCAGTGCCGCTGAGCACCTGGCTGCGCGGGCCGCTGCGCGACTGGGCCGAAAACCTGCTCGACCCCAAGACCCTGCGCGAGCAGGGCCTGCTCAATGCCGACTCCGTGCGCCGCATGTGGCACGACCAGCTTTCTGGCCGGCGCGTGTGTATGTATCCGCTGTGGAACATCCTGATGTTGCAAGCCTGGCTGGCCGAAAACCAGACCTCGGCTTGACCGTCAGCTGCGGTAGTCGGCGTTGATGCGCACGTAGTCGATCGACAGGTCGCAGGTCCAGACCGAGGCGGTGGCTTCTCCGCGGTGCAAGGTCACGCGCACCGTGATCTCGGTCTGTTTCATCACCCGTTGGCCGTCTGCTTCCTGATACGCCGGGTGCCGGCCGCCGTGCTGCGCGACGTGAACGTCGTCGAGATGAAGGTCGATCAAGGTCTGGTCGAGATCATCGATACCGGCGCAGCCGACCGCCGCGAGGATGCGCCCGAGGTTGGGGTCGCTGGCAAAAAACGCCGTCTTCACCAACGGCGAATGGGCGATGGCGTAGGCCACCCTCTTGCATTCGGCGATGCTGCGGCCGCCGTCGACCTGGACGGTGATGAATTTGGTCGCACCCTCGCCGTCACGAACAATCGCCTGGGCGAGCTGCGTCGCAACCGCAAAGACCGCGTCGCGCAGCCGAGCGCCGTCACCCACCGCCAGCGACTCGATCGGCGCGTGGCCGGCGCGCTGCGTGGCGATGAGCACGAAGGAGTCGTTGGTCGAGGTATCGCCGTCGATGGTGATGCGGTTGAAACTCTCATCAGCGGCTTCGCGCACCAACTGCTCGAGCAGCGCTTGGCTGATCACCGCATCGGTGGCAACAAACCCGAGCATCGTGGCCATGTTGGGGCGGATCATGCCGGCGCCTTTGGCGATGCCGGAGATGGTCACCGCCTGGCCACCGATCGTCAGTTGCGCCGAGGCCACTTTGGGCACCGTATCGGTGGTCATGATGCCGACCGCCGCGTCGGCCCAATGGGTCCCGTCGAGATCGGCCAGCGCAGCCGGCAAGCCGGCTTCGATGCGCTCGATGGGCAGCGTCTCCATGATCACGCCAGTCGAAAACGGCAACACCTGTTGCACCTCGACCCCAAGTTGCGCAGCCAGGGCAGCGCAACTGCGCCGCGCACGCGCCAGGCCGTCGTCACCGGTGCCAGCGTTGGCATTGCCGGTATTGATCAGCAGCGCGCGGATCCCACGATGCGCTGCGAGGTGTTCGCGGCAAACCTGAACCGGCGCCGCGCAGAACCGGTTCTGCGTAAAGACCGCCGCGACTGCCGCGCCCGTGTCGATTTTGATGACGACAAGATCGCGCCGACCGGGCTTGCGGATCGCGGCCATCGTCGTGCCAATCTGAACACCCGCGACGGCGTGAATGTTCGCTGCGCGATCCTTTGCAGAAACGTCTGACATGGGGCTCCTCCTGGAGCCCCCATTGTGTCAGCGCATCTCGGCGCTTCTCAGAGCGTCAGCGCGCTGCTTAGCGTGTCAGCTCCCGGGTCAGCACCGGGCCGAGGTGCTTGGCCCATTCCTGGTAGCCCAGGTTGCTCAAATGCACCTGGTCGATGTACATGGCCTGGTTGAGCGACGTCCCGCTCATGTAGAACGAACCGATGTCGAGGTACGCCACCTTGCCTGCGTTGGCCAGGTTCAGCCGTGCGATCTCGGCGTTGATCCTTTGCACCTGGGCAATCAGGATCGGGTCGACGGTCGGGTTCGGCGCGCCTACCGAAGCGCGGGGCAGCGTGCCCATCAGGATCAACCGGGCGTTGGGTTTCTGGCACTTGACCAAGGAGGCCAGGTTCCAGATCGCGCGGCCGGTGATCTCCGGTGCGGGCGCGTTGGTCGACACATTGTTGGCACCGATCATCAGCACGACGCTGCGCGGATTCATGTTGCCGAGCAGGCCCGCCTCAAGCCGGTAGGCGACGGTCTGGATCGAATCGCCACCGACGCCAAAATTGACCTTGCTGTAGCCGGTTGCCAGCGAGTTCCATAGCGTCGTCTGGAACTTCCAGGCGCCAGTGATCGAGTCGCCAAGGAAGACGACGTCACCAACGCCAGTGTTTGCCGTCGCCCACGACGCCAGGACATCGGTATTCGTCGATTCGTCGCCGCGCCGCAGCGGCTTGTAAATGCCGCTCGTGTCACCAATCGGGAACTCGAATTTGCAGATTGGCGTGACCGTCGGAGGCGGCGGCAGCGTCGTGTCCTTGAGCAGCACCAGCCCCTGTTTCGGGCCCAGGGTCACGCTCGTCGTGACCGCGCCGTTGTTGACGGCTGGATCCTGCGTGCCAGCCAACCGGCGGTAGCCCACGCCGACGTTGTAGCTGGCGCTCGCCGTGCCCGGGTTGACCAGCACCATGCCATTTGTATACCGGCGCAGCCAGATGCCGTTGCCAGCGGCAACGGTCGGCGCCGCGTCGAGCGGCGTGCCGATCGGCGCCGAGTATTCGTCGTACCAAGGTGCCGGCTGAGTGCCCGAGTTGGCCCATAACGCGAAGTAGCCGTTTTCGAGCATCGCCGATGCCAGGCCGTAGCGCATGCGCGCGTAGTCGGTGGGTTCGGCATAGGCCAAAAACACGACCTGTTTGCTGGCGTTGGTATTGGCCAGCGCGGTGCGGTACTGGGCCATCATCGCCGACCAGCCGCCCCAGGTTTCGACCGACCAACTCTTGCCCATCATGCCGTTGAGCAGCGCGCCGTCGAGCGTGCCCTTGAACTCGGCGCTGGCCAGCCAGGACTGGTCGGCATTGGCCATGACCTTGATGCCGGGACGCAAGGTCTTGAGCTTGTTCCAGTAGGTGTTGAAGCCCACCCGCGTTGCCGCCTGCACCGTGCTGTCTTGCCAGGTCTGGTTGCTTCCGACACGCTTCCAGTCCGCCGAGACACGCTGCGGGACCACCGTGTCGGTGTAGACAAAATCTATCTTCGGCTGCGGCTGGAAATACTTGGCCGCATCCTGTTCGGCGCGCCAGACTGACCACGACCGCCCCTGCACGTCCTTGGGCGCCCAGGCGGTGAGGTTGATTTCGTACGAATCAGACCGCGTGTAGCGCAGCTTCGCGCCGGCGGCGTTGTACAACCACCAGCGATTCAGGTCGGCCGCGGCAGCCAGGCCGGTATCGGCGGCGCGGATCTCATTGACTGCCACGTACTGACCCAGGATCAGGCTCGGGTTGCGCGTTTTCAGGTCGGTGACGTAGCTCGAGATCGTGGCTGCCGTACTCGCCATCGGCATGTTCACCACAGCCAGGTCGAACCTGGCCGCATGTGCACGGGTCGACGAATTTCCGATCCCGCCCAGCAGCACAACCGCCCGCTTTGGTGATGCCGGTGTCGCGCTCACCGCCAGAGCACGTTCGCGTACCGCCGGTTGCTCGACGTCCGTGCCCGGGTCGCCAGCGACCGGCTGCTCCAGGCTTGCCGACGCGTCCAGCGCGCCTGCTGCTGCATCGAGCGATACCTCGGCATCGGATTGCTGCGTACCGCCACCACAGGCGGTGACCATCAACAGGAGCCCCGCGCTCAAGCACAGGCTGACGGCATTAATGCTGGAAGGTTTGGTTCTGTTCAACATCCGGACCCCATCGACTCGTGATTTTTTGGTTTGGTGCATGAGCGTGCATCGGTCGTTGAACGAATCGCGAATCAGCCCATCAGCGTATCGGGACCATCGGCAGTCCCAACCCCGTACATGAGGGGCAACTCGCCCATCGCCATCGGTTTTATGTAACCGCAGGTTGCGCCCGCGGTCAATAGGCCGTCTGCAGCCCCTTCGAAGTGGGTTTCAAGCGCAGCGCCGGTCGCTCCACCAACCACCAGGAGACACCCGCGAGACTCAGCGTTGCAACGATGCAGACGACCAGCGCAGCGGGGCCGCGCAGGCCTGGCGTCAACACGACGATGAGGTTGACGATGGGCATGTGATAAAGGTACATGCCGTACGAGATATCGTGGCCGCGCAGCCAGCGGCTCGCCAAGCTTCGGTAAGAGTACGCCGCCGCGATCACCACCGCAGCCAGGGGAATCAACGCGAGGGGCGTCGCCGCGTTGCCGACGGTCGTGAAGCCGGCGGCTTGCAATAGCACGATCCATATCAGGTAGGCGCCGATCCAGACGAAAAATCGGTCCTTGACGAACCGCTCCCTCCAGTCGGCCCGCCACTCCAAGATCATGCCCAACATGAACATGTAGAGCCACGACGGCAGCAGCCGCAACAGCACATTCGACAAAGCCTTGGAGTCGCTTTCACGCACCATCCAAAGATAGGCAAACGACGCCACCAGGCACAACACAAAAGCCAAGCCCCAACGCCAGCCGCTGCGCTGCAAGACCAGCAGCAGCAGCGGCAGCACCACGTAAAACTGCAACTCGACCGGAATCGTCCACAGACTGCCGTTGACCGAACCCGTCCCGAAGGACTTCAGGAACGCCGGCGTGTGCGACAGCCCGACGAGATTGGGGAGCACCCAGTTGGCCAAGTCCTGCCAGCGTGCACCCGCGAGCCCATACGACCAGGCGATGCTGACAAAGCAGAAGGCAAAACAGAGCCACAGCCCGGGAAAGATGCGAAGCCCCCGATTTGCAAAATAGGTGCCGACGCTGCGACTGCGGCGGTACGACGCCGACACCAGATAGCCGCTGACCACAAAGAAGATGGGCACGCCGGGAAACGAGCCGAGCAGCCACAGCAGCAACGGATGCACGTCCACCTTCAGATGCTCGATGCCATGCCAGAGCACGACCTGCCCGGCAGCGACCAGCCGAATCAGATCAAAGTTGTTTTGTCGAGCGTGTGCTTCCACGGGGTTCGTTAGCGATGTCGGGTGAACAGAGGCAGCGCATCGGGCTTTGGCAACGCGCTTGTGGCGCGCAGCGGCCTAAAAACAATATACGCGAGACCGATGCAAGCCCAGTTGAAACGTGATGTATCAGGCCAGGCGCGGGTGGTAGGCCGCGAACATCATCATGTCGCACAGCCGACCTTGCGCGTCGCGCTCGAAAGCGCGCAGCAACCCTTCGTGCTGCATCCCCAACGCGCCTGCAAAGTGCAGTGCCCGAAGGTTGCGCGCATCGCTCAGCGCATGGACGCGCATCAAGCCGATCTCGAAACCCATGCCGATGACAGCGAGCACGGCCTCGCGCATCAGGCCGCGGCCGGCGCTGTGCACATCACCCACGTAGCCGACTTCACAACGCGGCGCTTCGAAGTCGAAGGTGTGCAGGTCGATGCGGCCAACGTAGCGGTCAAGCGCATCGCCCTCGCCGCGCATGAAGGCGTTGAAGATCAGGCACTCGCCGTTGTCAACCATCGCTGCGCCATCGGTACAGAAGCGCTGCGCCCAATCGAGATCGCGCAGCTTTTGCCCCCAGCCGATGAATGCCAGGCCGGGCAAGGATCGGTTCAGGCTCTCGACAAAAGCTTCTGCATGTTCGGCCCGCGGCGCCTGCAATACGAGCCGTTCGCTGAACAGCTCGCGCGGCGCGTCGATCAGGGTTCGGCGGTCCACCTGCGCGCCACTGAGGTCATGCGAGCTTGCCGTGACACTGCTTGTACTTTTTGCCGCTGCCGCAGGGGCAGGGGTCGTTGCGGCCGACCTTGGGCACTTGGCTGGCGAGCGTCGCCGGGTCGGGCTCGGAGCTGATGCTGCCGTCTTCATTCGGGTGGGTGTAGGTCACATTGCTGACTTGGGCGGCCCGTTCTTCGATCGCCTCTGCCGCCTGCGCGACCTGCTCCTGGCTCTGAATGCGCACCGTCAGCAGGATCCGCGTGACTTCGAGCTTGACGACATCGAGCAGCTGCGAAAACAGCTCGAACGCCTCGCGTTTGTATTCCTGCTTCGGGTTCTTCTGGGCGTAGCCACGCAGGTGGATGCCCTGGCGCAGATAGTCCAGCGCGGCGAGGTGTTCGCGCCAATGCGAGTCGATCGACTGCAGCAGCACCATGCGCATGAACGGTGTGAACTGCTCGACGCCGACGCTGTCGATCTTGCTCTTGAACATCGCATCACCGGCAGCGACAACCTTGGCGACGAGGTCTTCGTCAGTGATCGAGTCACTGCCTTCGACTGCAGCCTTCAGCGGCACCTCGAGTTGCCACTCTTCGCGCAGCGTTTTTTCCAGGCCGTCGAGGTCCCACTGTTCCTCGACACTTTCAACGGCGACATAGGTGCGCACGACATCGGTCAGCGCGCTCGATCGCAGATTGCCGATCTGCGCTTCGAGCACCTGCGCTTCGAGAATGTCGTTGCGCTGCTGGTAGATGACCTTGCGCTGGTCGTTCGAGACGTCGTCGTACTCGAGCAGTTGTTTGCGCACGTCGAAGTTGCGCGCCTCGACCTTGCGCTGCGCACCTTCGATGCTGCGCGAGACGATGCCGGCTTCGATCGCTTCGCCTTCAGGCATCTTCAGCCGGTCCATGATCGCGCGCACCCGTTCGCCGGCGAAGATGCGCATCAGCGAATCGTCCAGGCTCAGGTAAAAGCGACTCGAACCCGGGTCGCCCTGGCGGCCAGAGCGGCCGCGCAGCTGGTTGTCGATGCGCCGGCTCTCATGGCGTTCGGTGGCGATGATGCGCAAGCCCCCGAGCGACGTGACCTGCTCGTGCAGACCCTGCCACTCGTCGTGCAGCGTCTTTGCGCGCTGGGCCTTTTCTTCTGCCGACAAAGCTTCGTCGGCATCGACAAACTGGACCTGCTTTTCAACGTTGCCGCCGAGCACGATATCGGTGCCGCGGCCGGCCATGTTGGTGGCGATCGTGATCATCGTCGGCCGCCCGGCCTGGGCCACGATCTCTGCCTCCTTGGCATGCTGCTTGGCATTCAGCACCTGGTGCGGCAGCTTGGCCTTGGTCAACAACTCCGAGACGAGTTCGGAGTTTTCGATCGACGTCGTGCCCACCAGCACCGGCTGTCCGCGTTCGTAACACTCGCGGATATCGACGGTGACGGCGTCGTATTTTTCCTTCGACGTCTTGTAGATCAGGTCGAGCTCGTCCTTGCGGATGGTCGGCATGTTCGGTGGGATGACCACCGTCTCCAGGCCGTAGATTTCCTGGAACTCGTAGGCTTCGGTATCGGCCGTGCCGGTCATGCCGGCGAGCTTGCCGTAGAGGCGGAAATAGTTCTGGAACGTGACCGAGGCGAGGGTCTGGTTCTCGCTCTGGATCTGCACGCGTTCCTTGGCTTCGACCGCCTGGTGCAGTCCGTCGCTCCAACGCCGGCCAGTCATCAAGCGGCCGGTGAATTCGTCGACGATGATGACTTCGCCGTTCTGCACCACGTAATGCTGGTCGCGGTGGTAGAGGTGGCGCGCGCGGAGCGCGGCGTAGACATGGTGCATCAAGGTGATGTTGGCCGGGTCGTACAGGCTCGCACCTTCAACCAGCAGCCCGGCCTGCGACAACAGCGCTTCGGCATTTTCATGGCCGGTCTCGGTGAGAAAAACCTGGTGCTGCTTTTCGTCGACGGTGAAGTCGCCGGCATCGATGACACCTTCGCCGGTGCGCGGATCTTCTTCGCCGATCTGCTTTTTCAGCGCCGGCACCACGGCGTCGATCTTGACGTACATCTCGGTGTGGTCTTCAGCCTGGCCGCTGATGATCAGCGGCGTGCGCGCCTCGTCGATGAGGATCGAGTCGACCTCGTCGACGATCGCAAAATGCTGGCCGCGCGACATCACCCGGTCGGCAACTTCGTAGACCATGTTGTCACGCAGGTAGTCGAAGCCAAATTCGTTGTTCGTGCCGTAGGTGACGTCGGCACTGAACGCGACTTGCTTTTCTTCGCGGCTCATGCCCGGCACATTGACCCCGACCGTCAGGCCCAGGAAGGTGTACAGGCGCCCCATCCATTCGGCGTCGCGGCGGGCAAGGTAGTCGTTCACCGTGACCAGGTGCACGCCCTTGCCGGCCAGCGCATTCAGGTACACCGGCAGCGTGGCCATCAGGGTCTTGCCCTCGCCGGTGCGCATCTCGGCGATCTTGCCTTCGTGCAAGACCATGCCACCAATCAGCTGGACGTCGAAGTGACGCATCTTCAGCGTGCGCTTGCCGCCTTCACGCACCACCGCAAAAGCGTGTGGCAACAGGTCTTCAAGCGTCTCGCCGGCGGCCAGGCGACCGCGGAACTCGTCGGTCTTGGCGCGCAGCGCAGCGTCGTCGAGCTTTTCGTAGTCGGCTTCGAGCGCATTGATCTGCTGCACCGAGCGCCGGAAGGTCTTCAGCAGGCGGTCGTTGCGACTGCCGAAGATCTGGGTCAGAAAGTTGGGCAACATGCGGCGTGACTCTTGTTGTGGACGGCGGGTTGCGGGGCTTGCGATCGAGGCCCGCCGGGGCGACGGCGCGACCACCCTACGGTGGGGCTGATCCCCCGCGGCTCAAGCCCCAATTCAAGGACGCAAGATCACGGGCCGGACTCGACGCGAGCAAAGCCTTTAATTTTACCACCGGCGCTTTCGCGCCAGCGTCAGGGCCTCAGCGGCGAAGCGCCGGCGCGGCTGGCGCCAGTGCCGCATTGCGCGGGGCCGCCAAAAACCGCGCCGGATCTTGCGGCACACCCTCGAGCAGCACCTCGAAGTGCAAGTGTGGCCCGGTTGACCGGCCAGAGTTGCCGACCTCGGCGACAACCTGGCCGCGTTTGACGATCGCCCCGGCGCCGACCAGGATCTTCGAGGTATGCCCGTACAAGGTGCTCAGCCGGTTGCCATGGTCGATCTCGAGCAGGTTGCCGTAGGCCGGGTGCCAGGCAGTGGAGACCACGACGCCACCGGCGGCGGCGCGGATCGGCGTGCCCGCTTCGGCCGAAAAGTCCAGCCCGGTGTGCAGCGCAGCCCGGCCAGAGATCGGGTCAGCGCGGAACCCGAAACCCGAGCCGACCGGCCCGTCGATGGGGGCCGAGTTGGGCACCATCAGCGCCGCCAACCGCGTCTCAAACAGGCGCGATTCGACGAGGGTGAAGATGTCGGCGCGTTCATCGGCATCGAGGTCGAGTGCGCCCACGCTGCGCGTCAGGTCGTCCAGGGTCGGCTGGTTCAGGGGCACGTAGAGCCCGCCGCGCCCGCCCGAAGCTGCCGGGCCTAAGCGCCGCAGCGGGCCGAGGTCTTCAGGCTTGACACCGGCAAGCCCGGCAACGCGCTCGCCAACTGCTTCGAGCTTGACCAGCTTGGCCTGGATCTCGCCGACCTTTTGCGCGATCACGTCGAGGTTCTCGCGCATGAACCGGTCGCGCTGTGCGAGTTCGCCGCGCACGACGAGGTGCACGATGTCGCTGACCAGCGGCCAGCCTTCGCGGGCGGCCTTGAGAAAGAGATGGTGGTAGACGGCGCCGGACGTCAACAGTAGCAGCAGCACCAGGCACAGTGCCAGCGCCGCCAGTTGCCAGGCGCTGACGCGCCAGACGCGGGTTCTGACCATGCCGGCATCGGTAATCAGAATCTGCATAGAACATCGCTCCCCGGCAAGGTCAGGCCGCAATCGCCGCCCGCGGCCGTCGCAGACGGCTGCGCAGCCATGATGCCATCGGCTTTTCGATGAGCCGGTGGACGCCCCAGGCGGCCAGCACCATCAGCAACGCCAGGCCCCAGAACAGAAGTGCGGTCGGTAGCTTGTCACCGAGCCGGTTCAGGACCAGGTAGCCGATGGCCTGGTGTAGCAAGTAAAGCGGATACGTCAACACACCCAAGGGCAGCCAGCCGCGCCAGCGCAGCACTCGCAGCCGGTTCGAGGCGACCGCCGCCATCACGACAAAGATCGTCGTCACGCCGATCGCCGCGATGACCGGCGAGATCTCGGTGCTGTAGGTCTGGGTCAACGATCGGGCCATCGTGATCGACTGGTGCACGGCCAATGCCCAGGCACCCAGCATCAATGCCAGGCGCTTGGGCGTCCAGCCCCGGTCGTGGATCAGGAACAGCACCGCGCCGGCGATGAACAGCGGCGCGTACTCGGCATTCAGCCAGTTCCACAGCGGACCCGTGCGCACCACGCGCTGCAGCGTGGCCACGATGAGCCAGGCCCACAGCAAGGTCTCGATGCGCCCCATCCACCCCAGCGCCAACACCGCCGCCACCATCAGATAAAAACGCATCTCGACAAACAGCGACCAGTAGGCACCGTCGATCGATGGCACGCCGACAAAGCCACTGAACATGGTCATGTTGACCAGGTACTGCGCGCCCGTGAACTGGTACGCCGGGTGGGGGTCGGGGATCAGCCAGGCGACCAGCAAGGTCAATGTGCAGCAGACCCAGAACGCCGGATACAGGCGGATGAACCGCGAGACCACGAAGTCGCGCAACACCCCCGAGCGCGCACTCATCAGGATCACGAAGCCGCTGATGACAAAAAAGAGCTCTACACCGAGGTAGCCGTAGCGCGCCACGGCGTCGATCGCGGGGTAGCTGAAGGTGCTCGGCTTGTCGCCGGCATTGCCGCGAAACGCCCAGTGGAAGACCAGCACCATCGCTGCCGCGGTGAAACGCAGGAGGTCGATTTCGAGCAGGCGCTTTTCTTCTTGTTGCATGAAAACCTTGAGCCCTAGGGCAGAGCGTTGGTGTTGTCGGCAATGCGCGCCGCAGTGTGGGCGGCAAGCGCTTCGTGGCCACCGTCAAAGATCGTCAACGATACGCGGCCCGATGCCGTGCGCCAGACCACCGCGCGGTCGGCGATCCGACCTGCCACTTGCCGCCCGACTGCCATCATCGCTGGGTCTCGTGTCGCAAGACCCCGGAACATCGCTTGCGGAATGCGATCCTGCACACGCACCTGCAGCGCGTCGAAAAACCGCATCGCATGCGTGATCGGCACGCTGCCACGGTGGCCGTCGTGCACACCGGCGTAGATCTCGAGTGTCGCCTGGCTGCGGTCCACCGAGCCCGGCAACTGGGTCAGCGGCGATCGCTCGCGCAGGGCGCGGTGATTCAACGCGGCTGGCGTCGATGAAGTGCAGTCCAGGATGTCCTGGGCGATCTCGGGGTAGCGCGCCTGGGCTTGCGCCAACCAATCCGGCAAATCGCTGATCGGATTCCAGACGATGAAGCGCGCGATGTCGATGCGGGCGTGCAGGTACGCGCCCAGTGCCGCGTAACCACCACCTGATTCGCCGACGAGCACGCGCCGTTTGAACGGGCCCCCGAGCCGCTCCGCCGCGGCAAAAGCAAGTTCAAGATCGTTGATCACCCAGGGGCTGAGACAGGCCTGCGGCGTGCGATTTGGCGCCCGCACATTTGGGCGCAGGTAGGCCCAGCCGTTGGCGGCACAAACCGCCAGCAGCGGGTCGGGCTGGGCGTGGCTGCCGCCCCAGGTGGGCAGGCTGACCACCAGCACGCCCTTGCCCTGGTTGGCCGGCCGCCAGGTGCAGCGCTGGATCGACTGGTCGATGTCGCTTCGGGTTTCGAAGACTTGAACCGCCCCAGGACCGCAGGCGACCAGCACCGGCGCCGCAGCACCGGCCAGCAGCAGCGGCCGGCGCCTCATCGGTTTGTCTGGCCGCGGTCGCACACTGCCGCGCAGTCGGCACAACGCCGAGCGGCACTCGCTGGGTCACGACGGTGGGGGTCACGCATGCTTCGCCCGACGAGGTTTCGGTCACTGCGGGAGCCGGCAGGATACGCGTACACCCCGGCTTCGCGCTGGGGCTCGGCGGCCACTGACTGCGGCGCGCGCAATCCTTCACGCTTGCTGTTGGATCGGTCGCCGACCCCCCTTAAAGCGGTGTCTGAAACGAGCCTTCCGGACGGGTCGAATCGGCTGGGCTTGGGCATCATCAAACGATCGCTGTTCTCGCCCGCATGCCACTTCCTCACAGACGGGTCGCCGACCCCCTCATGTCGGGGGGTGGCTACTGGCCTGCGGTCCTAGCTGAAGGGTCGCTTGCCGCAGGACAATGGGAGGTTGTATCGATCGGTTACGGCAGCGGCCGGATCGCCAGGGGGTAAAAAATGAAAATTGAACAACTTGATCTCGACCTTCTCCTGCAGCACCTGCTGCTAGGCGCACGCGGAGAGCTGGGTGGCTGGGGCATCCGGGATTATTCGGGCCAGTACAACAACGCTCTGAACCCGGCTTGGGGTTCTGCCGACCGGGCGTTTGCGTCGCTGTCCTCGCAGGTCGCCTCGCGCACGGCTGACGTCGTCCCGGTGGGCCTGGGGTTCGGCCCACCCGCGGGCACGCCCACCGCGTACGACAACACCAGCAACTTCATCGTTGATTCGACCCCGCGCGAGATCAGCAACCTGATCTCCGACGAGCCCGTCAACATCTTCAGCGGCTTGCAGACCGGCGTCCTCAACGGCCTGCCCACAGCCAAGCTGCACACCCTGTTCGGGCAATTCTTCACCCACGACCTGGACCTCGT
>JANPDN010000189.1:0-47069 GCA_031431555.1 Rubrivivax sp.
GCCGCAAGCTCAGGCTCGGCTCGCAGACCATCGAGTTGCAGCATGCCCCGCCATGGCAACTGCTCTTCCCCGGTCAGGCAGCGGGTGAAGTCATCCGATCGCTGGCCTGGGTGGGCCCTTCAGCCTCGGAAGCGGCCCTCGGCAGGCTGAAGCTCAAGCTGCCGGCGGCCGACCTGCAGGCGGTCGTGGGCGCACGAGCGCGCCTGCCCACCTGGCTCGCCAGCCAGGTCAGCGCGCTGGTGCCACGTGCCTGAGTTCCTGCGACTTCCGCGCCAGGACCTGCGCGAGGCGCTGCTCGTAGCGGCAGAGCGTTCGGGTCGCCCCCTGCATTTGCTCGAAAAGGACGTGTGGGTCGTCTGGGCTCTGCACCACCTGTTCACCGGGCCGCACGCGCAGCACCTGGTCTTCAAGGGCGGAACATCGCTCTCCAAGGCCTACGGCGTGATCAAGCGCTTCTCGGAGGACGTGGATATCACCTACGACATCCGCGCCATTGCCCCGGACCTGATCGAGAAAGCCGACTCCCCCTGGCCCACGTCTCGCAGCCAGGAGAAGAAGTGGAGCAAGGCCATCCGGCAGCGCCTTGCCGAACTCGTCAGCGGCAAGCTGGCGCCTGACCTCGCCAGGGCACTCACCGAGCATGGGCTACCGGCGAAGGCCCGCGCAGAAGGTGAGCAGATCTTTATCGACTACGAAGCCTTCGGCGAGGGCACGGGCTATGTCCGGCCCTCGGTCCTGCTGGAGTTCGGCGCGCGATCGACGGGCGAGCTCAACGAGCCGCGATCGGTCGCGTGCGACGCCGCGCTGCACCTGCCGGAAGTGAGCTTTCCGTCGGCCACGCCCCAGGTCATGCGCCCGGAACGCACGTTCTGGGAGAAGGCCACGGCCATCCATGTCTTCTGCGCCCAAGGCAGCTTTCGAGGCGGTGACCGTTACGCGCGCCACTGGCACGACGTGACGCGGCTCGACGCTGCCGGCTTCGCCGACAGCGCGGCGAAGGACCGCGCGTTGGCCCACGCCGTGGCAGAGCACAAGAGCATCTTCTTCACCGAATCGATGCCCGAGGGTGCGCCCATCGACTACCGCGCAGCGGTCACCGGTGCACTGGCTCTCGCACCCAGCGGCGACGCGCGGAAGACGCTGGCCGAGGACTACCAGCGCATGGTTGAGGACGGCCTGCTCTTGGATGACGCCGAACCCTTCGACGCCTTGCTGGAGCGCTGCCAGGCGCTCGCAGAGCGCGTTAACGCTGTTGCCCGCGGGAGCACCTGAGACCTGATCAGCCCGACGCCACCAGGACCACTTGGGGTGATGTCGGGTGTTGCGTTGGGGGAATGCGGACATCCGGGTCGACACGCGCACCCTGCGCATCGACTCGGACGCTGGCTAAGCGTCAAGCACCGGCAGGCGCGCTTTGGCATACCTCGCGCACCAGGATCTCGATGGCCTGGCGCTTCTCCGGCATGTAGTCGTGCCCGTCGTAGTGCCGAGCCTGAACACCGGTCAGGCCGTGCGACTGCAGATGACCCCTGATCTCGCGGCTGACGCCGTTCGCCGCAAGCAGCGTCTCGCCCCCGGATCGAATCCGCTTCAGCTGGAAGCCCTCGATCGTGCCGCCGACCACGTCGCGAGCCCAGCCCGCCAGCGTCCGCACGCTGATGGCCTTCTTGCCTGCTGTCGTCGAGACCGCAAACTCACCCTCGCGTTTCAGGAGGGCGAGATCGGCCCGGGCCAGCTTCACCAGGGGAATCTGGTGCGCGCGCGGTCCCTGGCCTGGCCGTCCCTTGCCGTCGAAGATCGTCAAGGCGTCATCACTCACGTCAGCCCACTTCAGCCGGACGAACTGTTCGATGCGCTGGCCGCCGGTCAACACATGCAACCTCAACGCCGCTGCCTCGACGCCCGGACGTGCGGCGATGAGTTTCCAGTACGCCTGCAGGTCGGACTTGGAGAACGGTCGCTTGTCGGCGCGATCGAACTGCGGGGATCGACGCGTCTGCGCTGCTGGGTTGAAGACGACCCCGAAGGACTTGAAAACGACCGGGATCGACGCCGTGGTACGGACATCCAGCGCGCACTGGAACGCCGCACGAAGGTACGAGCGCAGCTTGTTTGCCGTACGCTTGGAGAATCGCGTCGATTCATCGAAGGGTGCCACGCTTGGCGCCTGCCGCGGCACCGGGTAGGCTGCGCGGAACAAGGCGACGACTGTCGCCCTTGCACGGGAGGAAGAGATGGCCACGTTCCAGATTCGTGTCGGCACGCGAAAAGAGGCGGAACTCCTCTTTTCGTACCCCAATGAGGGGCATGAACTCGACAGCCTTGAGGTGACCGCAGGTCACTACATGCGCGACAGCCTTGAGCGCGAGGCGGCCGGCATCACGAACGTGAACGTGGCCATGGACGGACCAGACCTGGTCGTGAACTTCGACCATCCGGACGCTGCCTCCGGCGGCCTCATCGCGGGCCGGTACCAGGGCTTCTTCGCGCTCGGGCTCAAGGGCTTCGCCCTGTGCGGCGACTTCCAGAAGACAGGCAAATGGAGCGCGAAGTGGAAGTTCCTCTTGCCACTGGGTCTGCCGCTGGAGTTCGGCAGCGCCGTGGAGATCATGGACTTCCCGCCACTGTCGCTGATCAAGAAGCAGGACTACCTCAACTCCGAGACCACCAACCGCTGGTGGGAACTCCTGCAGCTCAACGGTGTGGCAGCGGTCGACCTGGCGAGGTACTCCTGCATCGTCGACATCGTGCCTGTGGCGGCACCGGCCAGTGAGGGCAAGGCCCTCGACCTGTCCGGCATCTACGAGGGACCATTCGATGACTATTCCCTGGCCCTGCTCGAATTGTTCTCGGACCGGTCAAACTCACACCGCCGCCGACCCTTGATGGCGTTGGGGGCGCCCATCCGCAAGTGGATCCAGCGTCTATGGACCCAATCGCTCGGCATCCTCCACGTCAGCACCTTGAAGCTGCCGTCCGGTGAATCGGCCCCGGTGATCGCATCGAACCGCCCGAGCTTCTTCTTCTACGCCGCCTCAGCCTACGACGGCCAACCCGACGCAAATGCCAAGAACCTGGCGGCCGGACTGGAAGTGATGAAGCAGGACATCGTCGCAGCTGCCTGGCACGCGGAACTGGGGACGCGGCCCGACACCGATCCCGTTCAAGCGCTGGCAGCGAGCAAGGCGAAATGGGCCGCGCGCGAACCGGAACTGATCGAACTCGTCCATAAGCAAGCCGGCATCCCGAAGGTCCTCGAACCGATGGTGCTCATCGAGAAGGCGCGCGCATTTCGTCCAAGCCCTGCTGAATTGGCCCAACTCGAACAGCAGTTCCACTACGGCGATCATGCCAGGGGCGATGACGAGTAGGCTAAGCTTTGAGTACGGCGTTCATGGCCCTTCGACGTGGCCCGCATCGTCCCGGGATAGGGCCGCCACGTGATGACAGCCGGCATCGCCGGCCTAGCAATGTCCGCGGCAGTGGTGGGAGCCCGTCGGGGGCGAGACAGGGCGAGACATCGGTACACCAGTGGCTCGGCGCGTCGCGCGACAGTCCGGCCCTGCACAGAGGAGAGACGCCCAGGGAGGGGCATAGTAGCTACGCGCTGGCAAGCAAGGCCAACATTTCGCGCAATTTCACCTTCTGCATGTTTTTGACACCCGCGTCCCCGCCCATGGCAAGCGGTAGCTTGAACGAATATGCCTCATCTGACTTCAGCGTACCAAGGGACTTCAATGCTCTCTTGAACTCGGGCTCCTCGAGAACACTTTTTCGCGACTTTTGGTCCACCAGGTAGAAGCCGAATAGAACTTCCACACTGGTCCCCGCATCAACACGCCGGCGGTAGTGAACGTCGAGAAAGGTAAAGCCTGTTCTTTGCCAATACACAATATTGCCGAAAGCCGTACGCACTACAGGAATCGCGCGATCCGCCTTTCTCGTCTGTGGTATCCATTCCCTCAGCGCAGCCTCCAGATAGCTTGGGTTGACGACCCAGAGCAGCCCGTTTGCGTAACCTCCGAAGCCATACCGCCTCCAAAAATCGATAAGCGCATCGGGGACCACGCCGCGATAGGGCGAAAGAAGACTCTCTTCAGCGCTCTCTGCTTCAATGGGCTGTCCATAGGTTTCGAAAAACACATCGAAATCGCTCATCGCCGCTCCACTAGACCGGGCTCTTATTCAAGAGAATAGTAACGTTCATGTTGAACTTCTTTTGGTTCGATGAACCGAGTGCCTTGCAGACAGTGTAGATCGCGTCGACCTGCGTGCGCCACGTACTTCCGATCGAGGAGTTGATACGACGGTCTCCCATACCGGTGGGCTCCGGACCACCTCCAGCGACCTGGTCGAGCGGGTGCAACGCCGCCTGCTGCTTCCAGTCCTTGCGGGCCTGCGCAACAGCTTGGGCCATGCTGAGTTTGTGCGGGGCTCCCATCAGTTCCGATATCCGGTTTGCGATCCAGCCCTGCTCCTGCTGGTCGCGAAACTTCTCCTGCAACTTCTTGCTTGCGGGGTCACGTCCAGACTTGGACCCTGGCGCGTCACGCCTCTGAACGAAGGCCTCCCGATTGCCCATCCAGTCAATCACCTTCATCTTCCAGATCGTCTTCTGTGCGATGACCAACTGCCGCTGATATTCGTCCTTGTCATAGCTGCCGCTCTCGAAAAAGACCTTGGACTCGGGCATTCCCTTGGAGAACTTTTTCGGCTTGCTCGCCTTCGACGGATTAATCTCCGCGAGGACATGGTCAGTTTCAAACTTGTCGTCACTGGCGTCCTTGACAAGCTCAAGTTTCGTCAGCCGGTACTTGACCTTGATGTGCTTTAGCGCCTTCTCGATTGTTTCCTTGTCGGCGTCTTCCTTTGCCATTACCGCTTCGGCTTCGCCGATAGCCTTGTCCAGATCAGCTAGCTTTTGCGCATCAGTTCTCTCATCCGGCTTGCCGTCCTTCTTGCCGAACAACTTCGAGAACAGCTTCTTCGCCGTCATCACGATCCAGTTCACCAGCCAGTCAAGCGCCTTGTCGATGGGCGCGCGAACCTTGTTGATCACGCCCATGACCTTGTCGGCCACCTTGCCCAGACCGGCGAAGCCGGCAAGGAAGTTGATCGCCAACGACAGCACACCTGCCAACGACGTCTCAACTCGCGTCGCCGCTGCGCCGATGGCACCCCCAGCGATCGCCACGATGGAGTCGACGAAGCCAGTGACGACCTGCACGATCTGCTTGATCTTGTTGACGAACACCATCACCGTGTCGTAGATTGACAGGATCGCGGAGATGAAGCCGGCGCCGGGAATGAACATCGCGATCAGCTTCGGGATCGCTTTCTTGACAACCATGTCAACAACGAAGTCGGTAATGCCACCGATCACCATGTCCTTCAGGTTCGACAGTTGCTCCTTAATCTTCTCCCAGGCTGCGCCTGGACCGTCTCGCACCAAAGTCACAACAATGTCGAAGCCAGTTTCCAGTGCCTTCACGGTGGTCTCGTTGGTCGCCTTCACCAACTTCTGTCGGATGTTGGCCCAGCTCAGGCCAAGCACCGAAAACGCAAACTTCGCAATCTCCCCGAGCGAGAACGCCTTCGGGATGTAGATGCCTGGCAACGACCCGGTTAGCCAGTCGATCAGGCCCGCCTTGAGGTGATCGACGAAGTGGTCGGCAAAGTTAAGGAAGCCGAGCTTCGCCGCCTTGACCAGATTGCCCACAAAGGGCAGCGGATTGCGCAGAATGCTCTTCAGCGCCGCGCCGGTCTTCTTGATGTAGGCGAGCGCGCCGGGGCTCACGACGTCGAAAATGATCTCGAGCAGCGTCCACGCGGCGCTCGCGCCCCAGGTGACGAAACGCCCCGCGAAGCCGCCGAACACGCCGGCGAGCTTCATGAACGCGCGCGGGATAAGGATGATGTCCATCACCTCCAGCGACCTGAAGGCCTGCACGAACAGCCCTGGAATCTCGTTTATGAAACCGTGCAGCGCGTTCAGCGCGCCCTGGAACCACGCGAACGCGCGCGGGATCGCCTTGGCCTTCTGCATGTTGGCCCAGATCTCGTCCTCGCCGACGAACTTCATGAACCCGCCGAGCAGCGACTCGGCGTCCTGCGGCGCCTTCTCGCCGGTGATCGGGTCCTTGCCCATCACGCTGCACAGCAGCGGGTAACCGCGCGTGCCGCGCGCGAAGTCGGCGATCGGCTTCAGGATCGCATCCTTGATGAGCGCGACGATGCCGTTCTTCAAGCCGATCGCGAAGGCCTTCGCACGCGCGATCGGCCGCTCGACGATTGCCTTCGCGCGGTCCCACAGCCCGCCGAGGTCGAGCAGGTCCGCGGCCTTGAATCCGGCGAGGAAGCCCTCGATGTCCAGCCACACGCTGGCAGCGATGTCCTTGACCGCCTCAAACTGCGCCGAGGCCCAGGCGCTCACCTTGTCGAACACGCCGTGGGCGTTGAGCGCGTCGGTGATGAAGTTGCCGCCGGGAATCATCTCGATCGCACCGCGCAGCAGGTTACCGGCCGTGCGCTCGACGCGGGCGTTGCTGATTGGGTTGAAGCCGATTGCGACCGTCAGCATCGTGAAACCCGGGATGGCCGCCGCCTTGCCCGCGAAGTATTCGCGCGGGTTCTGTATGCCGAGCCAGGAGCGCTGCGGGTGCGGGGCGACGTGCTGCGTCACGGCCGTGTCGACGCTGCGCTGCACGACCGGCGCGGCGCCCTGCTGGATCGTGTGCGTCAGCTCGTGGGCGATCAGCTCGCGGCCCGCCGGGCTCTCGGGCCGGTACTGGTCGCGCCCGAAGTAGACGTTGTTGCCGACCGTGAACGCCTTCGCCTGCAGGCCCACGCTCTGCTGCGCGGCCGCTTCGCCGGTGTGCACGCGCACGCCGCCGAAGTTGGCACCGAAGCGCGGCTCCATGAACGAGCGCACGCCGGGCGACAGCGGCGCGCCGCCGCCGCCCCCCGGGACGGGCGCCGACACGTGCGACGGCGCCGCCGCAGCAGCAGCCGCCACATCGCGCTGCACCGTGCCCTTGACCGACGCGCCGCGCGTGCCGGCGGCGGCGCTGCCGTCGCGCATGTTCACGACCTTGCGCGCCATCTCCTCGGCCTCGCGCTCGGCCGGGTCGTTCGGCGAGGAGATATTCGCCAACCGGGTGGCTCGAGAGGCGGCCGCCCGATCGGCAGCGCGCTGAACCAACTGCTGCGACCCCTGGTGGCCCAGGCGCTGCTGCAGTGCCTGGGCCGCGCCCGCGGGCGCGGCCACTGCGCGCGCCATCGCGGGCGCCGCCGACCGCCGCTCGGGGGCCGCGGTTTGCGGCAGGACGCTTCGCTGGGGCGGCATCGCGCTGCGCCTGTGGCGGCGGCGTGTGGTCGACGGGCGCTGTCAGCCGACCTTCGCGACCTTGCCGGCCTTCAGAGGCTTGCCGAGCTTCGTCGGCTTGGCCTGGGACACCGCCGCGATCTGCACGTCAGCGGCGACCGCGGGCGCTTGCAGCTCGGGCTGCGGCTTGCGCGCCTCGAACTCGAGGCGCGCCTGCGGGTCCTCGATCAGCACCGGCCGGATGAAGCGGCGCACCTTGTGCGAGACCTCCCATCGCTCCTCGCCTTGGGGGGCGGTCAGGTCGAGCCTGGCAAGCACGACGCAGTCGCAACCGCAATCGCCCGCGCAGTCGCCGCCGCACCCACCACTGGAGCCGCCAGTGCAGTCGCACGCGCTGCACTCGCCGGCATATTGCGCGCGGTAACACGATTGATCGGGATTGGCGCAGCGGCAATCCGACTTCTTCAGCTCGTCGTCGGGGTCGCAGCCGCAGGCACACTCCGGCGGCTCGGCGACGACCCGGATCTCGTAGCCGTAGCGCTCGCGTGTGCTCACGCTGGGCGCATCGTCGTCGCCTTCGGAGCCGCACAGCGAGGTTCGCGGCGCGCAGCACTTGAATTTCGCGCACAGCAGCACCCACAGCGTGGTCGGGAACTGCGGATCGCACTCGGTGTCGAGCGTGATCGTCTGCGTCTCGTTGACGGCGATCGGGTCGCCACAGCTGTCGAGCGCCACGCCCTTGGCCACCCGCACGGAGAGCTTGCCGCACTTGGGCGGCTCTACGCTCACGACCAGGCCGCACATCACACCGCAACCGAAGAGCGTGCGGAACATCAACCGGTTCAGCTCCTGCGTGTAGGTCGCCAGGGCGTCGAGGTCGTCGTGCTGCAGCAGCATGCCGGCGCCGAAGCGTGCCTTGACGAGCGTGCCCAGGCCTTGCTTCGAGCCCAGAGGTTTCAGTGGCTTATTGCTCATGACTTGACTCCTTGTGCGAATGCCGCTCTCGGCGGCCTGGGCTCGACGCGGAACGTGGACAGGAAGGTGCCGCCCGGCGATCCGTTGCCGCTCGGTGCCGGCCGCAGGCCACGGACGTTCGCGTCCAGCTGCTGCCCGTTGCAGTCGGTGATGTAGTCACCCCGAATCTCGATCTCGACCTCGGCACCGGCGCCGAAACGCGTCCGCGCGCTGACCAATGCGTCGTTGACCCAGGCCGTGTCCACCACCAGCCGCGCCGCCGTGGCCAGGCCCGCCGGCACGCCGCTGCCGGCCGTAGTGCGAACGCCGACGATCGGCACGCGCAGCGACTCGCGCCAGCCGCCCTCTGCCTCCGGCACGATCACCGTCATCGCGAAGCAGTCTGGGGCCAGGCTGTCGACACGCACCGGGCGCGAGAACTCGACCCAGTACTGGGCGGTCGGACTCTGCCCGCTGCCGCCCTCCTCGCTGCCGAACGACGCCACGAAGCCGGCCCAGTCCGCCGTCTTGCGGTGCCACGGCGCCCAGCCAATGGCACAGACGCGCGTCAGGTCGGCGCCGCGGATCAGGTCAAAGAGCAGGTCGTTGCGCTTGACGAGGCGCCGCGGGCCGCAGTCCTCGACCTCGCCGTCGAAGGCCCAGCAGCCGCAGCCATCGTCGGTCAGGCCCACGCAGGCCAGCGCCACGCCGTGGCGGATGTCGACGCGGACGCGGCCGCAGTCGTCGTCGATCTCGCACAGCGTCGTGCAGTCGGTCCCCGGCTCGAGCCCGGTCAGGTGCTCGCACAGGCACCGGCAGCCGCCGCGCCGCACCGGGTCGCAGCCGGTGGGCTCGTCGCCGCAGCACGGGCCTTCCGCGCAATCGCACTGCAACTCGGCGGGCGGCTCGGCGCAGCAGCGCTTGGGGTCGACCTGCTGCAGCGAGAAGCGGACGGTCTCGCAGACCTGCTCCCACTCGCGCGTCTCGCAGCGGCAGGCGTCGGTCGTCGTCACCGGGCCGCGGTCCTGCTCGGCGTAATGCACGCTCAGCAGCCAGCGCGCGCCCTTCGACGGGTCGACGTGATCGACCACCCTGCCATCGGCATCGAGCAACAGCACGCTCGCGAAAGCCAGGTCAACGATGTCGGTCAGCACCAGTTCGCGGCCGGCCTCGTCAAAGGCCAAGCCCGGGCCGATGCGCAGCCGGCCGGTCGTGGCCTCACGCTCGTACGCGGCGGCCGGCATCGCGCCGACCGCAAAGCCGACCACGACACCGTGCCCATGCACGGCGCGGTTGATCAGGTGCCGGCGCTGGTTGAGATAGCGCTGCTCCACCTGCAGCGCATCAGGCGTGAGGCGCTTGCCGACGAAATAGCGGTTCCGCGCGCCGGCACCGCAATCGGCGTCGTCGCAGCACTGCGCGCGCAGCGTGCGCGTGGCGGACTTCGGGCGGGGGTTGGCGATCGAAACCATGGTGCGTCTCCTCTGCGATGTCAATGAAGGCTTGGGCCGGAGCGGTTGCTCGTCGCCGGCAAACTGGCGATGTCGCCGCGCAGGCGCGACACGCCGATCGCCGCGCCGCGCCCGAGGTGCGCGTCGGGCACCCCTTGCAGCGTGACAACGCCGTCGTCGGCGTCGGCATCGAGCGCGCCGGCGCGCAGCCAGCGCAGCGCCAGCGTCGTGCCGACCGGCAGCATCTCGCGCAGCAGGCGTTCGAGCCACGGCGCCCAGCGGGCCGCGGCAGCCGCATCGGCTGCGACGCTGACCTGGATGCGACCGAGAAAGCGCGTGCCGGCATCGTCTTCGGAGCCGCCACCGCAGGACAGGCGCAGCCGGCCCAGCGTCGCGCCCACGTCGAGCCGTGCCGACGAGCGAGGCGCCCCGCCAAGCAGCGCCGGCAACACGCTGCCGTCGCAGCGCGCGCCGCCGACGATCGCCATGCCGTGGTCCACCGTTAAGTCGCGAACGCGCCAGCGCGCCGTGCTCCCGGCGACAATCGCGTCGAGCAACTCGCCCAGTCCGGCGCGCGTGCCGCGACCACGCGCGATCGCCTCGGCGCGGGCCATCAGCGCGCGCTTCTGCACCGAATCGAGCGCGTCGTCCCACGGCAGGCCGAGCCAGCGCGCGACGCCGTCGAGCCACATGTCGGATGCGGTGTCCGGATGGATGCGGCTGCCCAGGCCGGCCAGGCGCGCGTCCAGATCCTGCGTCGTCGTCTCGAGCACGCCGACCAGCCCGCGCAGGAAGCTCCCGGGCCGTGATTCGTCGCGCTGGTAGATCGAGGGCAACTGCTCCATCAGCGTGCGCCCCGGATACAGCACCGCCATCTCGGCGACGGACGGCAGCGCAGCGCCCGCCCCGGCCGACAGCGAGACGCAGATCCACACGAACCGGTCATGCACCTCGTGCAGAGGCGCGGCGGACAGCACGCCGCCGACCGCCGGAGCGGTGGCCGTGCCGTGAAAGAACATCGGGCGCCACGTCAGGCCCGCCATCGCGCGAAAGGCATGCACGCGTTGCGATGGCGGCCGCGCGGCTTGGCCGGTCAGCTCGAGCACCCGCTGGCACACGGCGTTGTCGTCGGTGCTGACGCAGGCGATCTCCAGCGTCGCGCCAGCCGGCAGATCGCCGCGGCACTCGACGCGCAGCCAACGCCGCCCGTCGGGCGCGTCGGGCGATTCGAGCAGCGGGGTCAGCAGCTCGGCACGCACCTCGTCGCGCGAGTCGGGCACGGCGGCGGACTCGCTCAATCGGTAAAGCCCGCTGGCGCCGGTCACCCACGCGCCCTCGCGCGATCCGGCCAGGCCGGTGGCGGGCTCGGGCAAGGCGATATCGTCGACACGCACGCCGTCGAGGTCGAAGACCAGCACGTGCGACGCGCCACCGCCCGGCTCGCCCGCGATCGCGCCGTCGCGCCCGGCGACGAACACTCGCGTGCGTGCATCGCCGCCGATCGCGTCAGCCGCGAAGCACGGCGCGAGTGTCGGCAGTGCGACGCGCCAGCGCGCCTCGCCGCCGTCGGCTGCGAAGGCCAGCAGACGCCGCGCATCGGCCGCGAGTACGACGCAGCCCGCGCTCGGCCCGAAGGCGGCAAAGCCGATCGCATCGTCGAGCCCGCACAGCACGACACCCGCGTCGGCATGACCACTGCAATCCACCCGCACGACGCGGACGACGCCGTCGCGTACCACGAGGACGGCAACCGCGCCGTGCCGACCGGACGCCGCCAGGTCAATCACGCGCGCGCCGCCGAAGCCGACCACGAAGCGGCGCGACAAGGTGGCCGTGTCGAAGACCTCGACGGTGTGGCCGCCCCGCCCCGTGGCCCAGTAATCCGCCGCCGTCGCGACCAGCCGCCGCGATGTCGCGATGGCGCCCGGCGCCTCGACGACCTCGACCAGTTCATCGTCGGGCAGTGCCCGGTGCAACCAGCCCGCCGCATCGCGCCACGCGATCTCGCGCGTCGGCGCCGCGGCCGGCGCGAAGGCGCCAACGCTCCGATGGATCGGTGCGGCCGGCGGCGCGAAAGGCGCCAGCGGCCGGATCGCGCCCCCTGCCGACGTCGCCTGTGCGAGCAGGCAGGTCTGCCAGTGCGTCGACAACTCGAAGCGGTAGCCCGACGAGGCGATCGGTCTCATGGGCGCACTCCGCTCGTCGGGCGGTGAGGCTCGATGCGGGTCGCGTCGAGGTCGAGCCGCGGCAAGCCATCGGCCGCCACCGCCACGGTGTCGACCGGGCGACCGTCGACGATCAAAGCAAGGGACGCCACGTCGGCCACGCCCTCGACCCGCAACATCCAGGCCGTCACGTCGCGCAGCGTCACCGGCACGCCCGTGGCGCGCACCGCGTCCGACACGCGCTGCGGCACGAGGCGCAGGCGTTCGACCAGGGCCGCGCGCACGTCACCGCACACCGCGGTCGGATCGGCCCCCGGGATGACCGCTACCTTGGCCTGCACCGCGAACCCGCGGTAGCGCGGCGCGATCACCACCAGGCGCGTGCCCAGCGGCAGGCGCGGCGCGAGCGCGCGCCGAATGGCGCCGAGCCAGCGCGGCGTCTCGGGGGGATCGGCCGGTTCGGCGTTGGCGTCGGCGTCGCGCGTGCGCATCGCGACCAGGCGCAGGGTTCCGGTCTGCGTCTGCGCGATGCCGATCGCCGCCATCCAGCTGCGCGCCACCCCCAGCAACGGCAGGCGCTCGGCGGCCTGGCGGATGTCATCGGCGCTGACGAGCGCGCGATCGTCCTCGAAGCGCTGGCGCGCGGTGTGCCGCATCGCCGCCCGGTCGGATGGGTCGGCGCCACCGGCCACCGCATCGAGGTTGCTGCCGAAGAGGCCTTCGATGCCTGTGACCGTCCACCACCGGTTGCGCGCGACATTGCCGTCGTCGCCGTCGCTGACCGCGTAGGCTGCCGACAGTTGCAGGCCCGCGGCCGGCCGCATGCCGTTGATGCCATTGCCGAAGCGCACCATGCCGTTAGCCGCGTCGAGCTCGAACGCGGGGTCGGCAGGCCCCTGCTTCGCGAGGTCCTTGCAGCGGCGCCAGGCCCGCGTGTCGGCACCGTCGCGCGACGTGATCTCGACCGGCTCCAGGCCGGGCTCGAAGCACAGGCCGGGCACCTCGAGCTGGTGCGTGAAGCCGGGTTGCCCGGTGGCGCGCGGCAACTCGTCGCGGATCCCGATGCGCTGGACGATCGGCAGCACATTCGGTTCGAGGCGCAGCACGCGCGCCGCACGGGCCAACCCTTGAGGCGCGCGCCACTCAACGGAGAAGCGCGCGGGCGACCCGTCGACGCCGGCGAGATCGAGCAGCAGGTGTCCGGTGCGCAGCATGCCGGCCGTGGTGTCCTCGACGATCGGCAGGGAGCGTCGGCCGCGATCGGTCACCAGCACGGCCGACAGCGGCGACGCCTTGGCGGGGCTGTCGCTGTCGTCGTCGTTGTCGTCACTCGCGGGCGAGCCGTCGACGCGCACGCCGATGGCCCAGCAGGTGTTCGCCGGCAGCGCCCCATCGGTCGGGAACAGACCGCTCTGCGCGAGCGTCTCGAACGTCATCACCAGCACGTCGTGCGTCCCGGCGGCCTCGCCGAACGGCAGGAACCCGACGCCGCGCTCGTTCAGCGCGGTGAACTCCTTCCAGGCTCCGGCCGCGCTGCGCAGCGCGAGCCGCCGCAGGGCGCCGGGTGCCCACAGGGTTGGGCAGCGCGGGCGAAATTGCAGTGTCGGGTTGTCGCGCAGGTGGACGTCCGCATCCGCATCGATCACGGTGCTGGCCCTGAAGGTGTTGGCCGGCGCGTCGGGGCGCGACCGGTCCGGCCACAGCAGCCCGCGCGCCGGCCGCGCGCCGTGCGGCCGGACGCCGAACAACGCCGCGTACGCATCGCGCTCGTCGCGCCGTATACGTCCCGCCGAGTAGAGCTGCGCTTCGGCCACCGCGGCGAGCAACTCCATCAGCGTGATGCCGGGATCGTGCGCGTTGTGATCGGTATGGCGCGGGGCCAGCGCCGGCAGCCGCGAATGGCCGAGTTCGACCAGCTCGGCGTAGCGCCGTTGGATTCGATCGGGCTCGAGGAGGCTCATGTCACACGCTCCAGGCTGGTGTCGAACGTCACGAGCACGTCCTTGTCGGCGAGCCGCACCAGTTCGTCGCTGCGGAACGCGGCCGGCCACGGGCCGCTGCCTCCGCCCGGCAGCGCTTCCGCGAGCGACAGGGCCGCGATGCCATCGAGGTGCGCGACGCCGTCGAGTGCGCACGCGATGTCCTGCTCGCGCGGGCGGGTGCCGATCGGCCAGCCCTCGCCGTGGCCACCGCGTGCTGGATCGAAGAAGTCGCGCAGCCGCTGCGCGCAGTCGTCGCGCACAGCGCCGGCGCGCTCCAGGCTGTCGACGCGCAGGCGCAGCGCGACGCGCAACGGGCGCAGGCGCGGCCCGGTGATGGTCAGCGACCGGGTGCCGAGCGAGGCCGGCGCGAGCGCCAGCAGGCGGCGCTTCAGCTCGCGGCACTGGGCGTTGCCGGGTTGCGGCGAGTCGCCGCGCAGTGCCAGCACCACCCGGACGCCGCCGGCGCTCGTCAATGCACGGGCCTGCGCGATGCGCGGCGAGGATGCCAGCGCGAGATCCTCGAAGTCGCGCAGCGTCAACGCCCGGCCGCGATGGCGCAGCGTCGCCGACGCATTGCGCAGCACGCTGTCGTCCGGCTCGGGCGGAGAGCCGCCTGCGGCATGGTCGGCCGAGAACACCGCCTCGACGCCCGCCAAGGGCGTGACCAGATTGACCTGCGCGCGGGCCGGGATCGCGTTCGCCGGCACGTCGGTGGCCCCGGGCACCGGCGGCTCGGTGCGCTGGTAGCTGAAGGCGACGATGTTGTCGCGGCCGATCGGTGGAATGAGCCCGTGCGTGCCGTCGCCGAAGCGGATCTCGCCGCTGCTTTCATCGAGGGCGTAGACGCGCTCGTCGGGGCCGCTGTCGGCCGGGTCGTTCACCGGCGTCCACAACACCCAGTCGCCCGGCAGATCCGGGTCGCCGATCACGCGCGCCGCGTCGATGCTGCACAGCGCCTTGCGCTCCTCGTCGCCGAGCGGCTCGCGCACGCGCAGTTCGAGGCTGCGATCGAGCAGCGGCGGGCGGGCCAGGCGCAACGTGAGGCCGGGCGCACCCTCCGACGAGCCAACGCGCTCGCGCGTCATGGTCTCGGTGGCACGGGCCCAGACCGCGTTGAAGTAGAGGCCCGCGAGGTTCGGCGACCAGGCCGCGCCGTCGGTCGTCGCCGCAGGGGTGATGCGCACCCAGAACAGCGCGCGGCCGAAGAGATCGGCCCGCGTCGGCGCGTCGCCGAACGCGAACGTCAGCAGGCCGGTTTCGCCGAGCGCCCGCGAGCCGTCCTTCGCCGTGACGGGCACGAAGCGGTCGGCCGCCAGGGCCTGCACCTCCAGCGGGGCGAAGACACCGTGATCGACCTCGCGCGCGGCCAGGCTGAGCACGTTGACGGACGCGCCGTCCAGCGGCGACGAGAAGCCGAGGAAGAGGGCGCGGCCGGTGGCCGGCACGACCGGCGGGGTGGTTCCTGCCGTGCCCGCGGTGCCTGTCGCCCCGGCAGCGGCGCAGCCGGTGCAGTCCGCGGTGGCCGTTGTGTCGCCGGCCGCCGCGGCCCCTGCGTCGCGCTGCAAGCGCCCGAGGGCGACCGACAACGGCACGAAGGCCTCGACCCCGGCCGACAGGCTGCGATTGGCGTCACTCTGGTCGCGGACCGTGCCGCTGTCCTCGGCGAGCACGAAGTCGGGCAGGACCTGCCTCGTGACGGCGTACGAGATCGCAAGGCTGACGACAGCCGGCGGCTTGATGGCGTCGGGAGAGCGCTCGATCGTCTGCACGCTGCTGCCGTCCGGCTGCGGCGTGGTGCGGACCTTGACCGCCTCGCTACCGTAGTCGCCGCCAACCAAGCGCGCGCGAATCCAGAAGTCGGTCTTGCCGGCCCAGTCGGTGGCCTGGATGTCCGGCGGGACGAGGAAGTGCAGTGCACCGGTGGACTTGAGGTTGGCCGTGTGGTCCTGGACCCCCAGCTTGGACCACGCACCGTTCCAGTACTCCCACGAGAGCTCGGGGTTCGAGGCATCGGTGCCGACCAGCGGCTGCCACGCGCCCACCAGGGCATCCACGACGAAGCTGGCGAGCGTGTTGTTCGGCGGCGCCGCGGCCGTCCAGTCGTTATCGAAGACCAGGAGCGTGGCGAAGCCGGCCGACTGCGCAAATACCTCGGCGCGCTGCGGCGAGGGCTGCGCCGTCGCGAACATGATCGGTGCGGATTCGACTTCGGCAGCGTCCACGCGCTCGGCCGGATTCGTCGGATCGAGTCGGGCGAAGGGGGCGATCCGAACCTCGGCATCCTGCGGCAACCAGTAGGTCACGGCGACACCATCTGCAGCGGGCAAGGGTGCGCTAAGCGTCGCGACCCAGGGGTTGCTGCCGATGTCGAGGGCATCGATCGCGAGCTCAACCAGCAGCGGCGCGGTGCCCTGCAGCAGCAGCGTCGAACCGATGGCCACGCGGCGATCGTCGATCGCCAGCTCAAGCTGGTCGACCGCGCCGGAACCCGCGTTCAACATCGCGGCACCGACGTCACCGGTCGTCGTGTAGCGGTAGACGCGGGGTTCGCGCGAGATTGCACCCGGACCGAAGGCATCGTCGATCGGGTGGAACGCTTCGGTGCCGCGCGAACGGGCCGAACCGGCGATCGTGCGCAGCCTCGTGACGCCACCGATCTCGGCGACGACCACGTCGTTGATCACGAGTGGCGTCGCAGGGATCGGCACCACGATGCCGGTTCCGAACAGCCCTTGCACCAAAGGTCGTGCCAAGCCCAGCGGCGCGACCAGCACATCGGCGCTGCGGCCCGGCACGGTGAGGTGGCCCCCGATGGCCGTCGGCGAGCCGGCCGGCTCGCCCCCAGACGCGATCGGCCGCGTGCTGAGCGGGCTGCCGGCGGCCAGCGGCGCCCAGGACGCGAGACGCTTCGCCGCCCCGTCCTGCAGCACGGCACATACAACGAAGTCCGCACCGGGCATGGTCACATCGAGCGATCCGGGAACGGCCCGCAACGTGCCCAGCGAGCGCGTGACCTCGGCCATCCCCGACCGGGCCAGCACCAGTTCGTCGAGCGTGTCGCGTACGGCGATGGCGTGCACCACACCACCGTCGACGAAGGCGACGGGCTGCACCTTGTCCGAGATGTGGTCGGTCTGCAGCGGCTGGCACACACCGTCCGCAGTGATCTCGTAGAGCCGTGGCGCTGAGCGTACGTTGTTGTTGAGGGCGACCGTGCCGATCCCGATGCAGCTCGCAGAAGGCGCCAGGCGCATGTCGGCGAGCTGAAGAGCTGGGGCGATCATCGTGAGCGTGACGTCGACTCCCGTGTCCCGCGGCGTGACCTGGGTCCAGCCGCCAAGGCCTTCGCCAGCGATGCGCACCGAGAGCACACCCGTCTTCTGCAGCGCGACAAGGCCACGAAACGGGCTCATGTCCATGCCGACCAGCGCGACGACCTCGCCGGGTGGCAACGCGCCCAGGTCCATCCAGCCGCTTTGCGGGGCATTGTTCGCCAACTCGAGCCACGCCCACACGTGGGAGCCGGCCGCCACGCCGACAATAAAGTCGTCACCCACCCACCAGGTTGGCAGCCGCCAGGTCGGCTTGCGCGCGAGCACCGCGGGCGGCGCCTCGTAGACCCTGCCCTGCAGGCCCGGCCGCGGCGGTTGCAGCCCGTCGCGATTCGGTAGCGGGCGCAGGCTGCCGGTCACGGCGTCGACGCTGAAGAGGTGGAGCGCGCGGTCCTCCCCGACGCCGGCAACGACCCGTTCGGCGAAGCTTGCGCCGCCGCGCACGGCGCTGAGCACCGCGAACGTCGGGTCGGCCAGCCCGAAGCATAGCTGCACATCGGCATGCTTCTTCGAGAACGCTTCGGCGCTGCCGATGTAGAACGCATCGAACTGCCGCGGTGCCTTGCCCAGCGGGTAGAAGACGCCCTGGCCACCGAGGACCAGCGGCGTCGTGTTCGCCATCGCCTGGGCGTTCGGGTTCTCAGGCGCGTCGCCGAGGATCGGGCAGACTGGATGCGGGCTGTCATCGTCGCGAAAGTTGATCCGCAACTCGATGCTGTCGACATTGAGCCGCGGTGTGTCGCCAACCACCTTCGGCGCGAACGCGGCGATCCAGCGCGACTTGTCGATCGACCCCAGCGCGCGCGGCTCGACGGCGCCGATGGGCTTATCGAGACGGACGGCATCCCGCTGCTTGGGTTGCACCGCCGACAGTTCGAGGTCGCGCCAGCCGTCGACCGCGCCGCCGGCGGCCTTGCCCCAGTACTTCCACTGCGCGTCGATCAGGTCCTGTGCACCGACGACATCGATCGTCGCCGCCGACTCGATGTTGAGCAGATCGAGGTGCCCGATGTACAGCGCATGCAGCTGCCGATTGCGGCTTCCACCGTCGAAGGGCGCGAACGACTCAAGCATCGTCACCAGCGTGCCGGCGTCGATGTCGGCATCGAGCGGGGGATCCAGGGTGACAATGTCCTTCTCGGCCGTCTCGATGCGGTACTGCGCTCCGGCAGCCGCGATCAGCATGCCGGGGCTCAGGCCCGCGCCGGGGTCGAGTTGCAGCACCGTGCTTTCGTTGCTGGCAAAGGTCTTGACCCGCCACTGCAGCGGCGCCGGCGGCACCGGCTCGACGCTGGTCAGGCCCGGCGCCGGGAAGAAGATCTCGTCCGCATCGGCATCGGTCGCGACGACGACTTCCAGCCGTCCGGGCAGCACGCGAAGATCGCCTTCGGTCTCGAACGCGACCGACACGCCACCGGCGTCGGCCAGCAGGCGCAGCGGCGCGCGCGCCAGCACCGGCTCAACCGCGCGCTCGCCCATGCGCATCACGACCGGCATGCGCGCCGGTCTGGCCGCGCCGGAACGCACGCCCAGCCAATCGACGAAACCGCGCCGCATCTTCTCGCCCGCGCGGTCGAGCTGCTGGGCGACTTCGGAATCGAAGCGCGCGGCGATCGCGAGCAGCGCGCGGCCGAAGTCCTGCGGGTCGTCGTCGACGCCCCACTCGGGCAACCAGCTGCGCGCGCGCGCCAGCAACTCGGCCTCGAACTCGGCCGCGCGGCGCTCGTCGAGCGAGGGCATGCGCGGCGTCACGGCCGGCCCCCTTCACCGAAGTAGAACGGGAACACGACGTTGCCGATCTGGTTCGTGCGCCGAACGCGGTACTCCACGTCGACCTGCAGCACGCCCTCGGCGCTGGCGTCTTCGTCGACGCGCACCTCGAGCACGTCGATGCGCGCCTCGTAGCGCCGCAGCGCCTCCTCGACCTCGCTCTGGATGCGCCGCAGCACGGTGCTGTCGAGGGCCGCGAATACGAGCTCGTGGATGCCGCAGCCGAAGGTCGGGCGCATCATGCGCTCACCTGGCGCCGTCTCCAGGACGATCAGCACGGCCTGGCGGATGTCTTCCTCGTACTCGACCGATTCGACGTGCCCTGTGCGCCGATCGAGCGCAACCGGCATCGCCCAGCCGCGACCGAGGAAGGCCTTGCGCTCGTCCTGGGGGGCATCGGGCTTCATCCGATCAATACCGTGGTGAAGCCAAGGGCTATCGCGTTGGGCGCGCCGAGCTCGACGACCATGTCTCCCTGGCGCGCCGCGAACATCCCGCCGATGCGCACGCTGACGCTGCCGACCGCCACGACCCCGCCGGCGTGTGGCTTAACGCCGTCGACCAGCGGGCAGGCGTGCGTGTCGACCGCACAGCGCCATGCCGGCTGGCCGCCGATCAGCACCGTCGGGCAGCCCGGCCCCGGCCCGAGCGGCGTGCCGTGGCTGGTGAGGTCACCGAGGCGAGCGGCGGGCTGTCCCATGACCTAGTTGATGTTGACGAGCGAGCCGCGCACGGTGAGCGTCGCGTTGGCCTTGAGGTCGAGCGTGCTGGTCGCCTCGATCGTGATGCTCGCGGCCTTGATCGACAGCCGTCCCTTGGCCTCGATCGACATGTTGCCGCTGCTGCTGTCGATGCGGATCTGATTGCCGTTCTCGTCCTTCAACACGATGCCGTCGTCGTCGAAGGTCACCTCGCGGCCCTTTTCGTGCTTCAGGGTCACCGAGCCGCGGCTGCCGTCGTCGAAGAGCAGGTGGTGCTTCTTGCGCGACTGCAGGATGCGCTTGTCGTTCTTGCCGTCGTCGTTCGTGATCGGCGCCTTGTCCTTGCCGTTGTGGACCGACCCCAGGATGACCGGGAAGCGAAGATCCTCGCGTTCGAACGCGACCACCACCTCGTCGTCGACCTCGGGGATGAACACGAATCCGCGCTCATGGCCGCTCATCGGCATCGCCAGGCGCGCCCAGTGACTGTCCGCCTGATTGTTGTGCCACGGGTAGCGCACCTTGACGCGGCACTGACCCTCATCGTCGCGATTGCGGGTGACGATCGCGATCGCCACGCCCTTCACGAGACCGCCGCTCTCCAGATCGGTCTCGCGCGGTGCCAGATCAGCCATGTTCACAGCCCTGCCTCCTTCACTTTGAAGCGCGTGCGATAGCCGTTCGAGTCGATCTTGTGGGTCGCCTGCTGAACGTAGTAGGTCTTCGAGAACGGCGCGCCGAGCTTGTCGAGCTGGACCTTGCGGTCGGGCCGGATCTCCGGCAGGCCGATGCATTCGGCGTCGCCAGTGAGGAACTGCTTAGCGCGATCGTTCAGCGCCGCCTTCGCGCGCTGGTCGGCCTCGCTCTGCGTGAACACCGGCTGACGCAGCCGCAACGTCGGCTGCTTGCTCGGGTCGCGCACGAAGCTGGCGAGGCGCTGGCCCGCGCTCTTGCCCTTGAGGCCCGACTCCTCACCGGCGCGGGCGATGCCGACGATCGCCTTCTTCGCGTTGCGATCCCAGCCGTAGACCTCGACCTTGGTGATCTGCCCGGCCAGGTTGGCCTCGGGCTTGAAGCTCAGCAGGCCCTCGCCCCACGCCATCTTGGCCACCGCCAGCGCCTTGTCGTCGGGCTTGGCGAAGTGCAGCGTGCGGCGCTCGTCGACATACAGCTCGTAGTGGTTGCGCTCGGCGAGCTTCTTGAGAAACTCCCAGTCGCTCTCCTGGTTCTGCTCGATCTGGGCGTGGCGCTCGGTGGTCGGCAGGATCGCAGCGGCGAGGTTGTTGAAGGCGGCGATCTCCTGTACCGCCTGGCTGTCGAGCGCCTTGGCCCAGGTGCGCGAGTTCTTGCCGATCGTCAGCGGAAAGCCGTGGTCGTAGCCCGAGATCGACAACTCCGGCATCCCCACCTCGGGGAAGTTCGTCGTGACCTCGGTGATCATGCCGCTGACCATCAAGGGCACCGACTTCGAGTCGCCGTAGCCCATGTGCACCTCGATCGCGGTGCCGAAGTCGAGTACCTCGATCGCATCGCGCCCGCGGCCGGTCTCGAACGCATGCGACTTGAAGCTGTAGGCGCCCGTCACCACGAAGCTGAAGCGCGACGCGGCACCGAGCACGAGGTCGACCTCGACCTGGCTGACGGCCAGCAGCAGGTCGCGCGTCAGGTCGTCGCTGCCGATCCGCACCGAGAAGGCCGGCACATGGAAGTCGCCGTAGCGGCTAGATAGCGCGGCCAGTTCCATCCGGGTTCTCGATGGGCGGGAGGACGAGCCAGTCGCCGGGAGCGATCTCGCGCGGGTCGTCGAGGTCGTTGGCCTGCGCGATGCGGACCCACTGCGCCGGGTCGTCGTACTCACGCGCTGCGATCAGCCACAGCGAATCGCGGCCGACGACGACGCGGCGCTTGGTCTTGTCGGCCGACTCGCGGCGCGGGTCCTCGAGCTGCTGGCGCAGCGTGCGGTACTCCTTGAAGCTGACCGACAGGCTGGCGCGTGCCGGAGTGCCGTCGGGGTGGAACATCGTCACCTTGCGGCCGAGTTTCTCGATCACCGCGACGAACTCGAGCGGCCCCCAGTTGAAGCGCACCGGCGACGGCGCGTGCAGGTCGCGGTCAATCTCGAGCAGGCGGCTCATGTCCTTCAGGCGCGACATCACCGGGGAGGCCTCGTCGCGCTCGCGCGAGGTCGGGCCCTTCGGGTCGGTGTAGTCGTCGAGGAACAGCTCCATGCTGAGCTGGTCGCACTCGCCGTTGACGAACTGCAGCAGCGGCGCGCCCAGCCCCGGCACCGGCGTGCCCTTGTACGAGTTGGTCCGCTCGATCGAGTACTCGGCCGGGTTGAAGAGCACGGCAATGACCTTGCCCTTGTCCGCGCCCGCCAGCACGGTGACCGTGGCCTTCTTGAGTTGCGGCTTGCTCATGCGCGCCTCACAGTCCGCGCCGTTCGCGCTCGATGCGCACGCGGCGCTCGACGCGGCGCATCACGTCTTCGGCGAGGCGATCGACGAAGGCGGCGTCGTAGGCCGGCGCGCTCGCAACGGTGCTGCGCGGCGCGGCAGCGGAGACCGCTATCGGCGCCGCGGTCTCGCGCGCAATCGACGATCGCTGCACGGCACCGCCGCTTTGGCGACCGGATGCGCCGATGCCATCGTGCGGCTCCGGCGCTGCCGATCCAGAGGCGCGAGCAGCCTGGCGCCACATCAGGTCGGGCGTCGCACGGCGGGCGGCAACGCGATCGGGCGAGGCGTGCACCAGCGCAGGCCGATCGGCGCGGGCGCATTCGGCCCGGCGGTCGAGTGCAGGCCTAGCACGATCGCGGCTCAGGCCCGCCGGCATGGCTGGCAGCCGGGCCGCCGCCATCGCCGCAGCAGGCGCCGACCGGTGCATCGCAGGGGCTCGCCGCATGGCGACCGCCGGTCGTTGAACGACCGAACGCTCGCGGTCGCCCGCCAGGATGCGACCGGCCGCCCCGCCAGTCGCCGCGTGCCGGCGAGTCGGTTCGGGCTCGGCGCGCCGCGCGACCGGCGCGCGGTGGAAGACGGCCGCGGCGACCGGGGCGGCGATCCGCAACCTCGGTGGCGGCAGCAGCGCCCGAGATCCACGCACTTCAGAGCGCGCACCGGTCGCCGTCATCTGCCGGCCCGGCTCGACTCGGCCGATTCGTTCGACGGTCGGCAAGCGCAGCACGAGCGGCCAGGGCCTTGGCAAGACGGAGCCTGTCATCGGACCGGCCGCGCGCCCGGTTCGCGTCGACGGCAAGCCGTGGCTGCGGCGAACACGCCGCCAGCGCAGCGCGACGGCGCTCCAGCCTCGCCCGCCCGAGGACGCGCGGGAACCGCGCCCACCGGCTGCCCAGCGTGCGGCCGCCAACCGCGCCGCCAGGTGCATGCGCGGCGGCTTCATGCGGCGCGCCTCAGGCCGTGGTGGGCGAGCTCAAGCGACTCCATCGCCACCTGGGTCGCGTTCGCATCGAGGTCGGCACAGGCCCACTTGACCGGCAGTGCGTGCGCGATCTGCCACGCGAATGCCGGCTCGTTCGCCTCGGTGCGCAGCCGCACGTAGATGGTCTTGCGCGTGACCTCGCCGTCGGCCGTCGCCTGGGCCCACTTCCAGACGTCGTCGAGGGCAAGGCCGCGTTCGAGCACGACCACCGGGTGCGTCACCATCGTGACCAGCTTGTGCTCGTACTCGTTGACGCCGCCCTCGCGCTGCGACTCGACCTTCAGCTCGCGCGCGATGCCCTTCACGCGCGAGAAGCCGGCACTGACGATCCCGTCGATCTCGACGACGAAGCGAAAGCCGCGGAAGGGGTCAAGGCGGGCCATGGCTCAGACGTCGAACGGGTTCGGCGCGGCGCCGTCGAGCGTGCGGTTGATCGCAGAGATCTCGCGGCACCAGCGGCGACGCTCGCCGTGCTCGAGCGTCATCAGGTCACCGTGCGCCCAGTGGAAGTGGTGGGCGATGAAGGCCATCTCCTCGTACAGCGACGCGACGGGATAGGCCTTCATGCTTCCCCCAGCGTGGTCATCCTTTGCAGGACGCTCGCCGTGGCGCTCCGGCCGGGGGCGGCCGTAGCCTCGTCGTCATCGGCCGCGTTGAAGCGCTCGTACAGCCGCTGCAGGTAGGCCAGATCGGAGGCGAACAGGCCTTCGATCACGCCGGTGTGCACGTCGGGCAACGCGCCGAGCCGCACGATCACGCGCGACAGCACGATCACCGCAAGATAGCCCTCGTTCTGCTGCACGCGCGGATCGCGCAGCGGCAGGATCTCGTCGGCCGCAGTGGCCAGCCGCATCACGCCGCTGCGGTGCAGCGTGCCGCCGCCATCGACATAGCCCTTGGGCAACTCGAACTCGATCTCGGTGCGAAAGCCCGGATGGGTGCTGGTGCTCATTCGATTCTCCTCACGCGACGCGCTCGATGCCTTCGTTGACGAGCTCGAGCAGCTCGATCATCACTTCGTTGCCCTTGGCATTGAGGTCGCTGGGGTCGTACTTGACGGGCCAGGCCTCGCTGACGACGAAGCGCGCCTTGTCGGTGCCGGTCTCGTCCTGCACGACGATGGCGACGGTCTTGCGCTTGTCCTTCACCTGGCCGGCCGACACGTCAGCATGCCACTTGAAGAGGTCGAGCGCGCTGGCGCCGACGCACAGGCCGTACTTCAGCGTGATGTTTCCGTACTTGGTCAGCCCGGAGAGCTTGCGCACATGCGGCGGGTCGGTGCCCTCGCGGTAGTCGATCGCGTCGACCGTGGTCTCGGCGATCGCGACCTCGCTGAAGTTCGCCTGCGCGATGCTGTCGATCTCGAGCCGGAAGCGGAAGTTGCGCAGCGGATCGTTGCGTGCCATGGTGGCCTCCTAACGTGCAATCTCGGCGGTGTTCTGGAAGATCCGGAACACCACGAACTCGGCGGGTCGCACCGGAGCGATGCCGATCTCGCAGATCAGCCGGCCGTTCAGGATGTCGTCCTGCGTCATCGTCGTGCGGTCGCAGGTGATGAAGAACGCCTCCTGCTCGGTGCGCCCGAACAGCGCGCCACCGCGCCACTGCGCACGCAGGAACAAGCGGATCGTGTCGGTCACGCGCGCCCACAGCTTGTCGTCGTTCGGCTCGAACACGACCCACTGCGTGCTCTCGTAGATCGAGCGTTCGAGGAAGATGAACAGGCGGCGCACGCTCACGTACTTCCATAGCCCGTTCGAGCTCAGCGTGCGCACGCCCCACAGGCGGATGCCGCGGCCCGGAAACTGGCGGATCGCGTTGATGCCGCGCGGGTTCAACACGTCCTGCTTGCCGTCGTCGGTGTCGACGGTCACCTCGATCGCACCGCGGACGATCTCGTTGCCGGGGGCCTTGAAGACGCCACGCTCGGAGTCGCTGCGCGCATAGATGCCCAGCACATGGCCGCCCGGCGGCACGTTCTTGCGGGCGCCGGTCTGCGGGTCAGAGATCGTGATCCAGGGGAAGTAGAACGCGCCGTACTGGGTGTCCTGCACGCTGGTGCGCGGCTCAAAGTCCAGGCTCATCGACTGCTCGCAGTCGACCACCGCGAAGCGAAAGCGCGCCCTTTCGCAGTGGGTGATGATCGCCTGCGCGACTGTCTGCGGCGCGTTCGGCGAGTACACCAGCGCGACTTCGCGATAGGGATCGAGCGCGAGCGCCGAGAGCCCTTGGACGGGCGCGCCGTTGCGATCGCCCGGCGCGCCGGTGTAGTCGCTGGTGATCAGCGCGGCCCCGTCGACGCCTTGCGCCAGGCGCTTGAAGCCCATCTCGACCGGCGTGCCCGGTGCGACGCCGGGCGCCGGCGTCAGATCGAGCAGCGCGGAGCTGCCGCGCACGCGCTTGTCGTAGTAGTCGGGCGATGCCTCGTCGAGCGACAAGTCCTCGAAGACCTCGCTGAACGACGGGCGCGGCCCTTTCGACGGGTCCTTGAACCACTCCTCGGGGCTCGGCGTCGGCTCCGCAGAGTAGTACGCCACGCGCAACCGAAACCCGACCGGCTCGCTGCCGCCACCGGCGAGCGGCCGCTTGGTCTTGCTCGGCTCGACCGTGAAGAACACGCGGTTGCCCCATACCCCGGGCCCGCTCGCGGCGGCGTTCACCGGGCCGATCGCCAGGCGCGCCGGCTCGGCGCCGATGCCGACGACCCGCGCGACATACATGCGCTTGCCGCCGTTCTCAAAGAAGCCGTTGGCGGCATACGGCATGTACTTGTCGGCGCCGTAGACGCTGCCGAAGAGGCGCGCGTAGTCCTTGTAGCTAGTGACCAGCGACGGCTTGAGTGTGCCGCGCTCGGTCTCGCCGACGAACGCGGCCGTGCTGGTTGGCACGCCCTCGATCGGCTTGGGACCGCGCTCGATCTCCTCGATGAAGACGCCGGGGTGAAGGTATTCGGGCATGGTTGCTCTCCGGTTCGGGGGTCAGCGTGCGTTCTTGGGGCTGGTCTCGCAGGGCCAGTCGTCCCACCACTTGCAGTCGGCCGGCAGCGCGCCCTTGGCGGTCTTCTCGAGCGCCTTCATGCGCTCGTCGACTTCGGCCGGCAGGCGCTTGATCTGGGCGTCGATGTCGGCGAACGCGCTCTCAGCCGACGACAGCACGTCCTTCGCAGGCAGATAGCGCTCTTTTGCGAGGCAGCACAGGATCGGGAAGAACTGGCTCGGCAGCACCAAGTAAGGCTGCACGCCGACCAGGCGGCGGCGCAACGTGGGCACGCCAACATCGGGGCCGCAGCAATCGTCCGGCGTGCCGACATCGCACTCGCAGAAGGTGGTGTATTCCTTGGCGATGCGCGTGACGTTGCCGGTCGAGGCCGGCGGCGCAATCGCCAAGTGCAGCGGCACCAGCTTCAGGAACACGTCGTAGACGACCTTCGCTGCATCGGGCGCGAGCAGCTTGCCAGCGTCGAGGATCATCGCGCGGCAGTCGGCGATCGCCTTCTCGATCGTCTGCGCCGGCTTCTGCCAGGCGCTCAGCACCGCCTTGATGCGCTCGTAGCGGCGCTTGGCCGAGTCGAGGTTGCGGTCGTGCCAGTAGCGCAAGTCGTACAGGCTCTTGACCTCCTTGATCAGCGTGCCGTCGCCGTAGAGCCGCACCTCGCGCACGCGGATCTCCTCAAGCAGCGGGCAGACGAAGCACTCGATCAGGCAGCGCCAGCACGGCACGGCGCAGTCAAGCTTGCGGATCAGCTCGGTGATGTCGGCGTCATTCTTGTTCCAGTCCTCGACGAGCTTGGCGTACTTCTCCTGCGTGTACTCGGCGCTGGCCGTCTTAGCCAGCGCGAGGATCGCCTCCAGATCGGTCTTGAACAGCTTTGCGCGCTCAGCCTCGGCGATCTCCTTCGCCTGCGCGGCGATCAGGTCGTCGAAACAGGTCGGCGCCGTCGGCGGCTCGTGAGGGCACTTGCACGCGGGCTCGCAGCGCTTCGGATCGTCCAGCGTCGGCGGGGTCGACGCGGGCGTGAGCTCGCAGGTGCCGCCTGGGTCCCGGGGCTGGTCGGCCGGGTCGTCACACGGTGGAGGGCCGTGCGGTGCGGACTGTCGCGGGTTCAGGTTCATGGCAAGGTCTCCTGGTAACGGACTCAAGGCTGCAGGTCATTCCACGCCAAGGCCGGAGCGTCCGTGACGCGGCCCTGTGGGAGCTGGAATGCAGGGGTGGCGCGTGCGGTCGGCTCGCCGTCGAGGCGGGCGAACAGGCGCACGGTGAGCGCGCCGCTGGCATCGAAGCGCGGAAGGTCGGACGGCGCGAGTCGGAGCAGCACGGCGAAGGCGCCGCGCGGGCCGGTGCGCGACAGCGTCGGCGCGTCGTGCCAGGTCAGGCCGTCGTCGTCGAGCCAGGCGAGCCACACGCCGGCGCCGGGGACTGGCAGGCGCTTGTCGTCCTGCGCCTCGATCAGTTGCGAGCGCCACGCTGTCGTTCCGGCACCGAACGGATACCCCGCCTCCGGCGCGAGCTGCACGATCATCAGCGGGCGTGCCAGATCGGCGGCGGCGACGGCATCGGCACGCAGAGGCAGGCCCTCGGTCTCGAAGCGAATCTGACGCAAGGCGGACAGATCCTCATGCAGCCACACGAAGAGCCCGCCGGTGTTGACGATCGGCTTGCCGCGCAGGCCGTCGGCGACAGGCCTCACACCCTTGGACACGCGCTCCAGCGTGACCGCGTCGATCAGCTCAAGCGCGAACAGCACCTCTCGGGGGTAGGGTGGCCTCATACCGACGATGGGGACGCTCATGGCGCGGCCACCCGCGACTTGTCGCCGGAGCGCAGCGTGTCTTGCGTCACCGGTGCGGGCGCGAACGGAACGGCAGGCGGGTCGATCCACACTGGGCTGGCCACGTAGGCCACCGAGGTGCGGTAGTTCGCGGTCGGGAACAGCGACCAGATGCGGCCGATCTCGTCGGTGTTCAGTGGCTCGAGCGACACGCGCACGTTCTCGTATGCGAGTCCGGACCCGCCGAGTTCGGGGTCGAACTGCAGTGACTGCATCGCGAAGCCCAACCCGCCGAGCAGCGTCTCCTCGCTGCCCGCCGGGTTGGTGCCGACGGTCAGCAGGAAGTACAGGTCCAGCGGCAGCGCGTTCTGAAAGACGATCGCCGGTTGCGCCGGGTTGGCCGTCACCACCCGGTGCTCGCGGTTGCGCAGCGTCGGGTTCGGCATCACGCGGTAGAGAAAGAGGATCAGCTTGGCGCCGGTCGCATCGGGATCGTCGAGCGGGCCGACGAACACGTCGCCGGGCACGGCAGACGCCGCGAGCGCGGCGGCGAGCCGGTCTCGCAGCGCCTCGGTGACCCGGACGATGGCGTTCGCGTTCATGCTGCACGCCGACGTTCGGCCACGTCGATCTCGACCGGTGGCATGCCGAGCTTGGCGAACTCGGCGCGCGCCGCGGCGGCGATGTGCTCGAGCGCGATCGGCACACCGGCCGCGGCGGCCATAAACGCGGCGCGCAGCGTGACCTGTCGGATGTGGCCGCCGGTCAGGTCCATACGCCGGCCGAGTTGCCGAAACGCGGCATCGTCGAGCCCGTGCGACTCGTCGGGTAGGCAGCGGCGCCAGATCTGCTCGCGAGCGGCGGCGTCTGGCCGGGGGAAGTCGACGATGAAGCGCAAGCGCCGCACGAACGCGTGGTCTAGGTTCTGGCGCAGGTTGGTCGTCAGGATGGCCAGGCCGTCGTGCGCCTCCATGCGCTGCAGCAGGTAGGCCACCTCGATGTTGGCGTAGCGATCGTGCGCGTCCTTGACCTCGCTGCGCTTGCCGAGCAGCGCATCGGCCTCGTCGATCAGCAGCGCCGCGCCGGACGTGCGGGCATCCAGAAAGACGCGGTCGATGTTCTTCTCGGTGTCGCCGATGTACTTGCTGACGATGCGCGAGAGATCGATGCGCAGGATCTGCACGCCAAGGTGCCGCGCCACCGCCAGCGCAGCCATCGTCTTGCCGGTTCCGCTGGGCCCGTGGAAAAGCGCGGCGACACCGCGTCCGTACGGAAGCTGGCGGCGGAACTTCCAGTCGTCGAGAACGCGCGTGCTGAGTCGCACGTTGTCGACGATCTCGACCAACTGCTGACGGCGATCGCCGGGCAGCACGACGTCGTCGAGGTCGAACACCGGCTCGATGCGCTCGGCCAGCCGCGATAGGCCGGCAGCCGACACGTCACGGCACGCGGCCTCGAAGCGCTCGGCACGTGGGTCACTGGCCTCGCGCGGCAGCGGCATCGTCAGCGCGAGTTGCGCCGCCAGCTCGAGCCCGTCGATCTTCAGCGGGTACTGGCTGGCGATGCGCTGAGCCGACTCTGCCGTCAGGCGCGCCTCGGCGGCCGAGGCGGCACGTCGTACGCCGTCGATCCGGTCGCCCGCCGGTGGCGCGGCGACGAGTTCGTAGGGCGTATCGGCCAACCAGCGGATCACTGCAGGGATGTCGCTCGCGATCAGGGCTGCGGGAAGGCCGGCGGTGCCGATCGCTGCGAGCGCGACGCGTACATCGTCCCCTTGCCTCACGTCGTCGGACAGATCGGCGGCGTCGATCACCAGTGGGCGGGACCCCAGCCGCGCGAGGCGTACAAGTAGACGCCCGCAGAGGTCGATCTCCTGCGGCGCGAGACCGGCCAGCCGCGCGACGTCGACCCGCACAGGTTCGATTCCAGCGGCGCGCGCGCCGAGTTCAACGAGCCCGCGCCACGTCGCAGCGCTGTCACCACCGAGAATGAGCCAGGTCGACGCGCCCTGCTTCAGACGACCGATCAGCTCGTTGGCGTCGGCACGCATGCGGGGCGAGTCGAGCAGGTCCGCGCCACTCCAGCGCGAGCGCAGGGTGGCACGCCGCACCAGCGGGTCGTCGGCAAGCGCATCGGACTGCCCCAGCAGCCAGCCGCGCAGCGCTGGATCGATCCGCAGTGGCTCATCGGCAGCCGGCAATCCGGGCATCGAATTGTCGACCAGATGCCAGCGCGCCAACGCGCCGCTGCACGCCAGCTTCTGGCGCACCCGTGACGGCTCGCCGAGCAGTTCGGCATACAAGCCGAGCGTGCCGACACGGCGCCCCATGTCGTCGAGCAGCATCCCGATGCAACGTTGGTAGCGCAGATCGAGTTCGGGTGCCAGTGCCAGGGCCAGCAGCTTGAACTCCAGTGGCGCCAGGCCGAGGCGATGGGCAACGATTGCCAGCGGCTCGGCGCTGGTGTGGGCATCCTCGAGCGCCTCTCTCAGCGTCCTTTCGGCGGCCTCGACATCCGCATCCGGTTCATGGTCGGCGCGGGGCGGCCGCGCGTCGAGCAAGGCCGAAACGGTCGACGCTGCTACCGACAGGCCCGGCAGATCCGACTCCGCGCCCGACAACCTTCCGACAGCCGCCCGAAACGTCACGTGCAGCCACTGGGTCACTGCGTCCTGCAGGGGCTGGCTGCCGAGCACGCCTCCTAGCGAATCCTCCTCGGCGTCCTCCGTCACACCTGCCGGCGGCGCCGCCAATCGAAAGTGTGTCACACGCTCGTCATTGGCCGTGCCGACCTGATCGACGAGGGTGCGCAGTGCTGCCAGCAGTGCATCCATACCCACCCGCCTCGCCACTATCTGGACGACGTCCTCGACGATGTCGACGCGCAGCTGGACAAGTCGCTTGCATTGCGCCAGCCACCCGCCCGCCATCGCATCGGTTGTGGCAGACGGGCCGATCAACACCAGCGCGCACGGTGAGAACGGCGGCACTTCGGCGAGCAGTCTCTCGACGTCGGTTTCCAACACGACACGATTACCGACCAGCGTCATGTCGGTGCAGCGCGAGACAGCGGCGGAGATGACCTCGGCCTTCAGGTCCTTCCTTGTTGTCGCCACCAATACATGGATCCGTGACACTCGCTCTGCCTCCGAACGGTTTGCAGAACGCGTTTGTCCCCGATTCGTCGTCGCAGGCCCATTCTTCCTGGGGGATCAGTGAAGATCGATGGCGCGCCAGCGCACTTGGTCTGGCGCCGGATCAGATTGGGACCAGGCTCTTCATGATCCGTTTGTCCATCTCTGGATCCAAAGACCGAGCGAAGTCCCTAATTCGTAGGAAGGTCCGGACATCCCTGCCTTGCAATCGACATTGGAATCACTGAAGATCGACGGTCGCAACCTCCGAAGTGGGGCGGCGCGTCGAAACCGCAGGCAGTGCGTCCGACCTGACGACTTGAGGGAGGTGGCGATGAAACTTATCGTGGTGACTCCCGTCCGCCTGCTCGGCGACGGTCTGACGGCGTGCCTCGCCGGCCGCTTCGACGTGGCGGTGCGAGCGACGTTGTCCAGCCTCTCGTGTCTGCGCGAGGCGCTGACATCGTCGGAAGTCGAGATGGTCCTCATCGACATCACCCAGGGGGTGGACCTAGACGATGTACGAGCGCTCGCGTCGGATTTTCCGACCATCGCGTTTGTCGCCCTCGGTCTGCAGGAGCAACGACAGGATGTCATCCGGTGTGGGCGCGCCGGATTCAGTGGCTATGTTCCGCGTAGCGCATCCATCGACGAGTTGTGCAACGCGTTGGCCGACGTTTCCACCGGGCGGCTGGCCTGCAGTGCCGAGATCTCGGGAGGATTGTTGCGCGCGCTCTTTCGCATGGATGCGAAAGGCGGCACTGCGGAGCTTTCTGAGGCGCTGACGCGCCGCGAAGGTGAGGTGCTTCAACTGATTGGACATGGGTTGTCGAACAAGGAGATTGCCCGCGAGCTGGCGTTGAGCCTGCCCACGGTGAAGCACCACGTGCACAACGTGCTGAACAAGCTCGACGTACGCGGTCGTGCTCAGGCGATGCGTCGGGTGCGCGACGAACCATGGATCGCCTCTTCCGCGCCACGCGCGCAAGCGTAAAAGTTGGGTAGCAATGCGCGCTCTGCTGGAGCACGCCATTGGCCCTCAGGGAGAAGCAATTGAGTGGATTGAAGCGCTATACGGAGCTACCGTATCTCCTGAACATGTTGTCCACTAGGAAGATTACGCTGCTGAATCCGACGTCTTGGGTGGACCGAAATGACGCCTTCTACTTGCGGCGCTATCTTGAACGCCGCAACTTACAGTCCGTTCTGGTTCTATGCCTGTCTAAGTCGGCCGCCACGTATCACCACTGGCATGTCTTCGCTCCCAATGCTTCCGGTGTTCGAATAGAGTTTCACGAAAATCTGCTACGTGAATGGGCGTCTCGGATTCCCGGCGCGCGCCTGGAGCCAGTGCAGTACGTCAAGCTGAACAAGGACCTCCTCTCCCAGATCGGCCTGGACCAACTGCCTTTTGCAAAGCGCCACGCATTCCGCCATGAAGGTGAAGTCCGACTGATTGTCGAGAATGCCAAGGAGAAGCTGCCGCTTCTTGCAGTTCCTTTCGAGTACGAAATGATCAAGGAGATCATCGTCAGTCCGTGGTTGCCGCAGCCTGTGTTTCCTTCCGTCAAGACTGCCATTCAAGGCGCCGCTCGAAACGCCAAGTTCAACATTCGAGCAACCACGATGCTGGAGAGCAAGGTCTTCATGTCGGCGGCAGAGAATGAAGCATGACCTTTCAGACCAACCCTTCTTCAGCGATACGTCCAACTCCAACTTTGAGCCGCGCCCAGATTTGAGCAGCGGCGGTGATGCCGACGTCGAACCCCACCATTGATCGCATCAGGATGACTCGCTGGGCAACGGCCACAGGTCATCACCGGGCACAGCACATTCTGTGGAACGGCGGTACCTCGAGCCAAGCTCTCATCGCGTAGGTGCTGACTGTCTGAACGCCCAATTTGTGTTGCCGACCCGTGCTCATGGCCCCAGCGCCGGTACTCATCGACGACAGCTTACGAGACAGCCGTTGCACGAAGCTCGTGGCTTAGGATGTCCAGCGCGGAGCGCTTCTCGGCCATGTAATCGTGGCCGTCATAGTGCCGCGCCTGCACACCGGTCAGGCCATGCGACTGCAAATGACCTCTGACCTCACGGCTGACGCCATTTGCGGCGAGCAGCGTCTCGACGCCGGATCGAATCCGCTTCAGCTGGAACCCATCGATCGTGTCGCCGACCACGTCATGAGCCCAACCTGCCAGCGTTCGCACGCTGATGGCCTTCTTGCCGGCAGTCGTCGAGATCGCGAATTCACCCTCGCGCTTCAGGAGAGCCAGGTCGGTCCGGGCCAGCTTGACCAGGGGAATCTGGTGCGCACGTGGCCCCTGGCCCGGTCGTCCCTTGCCGTCAAAGATCGTCAACGCCTCATCGCTCACGTCGACCCACTTCAACCGGACAAACTGCTCGATGCGCTGGCCGCCGGTCAGCAGGTGCAAGCGCAGCGCTGAGCCCTCGGGCCCCGGACGGTCGGCGATCAGCTTCCAGTACGCCTGCAAGTCGGCCTTTGAGAACGGACGCTTGTCGGCGCGATCGAACTGCGGGGATCGACGCGTCTGCGCGGCAGGATTAAACACGACGCCGAACGACTTGAAGACCACGGGGATGGACGCGGTGGTCCGAACGTCGAGTGCGCACTGGTACGCAGCACGCACATAGGACCGCAGCTTGTTTGCAGTGCGTCCCTTGCCGGACTCGATGAGCCTGCGCAGCATGTCGAGCACTTGGTCCGGGGTAAGGTCAACCGCAGGCGCGTCGGCGACGGCCGGCCACGCTTCCGTGACGTGCCGCCTGAAGATCTGGTCGGCGTCGACATGGCTGCGCCGGCCCTGGGCCTTCAGATGCGTCACGTAAGCGTCGAGCAGCTTCTGCAGCGTCCGCTCGGACTTCTCGGCCTCCACAGCCTTCTGCGCGAGGAAGGTCTTGCGCTTCTCCGCCTTGGCTTCCCGCAGGCCGCCCGTATCAGCCCGCTCCGTGTGAACGTCAGCAAGCTCGCGGCACTTCTCAAGCGCCGCGGCAAGGCCATAGCCGCGCGGGGTGGGCTGCAGCTTCTTCGGAGGTGCCGACGGGTCGTAGACACCGATGGGCTCACGGCTCGTCTTGCCGCCGAGTGAGTAGCGCCAGTAGAGCTGCACGGCACCGTTGGCGAGCTTGCGCGCCTGCAGGGCGCCGCCGCGATCGAGGCGGCTGTGCAGCGTCACGAAGGCACCGCTGTCGAGCGATTTGATGGCCGCGGAAGCCGCCGAAACTTGATCTCTTGCCATAGTCCGTAGCTGATCTGGTGCCAGTCTGGTGCCAGTTTTGGCGCGGATGGTCCGAGACGGCTTGAAATGACTATGGACGTAAGCTGTTGATCTGTAAAGAGTATTTCGAGCCGCAGTTGTTTCAGGAGATCCCAGGAAATCCCATCCCCAGGGACTGTTAATCCGTAGGTCCCTGGTTCGAGCCCAGGTCGAGGAGCCATATAAAGCAACAGGTTAGCGACGCAAGTTGCTAACCTGTTTGTCTTTGGTGTGCCGAATTTGTGCCCTGAATTTCGGCAGCCGCGCTGGCTTGAGCCATCCTCACGTGCCCACGCTGGAAACTCGAATCATCAGAGAACTGCTTGTTGACGACGCTGCAGGCCTCGCAGGACACGCTCACCTGAGCGCTGCCAGCGGTTTGGTGCGGTTGGGGCAGCGACTCTATGTGGTCGCCGACGACGAACACCACTTGGCGATGTTTGACCTGTGCAACCGCGAACCAGGTCGTCTGGTGGCCATCTTTGGCGACGAACAGCCTGTGCACCACCAGGCGCGCAAGGCGGCCAAGCCAGACTGCGAGGCCTTGTTGGTTCTGCCCGCGTTCGCCGGTTACCCGCAGGGCGCACTGATGGCCATGGGGTCGGGCTCGCGGCCTTCCCGGCAGCGAGGCGTCCTGTTGGCCATTGACGGCGCAGGCGAAATTCACGAGCCAGCACGCACCGTTGACCTTGCCCCGCTGCTGGCCCCGCTGCTCAACCTGATTCCCGATCTCAACATCGAGGGGGCGTTTGTCTGCGGCGAGAATTTTTCCTTGCTCCAGCGCGGCAACGGTGCTTCGGCCATCAATGCACGCATTAGCTTCAGCTGGAACGGTGTGCAACGTTGGCTGGCCGGAGTTGGCCCGGCGCCCAAGCCTGTTTCGACCACGCGTTTTGAGCTCGGCGCCATCGACGGGGTGGCCCTGTCATTCACCGATGGCGCAGCACTGCCGGGCGGCGATTGGTTGTTCAGCGCCGCCGCCGAGGACACCTCGGACACCTACAACGATGGACGCTGTGCAGGGTCAGCGATCGGGCTTGTCGATGCGGGCGGCACCATCCGAATGCTGCAACGCCTGTCGCTGAACTGCAAGGTAGAAGGCATCGCGGCTGCTGTCGCAGGCAAGACCATCAACCTTTTGCTGGTGACCGATGCTGACGACAGGCTTCGGCCCGCACTTCTGCTTTCCGCGGCGTTGCACTGTTGAGCGTCGCTGCGGCGATCAGGCTCCCGAGCGGCCCTGCCTCGATGTCTCCACGGGACGTTTTGGTTGACGAGGTGCATGCACAGGCACGTTCTCGCGGACCTTGTCTCGCCCTGCGGCCGCATCCGCCTGGGCCTGCAGCAGGAACTGCTGCGCGTTCAAAGGCTTGATTGCACCTTTGCATGGTTTCATTGGGGCCGGCAGTGATCGGCGCGATGAAGTTGCAGGGCGACAACGGTGCCATGGACGTTGAGCACCTTGGCATCGTGCCGCTGCGCTGCGAAGCTTGAATCCGGCGGCAGCCGCTGTCTATACGTCGGCGCTCCTTCTGTTGTCCGGTGCCGGCCGCGCTGGTCGAGTCCTGGCGGGGCGGACCCATCTTCTGCAACGCTGGGGCTAAGCTGTGATCCAGCGGGCCGTTGGCTGCGTAGAACCGGGGATGCGATTGTTGATGACTCATTGTTTCGCCTTGAGGCTGGGCGCGGGTGTGCTGCTGGCCGCCCTGGCCTGCCCTGCACAAGCCCACGACAGCTGGTTTGAGCGCTTGCCCGGCGGCGCCGCCCAGCCCTTGCTGCAGTTGGGCACCGGCAACCAGTTTCCCGTGCGAGAAACCGCCATCGGCGCCGAGTACCTGGTACGCCAGGGTTGCCAAGGCGCGGCCGGTGGGCTGGGCCTGACCGCTGTGCGCTACACCCCATCAGCGCTGCTGCTGCGCGCTCCGGCCCTGGCCACCAGCTGCTGGGTTCAGCTGACGCCACTGGACATTGAATTGCCCGCTGACAAAGTGGCGCCCTACCTGGACGAATTGAATGCCAGCGCTGAACTTCGCGCCACATGGGCTGCCATGCAGGTGCGCGGCGTACGCTGGCAGGAGCGCTACACCAAACATGCACGCATCGAACTGGTGCCAGGCGGCGCCAGCGCCCCCGTTGCCGAGTTGCAGGCCGTGAGCGGCCTCAAGACGATGGGCATGGACGCCACGCTGCAGCGCAAAGACGGCATGTTGACCTTCACCGTGCTGCGTGACGGCCAGCCCGTGCCCGGCCTGGCAGCGGAGCTGCGCAGCGCCGTGCCGGCCGCTGGCACCTGGTATCGAACCAATGGACAAGGCCAATTTCGCGTCCCGGCGCTGCCTGCCGGGCGCTGGCTTTTGCGGGCCATCGATCTGCGACCTTCCAGCAGCCAGGCCGACCAGTGGGAAAGCCGATTCCTGACATTGGCTTTTGACGGGAGCGCCGGCGCTGGGCCTGTAGAGCCCCCGCCACCGCGCCCTTGAATCCACCACTGCAGCGTTAGACGGGTCGGCTGGCTCAATCTCGAAGTGCAACACCCGCATCAGACTAAGGTGCAGACCTATGAAGGCGCCTCGTGCAAATGGACCGGTGAGCCCCCGCGGCACAAACGACAGCCCGAGTGGCGCGGAATGTGACTGCAGTGCAAAGTCCGGACGCACCGAAGCCTGCACTTGTTTTTCGTTCTGGGGCTGCACGCGGCGGTCGACATTGGAACCCCAGTAGGCACAGAGCCAGCCATAAAACGCCCCTTCTCGCACCGACGTCAGGTAGTCCGGCACCAGATCGGGGCCGAGCTCGTCGCGTTCGTTCACCACCGCCCAGAGCTGCTTGCTTGCGGGCTCGAAGGCCAGCGCCGTGGGGTTGCGCAGGCCGCTTGCAAACGTGCGTACGGCGCCATGGCTGGCGTCAATCTGCCAGACCACAGCGCGGTTCTCCTCCACCGCCATGCCGCGTTCGCCGATGTTGCTGTTGGAGCCCAAGCCGACGTACAGATACCTGTACGGCGCGCATCCCGACTGGTGGAAGGCCGCCCCGCCGCGCGGCGCGCTGGCTCTCGGCCTGCTGCTGCTGGGCGTACCAGCGGGCCTGGCCTGGGTGTGAAGGCGCTCAGGCCTGCGCACCCACGGTCAGGCGGAAGTTCCAGTGGGGAGTCGAGCGCACCGTCGAACGCGCCGTCGACTTCACCGCCATGTTCACCGTCGGGTGGGCGCCCGATCGTCACGCCCTTCGCCATCTGGTTCCTGCATTTCATGGCGATCTGGGCGGCGGGTGAGATCTGGCCTCACCAGTGGACGGCCAACGCGATGGCTTGGTCAATCACCGCCATGGCGCTGCTGGTGATGGGTGTGCACCACCTGCGCTTGCATGCCCGCCATGCGCTGGGCGACTTGCTGGGCTGGAGCTACCGCTTGGCGCGGGGCGCTTCGGCCATTGCCACGGCGGCGCTGGTGTTCAGCGCCCTGCCTTCGTTCGTTTTTGTACCTTGATTGAAACACCTGCCAACTGCAAGGTTTCAAAGGCCAGATGACATGCGTCCACCCAGAGCCATGCTGGGCTCGGTTCTGGCCCAGCCGCAGCCGTCGACGGGTGGTGCGGCGCGGTATTCAGGGCACCAAAGAACCAGGCAGTCTTCGAGGTCCTGGTCCTCGCAGGGCTTGAACAGGCTGCCGTTGATGCCGTAAGCCGCCAGAACAGCTGCTGCTGGCAACGCGCTGGAGTAGGCCACCACGGGCACAGCAGGTCGCCCGGCGGCGCGCTCAAAACGCCGGATGGCAGCGGTCGCGCTCAGGCCGTCGAGGATCGGCATCTGCAGGTCCATCAGGATCAGGTCGAACGGCATTTCGCAGGCCAGCGCCACGGCTTCGGCTCCATCGGCGGCCAGCAGCGGAAACAGCCCGCGTGACTCGAGCATCGCCGCGATCACCATCAGGTTCGCGGGGTTGTCGTCGGCCACCAGCACGCGAACCGCACCATAGGAATGCGGTGGCGGCCTTGGGGCGCTGCGTGCAGGCTCCAGGGCCGGTGGCCACACCTCGTTGGCTTCGGCTGCAAACCACGAGCGAAGCGTGCCCAGCAAGCCGATCGGGGCTGGTCTCATCGGGTAAGCATCGGTGCGCATGAAGGGGCCTTTGGTGGAAGTGCAGCGCAGCTTCCCACCGCTTGCGGCGTGTGTATGTGCGCTTGCACACGTGGCGCCTGCACACATGGCGCCTGCATACGTGGCGCCTGCTGCGCGCGCTGCTCTGGAAACGAGCGGCACATCACATGAGTTCGCTCGCGCACAGACCACCCGCCAGGCGGCGCCTATCTTCGGCTTCGAACTCGCAGCCTCGTGGGCCGCAAGGTCATCTGATCGGAGCCTGTTGCCGCCCTGCCCCTTTGGCTGGACGGTCGCAGGCCCCGCCACCCCCCCCTCATTCAAGGAACGACCATGGAAACCAACTACGTGACACGCGACAACTTCGGCATGTACGCCACAGACGACTCCGGTCCCGGCCCTGAGCTGATGGGCGCCGATACGCTGCTGGGCAACGACGTCTACAACAGGGACGGTGAAGACCTGGGTGACATCAAGGAATTCATGATCGACATGCGCTCCGGCAAGGTGGCCTACGCGGTCTTGTCGTTTGGTGGCCTGCTGGGCATGGGCGACAAGCTGTTTGCTGTGCCCTGGTCGGCCCTGACGCTGGACACCGTGAACAAGCGCTTCACGCTGGATGTGCTGAAGACCGCGCTGCAAGACGCGCCGGGCTTCGATCAGGACCGCTGGCCCGCGATGTCGGACCCGACCTGGGCCAAGGGCGTGCACCAGTTCTACGGCACGCCTTACACCGCGCCCTGAAACCCGGCGCCACGCCACCGCATCGCCAACCACTCCAACTCAACCGCAGGTAACAGCATGAACAAGAATCAAGTCAAGGGCACGATCAAAGACGCCGCCGGCAAGGTGCAAGAAGCCACCGGCAAGGTGATCGGCAGCAACGAACAGCGTCTCAAGGGCATCAAGAAGCAAGTCGAGGGACAGGCCCAGAAAGCCGTTGGCGACGTCAGCGAAGTCGTCAAGGACGCCAGCAAGCGTTAGGTTCGGTGTTCGCGGGCGCGGCCTGACGCGGCGCGCCCGCGCCACACAGCGGTTGCGGATCGGCCCGCGCTCCTGGACGCGGGCACGGTCCCGGTGGTCCAACCACGTTTCAAACCATCAAACCGAATGACTGGTCTGGTGGGCTCGCCGCAGCACCAGCACGGCGTTGGTGCCGCCAAAGGCAAACGAATTGGACAGCATCACCTGCGCTGCCACGCCCTCGCGCGCCGCGTTGGGCACGTAGTCCAGGTCGCAGTCCGGGTCGGACTGCTGCAGGTGCATGGTCGGCAAGGCCACCTGGTTCTGCATGGCCAGCAAAGAAAGCACGCATTCCAAGGCACCCCCGGCGCCCAGCAAGTGGCCGTGGATGGCCTTGGTAGCGCTGATGGGGACGTGCTCGGCATGCGCGCCAAAGACGTCGCGAATGGCGGCTGTTTCGGTTTGGTCGTTGGCGCGTGTCCCGGTGCCGTGGGCGTTGATGGCATCCACCTCTTGCGGCTGGACACCGGCTGCCAACATGGCCGAGACCATGGCCGCGGCCTGCCCCTCCATGCTGGGCCGCGTGATGTGACTGGCGTCGTTGGACTGCCCGTAGCCCAGGATCTCGCCCAGGATGCAGGCGCCACGCGCCACGGCGCGGTCCCAGGGCTCGATGACCAGCATGGCCGCGCCCTCGCCCAGCACCATGCCGCTGCGGTTCCTGGAAAATGGCCTGCAGGACGCCGACGGGTCGTCCAGGTCCATCGTCGCCACCGTGCGCAAGGCCTCCCAGGCCTTCAAGGGGCCGGGTGACAGCGGTGCTTCGGCACCTCCCGCGATCGCCACATCCAGCTGCCCCGTGGCCACCCGCATCCAGGCCTCACCAATGGCCACCGCCGACGACGAGCAGGCCGTGGTGTAGGTCATGTTCGGGCCGCGCAGCTGGTGTTCTATTCCAATCCATGCAGCGGCCGCGTTGTACATGCCCATCAGCACGGTGTAGGGCTTGATGCGGTCTGAGTTTTCGCCGTACAGCGTCTGATAGTTGCTGTCCATCGTCTGCGTGCCGCCCATGCCGGTGCCGATGAAAACGCCGCCGCGGGCGCGGTTGAGGCCAGCCAGGGCGTCACAGGACCCTTGCACGGCCTGGTTGGCGGCCAGCAGCGCGAGCAGGCAGAAGCGGTCAAGCAAGCGCAACTTGCTGCCTTCTAGCTCGTGCGCATCGTCGATCGAGGCCGTGGCTGCGATGGGGGCCGCCAGGCGCCTGGCAAAGCTCATCTCCAGCCGGCGAACGCCTGAGCGGCCGGCGCGGGCACTGGCCAGCACGGCCGCCGCGCCGTTGCCCAGCGGCGAGATCACACCGATGCCGCTGACGGCAACGCGCCTCACGGCGTGTGCAGGACAGGCACCACGGGCGCGCCTGCTGGCGCGGCGCCGCGCTGGCGGTCCAGCAGTTCATCGATGAAGTTCACCACGTCACCCAGGGTCGTCAGTTCCACCGGCTGCGTCGGCAGCTTGATCTGGAAGGCGTCTTCCGCGCTCCAGAGCAATTCAACGGTACCCAGCGAGTCGATGCCCAGGCTGGCCAGTTCGGTGTCCAGCTTCAACCGATCCGGCGACAGCTTGTGCTCTCGTTCCAGGATGGTGCAAAGGCGTTCAAAGGTGGTGCTCATGTCGGCTCCTCAAGTGGGCGGTGGGGTGGGCGGCACGAAGGCCAAGGCCGCAGGCAGCTTGGCAACGGGCCGAGATTCGGCCGCAGCTCGGCTGAGCGGCAAACCCTGGGCATGGGCGAAGCGGTGTTTGCCACCCCAACGCGCCCCTTGTGTGAGCAGAGCCGGCCACAGCCGCGCCAGCTTGACCAGCACCTGGGCGCCCAGCGGCCGCATCGCCAGGTGGGCAAAGACGGCCGCCACGCGCAGGCGCGGCACAAACGCCTGGCGCCAGGCCGCCACATAGCGCTGCTGCAACTCGGCTTGCTGGATCGCACCCGGCACCGGCGCCGCACCCGTTGGGCCCAGCAACACCGATCCCAGCACGGCGGCAGACTGCAGGGCCATGCTCATGCCTTCGCCCAGGATCGGATGGGCTTCGCCTGCCGCATTGCCGATCCTGAAGATGCCGTCATCGGCTCGCAGGTGCACACCCGGCTGCAGCGGCCCGGCGGTAATCCAGGGGCCGTCGCGCAAGGCCCCTTGCAGCGCACGCTGCACGCCGCTGCACTCGCGCTGCAGCCAGGCCTCGACGACGTCACCCGCCCGCAAACCCGGCGCCGCCAGCCGCAATGCGCTCAGCCGGTCGCGCCGGATGCAGCAGGCCAGTGTGCTGATGCCACCGTCGGCCACCACCATGCCGCCATAGCCACCGTTGAGCGACAGCACCTGAATCGCGCCCTCGGGCAACGTCGAGCCCGTGAAGTTGGCCTTGAAGGCCAACAGGTCGCCAGCGCCGCGGGAAAGGCGGCGCCTGGGCCGGTCTGTCGGCAGGTCTTCCCACGACCCGTGCGCGTCGATGACCAGCGTTGCGCGCAGCCGCAACAGGGCCCGGGCCTCGATGGCACGAAGCTCGCAGTGCCAGGCACCGGGAACACCCAGGATGGCCTGCACGGCCCAGGGCTGAAACACCGTGGCGCCGGCCGCCCGGGCCTGTTCCAGCAGCAAGCCGTCCAGCGTTTCGCGGCCCAGGGCCCGGCCCCAGGCCAAGGCTTCGTTCCCGTGTTCGGCAGGCGGCAGCCTGGCCGTGACGCTGGTATCGCCATGGCACAAGGTCACCTGGCGCAATTCGGGGCCGGCGTGGGCCTGAAAGGCGTCACCGACGCCCAGCCATTGCAGCCAGGGCAGGTTGCTGCCGGCCAGACATTCGCCGCACACCTTGCGCCGCGGAAACTGCTGGCGCTCGATCAGCGCCACGGCCCAACCGGCCCGCGCCAGCTGGATGGCGGCGGCCGAGCCGGCCAGCCCTGCACCGACGATGAGTGCGTCGAACGAGGTGCGCTGGGCGCTTGTCATGGCGTGGTGGCGCCGCGCCGGGCGCTGAAGCAGTGGCTGAAGAGACCGGCTGAAAACTCGCGTGTCTGCCAGGCGCCGCCAAGCTGCGCCCAGCGGGCCGTGAGTTCCTGGTCGCGAAAACCGGCGCGCACGCTGAGCACGGCGTCGCGCCGCGTCACGGCATTAGCGCCGATGGCGCCAACCAGGTGGCTGCCCGCCAGGGCCAGCCACGAACGGCGTGGCTCGCAGGCAAAGAAGCGGTCGCAACGCACGGCCGCCGCAGCCAGCAGCAGGTCCAGTTCGGGCCCTTCAAAGTGGTGCAGAAACAGGCTGGTTGTGATCAAGTCCCAATCGGGGACGGGCTGGCCCGGCGCCGCCTGGCCGCCCGCAGCTGCCCAGGTCAGCACATCGGCCACCTGCACCTGAGCCGACCAACCGGCTTTGGCAAACGCGGCCAGCGTGCGGGGCGTGACGAGGTCTTGGCGGTCCAACAGGCACAGGTGCACCTGCCTCCAGCTGGGCAGCCATGCCCGAGCCAGCCCGAGCAGCAAACTGCCGTCGCCAGCACCCAGCTCCAGCACCCGCAAAGGCGCAGCGGCGCGCTGAGGCGACACCAGGGCCTGCCAGGCGTGAGCCATGACGCGGCGTGTGCCCATCACCCGGTGCACGCGCACCAGATCGCGCCGCGACCGCCTGGCCGCTGGTGCGTCGGGCGCCAGGTGGTCCAGCGTCTCGGCTTCGACGATGCGGTTGCGCATCACTGCACCTCCAGCAACGCGCCGTGGCAACTGAAGCCGGCGCCAAACGAGGACAGCCACCACCAACCTGGCGAAGCGGCGTCGTCGATGGCGGCTTGCAGCACGAAGTAAACAAAAGCGCTGGACAGGTTGCCGTACTCGCGCAGCATGGCAGCGCTGTAGCGCAGGTCGCGCGGCTGCAGTTCAAGCCGTGCCTGCAGGGCCAGCAGCACATCTCGTCCACCCGCATGCAGGATCCAGGTGTTGATGTCCGAAGCCTGCAGGCCGCAGCGTTGCAACACCGTGGCCAGCACGCCCTGCGCGTGCTCGGCGGCCAGTGCAGGAACGGCGCGGGTCAGGATGTTTCGCAGCAGGCCATCACGCTGCTCGAACATCAGGGCCTGGCGCTGGCGCGGCTCGATGAAGGACGCGCTGTCGCGCCACCGGATGCTGCGGCCATTTGCGCCGGCAGCCCCCGCTGCCCCCGCTTGGCGCGACAACACCGCCGCACCCGCACCGTCACCAAAAAGGCAGGCACTGATCAGGACGCCGGGGTCGTTGTCCAGGTACATCGCGGCGCTGCTGATTTCAACGCAGATCGACAGCACGTGCTGGCTGGCGCCGCTGGCCAACAAGGCCTGGCCGAGCATCAGGTTGGGCAAGGCCGCTGCACAACCTTGCCCGACCAGGTCAAACGCCAGCACATCGCAGCGCAGGCCCAGCCGTTCGACCACATGGCCCGACAGCCCGGGGCAGAGGTAGCCCGTGCAGGTGCTGACCACCACCGCGTCGATTTGCAACGCGGTCAATCCGGCGCGCTGCAAAGCGCGCAGCCCAGCCTGCGCGGCAAGGGCCGGCGCATGTGTCAGAAACCGCTGTGCCAGCGTGTTGGGATCGATCGTGAAGACCTCGTCCAGTGAATCGACGGCCAGCCTTCGCGCTTCGATGCCGTTGTCGCGTTGCAGCACGGTTCTGGCGATCAGGTGGGAACGCGCATCCAGCCGCGAGTACCAACCTGACGTCTCGAACGCGGTCAGGCACTCCGACTTGGTGTAGCGGCCTGGCGGACTCGCTGTTCCGATACCGACAAGGTGCATGGTTCAGCGCGCGCCCACGGTGCGGGCTCGACGGGCGGGGACACACCGGCGCCAACGGGCCTGGGCCGGACTGCTGAACTTCATCGGTAGACCTCGTTGTATGCACTGCGGTCGGACCGCGACGTGTCGAGGACTCGGCCGCAGGCGTGGGGCTGGTGTGGCTCTGGTCAACGAGGCTACGGGCGGTCACTGCGTCGGTCTGTACCCTGTCGTACAGAACGCCTGACCTTGGTGGCATGGGTGGCGGGAGTGGCATGAGTGGCCTTTGCGGCCTGCGCCGGGGGCGTCACGCTGTTCCCGGAATCCGTATCGTCGGGTTGCACCGCGCGGCCATCGCCAGGCGTCGCGGGCGGGCTGGCCGGGTTGGCATCGGGTGAGCCCAGAGGCACTTCCGCACCGACCTTTCCCGGCGGAGGTGAGCCCTCGGCCGTGAAGTCGGTTTTTTGTTGTGCCAGTGGTTTGGCCGCGGGGGCTGGCGCTGGCGGGACTGCAGGCTTGGTCATCACGATGAATCGCTGGGGTGTGGGAAAGCCCTTTTAAGCTGGCCATCGCATGCCGTCTGTCATCCAGCGCACCCTTCCCTGGGCGGCAGGCCGAACCCCGGCGAAGGGGGTCCACCGCCTCGCTGCGGCCCCCCACCCGCTGGTGCGGTGCCGCACCGACCTCCTCAGGCTCAGTTGCCACGATGAAGTCTTTGGCCGGAGGCCGTTCCACGATGCGAACCTCAATTCACCCTGCTGGGCGCCGCTGGAGCGCCTGCGCAGCCGCCGTGCTGGCACTGATGTGCGTTGCCGTGCCCGAACCCTCTGCGGCTCAGTCTGCACGCGCAGGGGCCACACCGGCCCAGGCCGCCAATTCCTTGCCCGACGTGGCGGCCATTGCGGCGCGTTTTGCGCCCATCGTCGTCAACATCAGCGTCACCGGCACCCGCAAGGTCTCGACCGCCAGCGACGCCACCCCCGAACCCGGTGAAGACCTTGAAAACGCCCCCGGTGCGGAGGACGCCGACGCCATGCGCGACTTTCTGCGCAACTTCCAACGCCGCTTTGGCGGCCTGCCACCGCAGCTGAAACTGCCGGTGCGCGGTGAAGGCTCGGGTTTCATCGTGCGCGCCGATGGGCTGATCCTGACCAACGCACACGTGGTGGCCGACGCCGACGAAGTGCTGGTGCGCCTGAACGACCGCCGCGAGTACCGCGCCAAGGTGCTGGGCAGCGACAAGTTGACCGACGTGGCTCTGCTCAAGATCGACGCGCCCCGCCTTTCAGCAGCCACGCTGGCCGCACCGGGCCTGTCGGCGTCCGCACTGCCGGGGGAGCAGGCCCTGCGGGTGGGCGACTGGGTGATGGCCATCGGCTCGCCCTTCGGCTTTGAAAGCACGGTCACCGTGGGCGTGATCAGTTCGGCGCGGCGGTCCCTGCCGGGCAACAGCCGGGTCTCGTTCATCCAGACCGACGCGGCCATCAACCCGGGCAATTCGGGCGGCCCGCTGATCAACATGCGCGGCGAGGTCATTGGCATCAATTCGCAGATCTACTCGCAAAGCGGCGGTTACCAGGGCTTGTCCTTTGCCATCCCGATTGCCGTGGCGCAGCGCATCGCGCTGGAGATCCTGGCCACCGGCAAGGTGCGCCACGCGCGGCTGGGCGTGGCCGTTCAAGAGGTCAACCAGACGCTGGCCGAGGCCTTCAAGCTGGACAAACCCGCTGGCGCCTTGGTCATCGAGGTCAGCCCAGGCAGCGCCGCCGAACGCGCCGGTCTGGTCAGCGGCGACGTGATCCTGGCCGTCAATGGACGGCTGTTGGAGCTTTCCGGCGACCTGCCATCCACCGTGGGGCTGGCGCTGCCCGGTGACGCGATCGAGTTGGACGTCTGGCACCAGGGCACCCGTGTGAAACGGCGAGCCCGCCTGGACGACGCCAACCCGGCCGCGGCCGGGCCCGTGGCCGCCGCGGCAGCCGTCGCACCGTTGCCCACCGGCCGCCTGGGCTTGGCGCTGCGCCCGCTGCAGGCCGACGAAAAGCGGGTCTTGGGCATCAACGATGGCTGGGTGGTCGACAGTCTGGGCAGCGCGGCGACGCGGGCCGGCCTGCAAGTGGGCGATGTGCTGTTGAGCGTCAATGCGATTCCTGTCACCAGCTCCGAACAGGCCGAAGGCTTGCTGGGCGGATCGGACAAGGCCGCGGCGCTGCTGGTGCAGCGCGGGGCGAACAAGCAGTACGTGGCCTTGCGCCTGGACTGAGTGGTGGCCCTGCAGTTGGCCAGGGCCGACCGTGCCAACACGCGCAACGTTCAGTCCACCGGCCGGTCCGGTTCCGGTTGCGGTTCCGGCTTCGGAGCCATCGCCAGATGCCAGACGGCGATGAACATGGCCGCCAGAGTCGGGCCGATGATGAAACCGTTGATGCCAAAGATGGCCATGCCGCTGATCGTGGTGATCATCACCACATAGTCGGGCATGCCCGCGTTCTTGCCCACCAGGATCGGCCGCAGCAGGTTGTCGGCCAGCCCCACCACCACCGTGCCGTAGGCCACCAGCACCACGCCCTGCCAGATCGCCCCGGTGACGAAGAAGTAGATCGCCACGGGCAGCCAGACCAGGCTGGTCCCGACCACCGGCAGCAGCGACAGAAAGGCCATCACCACCGCCCACAGCAGGGCCCCGCGGACATCCAGAAACCAAAGGGCCGCGCCGCCCAGCAAGCCTTGGGCGACAGCGACCAACAGCGTGCCTCTGACCGTTGCGCGCACCACAGCCAGGAACTTGTCTGCCAGTTCGCGCTTGTAGCGCGAAGCAACGGGCAAGGCCTTGGTGACCAGCTGGGCCAGGTCGTCGCCGTCGCGCACCAGGAAAAAGGCCAAGTACAACGTGACACCCAGGCTGCCGACAAAG
>JANPDN010000190.1:0-2923 GCA_031431555.1 Rubrivivax sp.
CCTCGGCCTGTTCCTGATCGAACAAGGCCAGCGTGTTGCGGTGCTCGCGATCGATCCGTCGTCCAGCGTCAGCGGCGGCGCAATCCTCGGCGACAAGACCCGCATGGAGCGGCTGTCGATGGATCAGCGCGCATTCATCCGGCCGAGCCCGGCCAGCGGCACGCTCGGTGGTGTGGCAGAAAAAACGCGCGAGTCGATGCTGGTCTGCGAAGCCGCGGGTCACGACATCGTGATCGTCGAGACGGTTGGGGTCGGGCAGAGCGAAACGGCCGTCGCCGGCATGACCGACATCTTTGTGCTGCTGCAACTGCCGAATGCCGGCGACGACCTGCAGGCGATCAAGAAGGGCGTGATGGAGCTCGCCGACCTGGTGGTCATCAACAAGGCCGACCTCGACGAAGACGCCGCCACTCGAGCGCGGGCGCAGATCACCAGCGCGCTGCGCTGGTTCGGCCCGCATGCGTCGACGCAATTGCAGGCCACACCGGTCTTGCAGTTGAGCGCCCTCAAAGGCACCGGCCTGCCGGCGTTCTGGCGGGCGGTGAGCGATTTTCGCGCCGCCCAAACGTCGAGCGGCCGCCTTGCGGCACGCCGCCACCAGCAAGACCAGGCCTGGATGTGGGAGCGCATCGAAGCCGGGCTGCGCCATCGCTTCAAGCATCACGCGGCGGTGGCCGCGGCGCTGCCGGCGATCAGCGACGAGGTTCGTGCCGGCCGCCTGGCGGCGTCGGTCGCGGCACGCCGGCTGCTCGACCTGATGCATTGAATCGCTGAACCGGACAAGACCACACAAGACCAAACGACGAGGAGAAAGAACCCATGCTCGACATCATCGAACAGCTCGAAAACAAACGTGCCGCGGCGCGCCTGGGCGGCGGCACCAAGCGCATCGAGGCGCAGCACCGCAAAGGCAAGCTCACGGCGCGTGAGCGGCTGGAGCTGCTGCTCGACGAAGGAAGCTTCGAAGAGTGGGACATGTTTGTCGAGCACCGCTGCACTGATTTCGGCATGGCCGAGCAAAGGGTGCCTGGCGATGGGGTTGTCACCGGCTACGGCATGATCAATGGCCGCCTGGTGTTTGTATTCAGCCAGGACTTTACGGTCTTCGGCGGCGCGCTGTCAGAAGCCCATGCCGAGAAGATCTGCAAGGTCATGGACCAGGCGATGAAGGTCGGCGCGCCGGTGATCGGCTTGAACGACAGCGGCGGCGCGCGCATCCAGGAAGGTGTCGCTTCACTCGGTGGTTATGCCGAGGTCTTCCAACGCAATGTGATGGCCAGCGGCGTGATCCCGCAGATCAGCATGATCATGGGCCCTTGTGCCGGCGGCGCCGTGTATTCACCGGCAATGACCGACTTCATCTTCATGGTCAAGGACAGCTCGTACATGTTTGTCACCGGGCCCGAAGTGGTCAAGACCGTGACGCATGAAGAAGTGACTGCCGAAGAGCTGGGCGGTGCTGCGACACACACCAGCCGCAGCGGCGTGGCCGACCTGGCGTTTGAAAACGATGTCGAGGCGCTGTTGATGCTGCGCCGGTTTTTCAACTACCTGCCGCTGAACAACCGCAGCGGCGTGCCGCACCGGCCCAGTGGCGACCCCGCTGAGCGGCTGGACATGTCGCTCGACACCCTGGTGCCGGAGAACCCGAACAAGCCCTACGACTTCAAGGAGCTGATCCTGAAGGTCGTCGACGATGGCGACTTCTTCGAGCTGCAACCCGAGCACGCGAAGAACATCGTCATCGGCATGGCGCGCATGGAAGGTCGCTCGGTCGGGATCGTGGCCAACAACCCGCAGGTGCTGGCCGGCTGCCTGGATATCAAGAGCAGCATCAAGGCGGCGCGCTTCGTGCGCTTTTGTGATGCCTTCAGCATCCCGGTGGTGACGCTGGTCGATGTGCCCGGCTTCATGCCCGGCACCGCGCAAGAGTACGCCGGCATCATCAAACATGGCGCCAAGCTGCTCTATGCCTATGCCGAATGCACGGTGCCCAAGGTCACCGTGATCACACGCAAGGCCTATGGTGGTGCGTATGACGTGATGGCCAGCAAACACCTGCGCGGTGATGTCAATTTCGCCTGGCCGCACGCCGAGATCGCGGTGATGGGTGCCAAGGGCGCGGTCGAGATCATCTTCCGCGAAGACAAGGGCGACCCGGCCAAACTCGCCGCACGCGAGGCCGAATACAAGGCGCGGTTTGCCAACCCTTTTGTGGCCGGCGCCCGCGGCTTCATCGACGATGTCATCCAGCCGCACGAAACGCGCAAACGTATTTGCCGCTCGCTGGCGATGCTCAAGGACAAGAAGCTCGAAAACCCGTGGCGCAAGCACGGCAACATCCCGCTCTGAAGCTGCACCATGTTCACCAAAATCCTGATTGCAAACCGCGGCGAGATCGCCTGCCGCGTGATGAAGACGGCGCGCCGCATGGGCATCCAGACCGTTGCCGTCTACTCCGACGCCGACAAGGACGCGCGCCATGTCGGCCTGGCCGATGAAGCCGTGCACATCGGCGCCGCGCCCAGCCGCGAGAGTTATCTCGTTGTCGACAAGATCATCGCCGCCGCCAAGCAGACCGGCGCGCAGGCGATTCATCCCGGCTACGGTTTTCTCTCGGAGAACGAAGCCTTCGCCAGACGCGTCGAAGACGAAGGCCTGATCTTCATCGGCCCGAAGCACTACAGCATCGCCGCGATGGGCGACAAGATCGCGTCGAAGAAGCTGGCCAAGGCGGCCAATGTCAGCACCATCCCGGGCTGGAACGAAGCCATCGACACGCCGGAGCAGGCGGTGCAGATTGCCAAGGACATCGGCTACCCGGTGATGATCAAGGCCAGCGCCGGTGGCGGCGGCAAGGGCCTGCGTGTCGCGTTCAACGACAACGATGCCTTCGACGGCTTCACGTCGTGCCGCAACGAAG
>JANPDN010000191.1:0-12911 GCA_031431555.1 Rubrivivax sp.
CCCATGCTCACCGCGCCGCGCAACATGAAGGCCAGCGCGATCGTCAACATCACGCCCGCAAACTGAGGTTGGCCGACGATGCGGCGCAGCAGCCAGGCGTCGATGGCATAGGCCAGCAGCGCCACCGTGAGTGCGGTAGCCAGCAGCGCCAGCCAGAACGGCAGCCCGAGCACGGCGACCCCACCCCAGCCGATAAAAGCGCCGAGCATCAGCAGGTCACCATGCGCGAAGTTCAGCACCTCGGTGGCCTTGTAGCAGAGCACCAGGCCGAGCGCGACGAGCGCATAGATCGCGCCTACCGCGAGGCCATTGACCAGCAACTGCGCCGGTACGAGCAGCGACTCCACGCGGCGGTGCTCGGCTGTCGCTCAGCGCCGCGCCGGCATGGCAATGCGCGTCGACGACAGCCTCAACCGCGGCGCCAACACCAGCGGCAGCGGCAACGGCAGCAGCGGCAACTTCATGCCGAGCCGGCTTCGACCACAAAGCTGACCACGGTGGCGCAAGAGCCGCCGATATTGAGGGTCTGCACGCGCCGCGCGGCGTCGATCTGCGCCGCGCCTGCCGCGCCGCTGACCTGGCGTGCGGCGTCCCACAACATGCGCGCGCCGGTGGCGCCGACCGGGTGGCCGCAGCCGATCAGGCCGCCGCTCATATTCATCGGGCAACGCCCGCCGGCGTCGATGCTGCCGTCTTCGACGGCACGCCAACTTTGCCCGGGTGGGGTGAGGCCAAAGTGGTCGATCGCCATGTACTCGGTGATGGTGAAACAGTCGTGGGTCTCGATGCCGTCGATAGCGTCGATGTCGGCCACGCCGGCGCGGCGCCAGGCGTCTTCGATCGCCTGCCGGACGTGGGGGAAGACCAGGGTCTCGTTCTGGCTGCGCTCGAACTTGTCCTTCAGGCGCAAGCCCGCATTGCGGTGGCCCCAGCCACTGATGCGTGGCAGGCTGTCTAACGCGACACCGCAGCGGCGGGCATGCGCTGCTGCAAACGCCGGCGAGGCAAGCACCACGCTGCACGCGCCGTCGGTGATCTGGCCACAATCCTGCCGCCGCGTGCCGGGTTCGATGACCGGGTTGGCTTCGTCGTCGTCGGTGAATGCCAGGGCATCAAATTGCCACTTGCGCGTCTGCGCCAGCGGGTTGTTTTTGGCGTGCCCATAGTTCAGCTCGGCGATGCGGTTCAGGTGCCGGCGGTCGAGGCCGTAACGCTTTTGGTATTCGGCGGCCAGCAGCCCAAAAGCCGCCGGCCACATGAAGCGGCAATCGATATCTTCGTGGCCCTGCCAGGCGGCGGCATTCTGGTTCTGCGAGGCTTCGTCGCCGGGCAGGTTCTTGAACTCCTCGGCGCCGACAACGAGCACGCAGTCGTAACGCCCGGCCTCGATCTCGGCCATCGCGGTAAGCACCGCCAGCGACGCCGAAGCGCAGGCGCCTTCGTGGCGCATCGCCGGCACGCCCCACAGCGCCGGCAGCACCTGCGCGACCATCGCCCCCAGATGTGCCTGCTTGCGCTGCAGTTCACCAAAAGCATTGCCGACATGGATGCTCTGCACCGCGCTCGAGTCGACCTGCGCCTGGTCGAGCGCGGCCTGCGCCGATTCGCGCACCATGTCCGACAGGTCCTGCCCCTGGCGCGACCAGACTTTGGCAAAGTCGCTCTGGTGGCCGCCGAGGATGTAGGTTGGCGCGGACTTTGCGGCTGTCCGCGGCGCGTTCAACGGCGCGTTCAAAACGAACCCCAGCCGGCGATGCGCGCGGCGGCCATCCAGCAGCCGTGAAAGCCGGTCGGCACATGGCGCGGCAGCGCCACCTGCGCCACCGGGCCGGCCGACAGGTCGCGGGCATCGAAGACGTCGAGTGTCTGGCGCTGCGTGTGGTCGTTCCACTGATACGCGATCAGGTAACCATGGTCTTCGGCCTGCGCGTTGTCGGCGGCAGCGAACCAGGGTTCTGAGTACCAGCTGTGTTGCGGGTCTTCTGACCAGGCGCCGAGTGTCGCGCCGCTGTCGAGGTCGACCTTGCGGATGCCAGGCCACTGCAGCACCACATCCTCGCGCTGGTCGCTCAGATAGCCAAAGCGTGTTCGGCGGCCGGCCAGCGCGCCGTTGAGGGTCGGGAACTCGACGTTGTGTTCGAGGTCCAGCGCCTGCTCCTGTGCCTGCCCGGTTTTGAGGTTCATGCGCCAGCGCCACAGGCGCGCGTGCTGCACCAGATCAGCGACATCACGCGCAGTGCGCTGGGCATCGATGCTGCCGTCGGCGCGCAATGCCGGCATGTAGCGGCAACCGACCATCACCACCCAGTCGCCGTCCTCCCAGGCATTCACGACGTGATAGAGAAAACAAGGCGTGAAATCAAACCAGCGGATCGAATCAGCCGCGCCCAGCCGCGGGATCACGCCCAGCCGCGTTGTCATCTCAGGGTGGAACTCGATCTTGTGGCGGCCGAGCTTGAGCGCCTCGTGGTCGTGGAACAGCGGCAGGTCGTGCAGGATCGAATAGTGCTCGGTGATCGCCATGTCGTGCGGCAGGCGCGGGCCGGGCAGCGTGATCGGCACATGGTGCTTGAGGCGGCCGTCGGCGCCGACGACGCCGTAGTGCATGTAGGGTGCCTCGTTGCCGTAGTCGAAGAACATCATCTCGCCGGTGATCTCGTCGACCTTGGCGTGCGCCGATATCGCGCCGCCGCTGTCGCGCACCGCCTGTGAGCGGCCCAGCGTTTGCAGCGTGATCGGGTCGATCTCCCAGGCCTCGCCAGACATGTACCAAAGGGCCAGCGCCTTGCCAGCATGGCCGACCATGTCGGTGTTGCCGCTGTCCTTGAGGCGCTTGTCGCTGCGCCCCTTGAGGGTCTCGCGGATGCCATGAAAGCGGGCCTGCCCGGCCTGCTCTTCTTCGATGAAGGCATCGGTGCGCACCCAGCGATTGCGGCAGGTCAGGCGGCCGCGGTCGAACATCGCGGCCTGGATCATGCCGTCGCCGTCGAAGGGGTGGTAGCGGCCCTGCGGCGCAAAGCGCGGGTTCGGGCCGGTGCGCATGTAGACGCCGTTCAAGTCGGCGGGAATCTGGCCCTTGAGCAGCGGCAGGTCGGTCAATTCGAGCTCGTCGAAGACCGGCGCAAAAGCGCCGGTCAGCAGCGGGCCATGGTCTTCGCCGAAGGGCTGCAGGTCTTCGCTTCTTGTGGGGGCATTCATCGTCGTTCTCCTTCAGGTCAGGTCGCCGGCGCGGGCCGGTACGGGCCGCCGCGACTGCACGATTCGAAACCGCCCGGCGACAAAGGCCAGGTCGGTCAGGCTGGCATTGCCGGCCGGGTTCAGGCCAGTGACATGGTAGTCACTGTAGGCCGCGGCAAAGTTCAAGGGCATCGGGCCGGTGAGATTGATCGTGAGCTGCGCGCCGGCGCGGGCATAAGCCGCTTGCGCCACGCTGATGAAGGCTTCATCCCGGCTATAGACAAAGGCGGTCAGGCCACCGAACTCGCGCACGTCGCGCGTCGCCTGCAGCAGCGCGTCGGCAGCGTCGTCGCAGGCAATGACAAACGCGATCGGGCCAAAACGTTCTTCGCCGTACAAAGCGCGATGGGTTTTGTCGGTCTGCACGAGCAAGGGCGTGCTGGTGCGTGCTTGCGGGTAGTCAGGATGCAAATAGGGCTGCGGCGCGAGCATCACGCGGCCGCAGCGCGCCGCGTCGTCCTGCATCTGCGCCAGCAGCGCCAGCGTCTGCGGCGACTGGATTGCAGCGAGGATCATCCCGGCCTTCTTGGGATCGCTGCTGATGGCGTCGATGGCCGCGGCCAGGCGCTGCGCGACCTCGTCCAGCGGCACGCGGCCGGCGGGCGTCTGCACGCCGTCCCGCGGCAGGTAGATGTTTTGCGGGCTGGTGCACATCTGCGCGCTGAACATGCACATCGTCGTCGCCAGCGCACGCAGCACGGCGTCGAGATCGTCAACGGATTCGATGACCACCGTGTTGCAGCCGGCGGTTTCGGTGAAGACCAGCGCGGGGTGTGCGTTGCGCTCGATCCAGTCGCCGAAGCGTGCACTGCCGGTGAAATCGACAATCGCCGTCTTGGGGTGCTGCACCAGGCGTTTGCCGATCGGCGCGGCGACAGAGTCCAGCGCCAGCGTGACCAGGTTCGGATCGAACCCGGCGGCCTGGATGACGCGGCGAAAGACGCGCACCGAGATCGCCATCGGCAGCACCGCCGCCGGGTGCGGCTTGACGATCACCGCGTTGCCGGTGGCCAGGCTGGCCATCATCGACGGCCAGGCATTCCAGGTCGGGAAACTGGCGCAGGTAAAACATACCGCCACACCGCGCGGCACGCAGCGATAGGTCTTGTCCAGGCTGATCTGCGCGCTGCCGAAGTTGCGCTGCCAGCGGGCCTTGGGCGCCACCGCGCTCAGCGCTTTTTCGGCGTAGACCAGGGCTTCGATGGCGCGGTCGAGCGCATTCACGCCCGAGCCGGCGTAGGCCATGTTTGCGCTCTGGCCGGCGGTGTGCATTACCGCTTGCACGACATCGAAGAGCTGCTCTTTGAAGATCGTATCGATGACCTCGAGCAACACCCCCAGGCGGGTTTCGATCGCTGCGTCGGCCCAGCGCGGGATCGCCGCATTCGCGGCATCGAAGAGCATGTCGATGTCAGCCTGCGGGTAGCGGATGCCCAGCGCCCGCTGCGTATACGGCGAGACCTCTTCGCCGAGTTCGCCAGTCTCGCCGGGCAGATCGAGCTCGAAGCGCTGGCCGAGCTGGGCGTTGAAAGTCGCCAGCGCCGCCGCCTGGGCTTGTGCCGCGTCGGGATACTTCGACGGCATCTCCGGGAACGGACTCCAGCAGTGGCGCTCGGCGCAGGCCTGTTGGGCGCGGGCAAAAATCGCGCGGTGTTTGTCGAACAGCGCTTCAGTCATTGGCGCTCCCGCGCTCGTCGCGGCCGGCGGGCGCCAGAGCCCTTTGCCACACCAGCCGGTGGTGGCGTTCAACGGCAGAGTTAGGCACCCGGTCGCTGGCCGACAGCGTGAGCCGGCCTTCGTCATCGAATGCGATGTCGCGCACCTGCTCGCTGCCGACGAAGTTGGGGTTGAGCGAATGGCTAACGCTGTGCACCACCTGCAATCGGCCCGCGTCGTCGCCGCGCAGCGCATAACCGCCGGCGTACTGGAAATAACTCTCGAATGCGGCCAGGCGCTCGGCCTGCGGAGCGCTGCGCACGCTGGCGCTGCTCAAGCGCGCGCGGCCGGCCGCCGCGATGCAGGCGCTCATGAAGCCGTCGCCGGTGTAGACGAGCAGGCCGCTGGCGTGTTCGCCATAGGGCAGGCTCGGCGCGCGGCCGTCGCCGTAAGTGATCTCCCAGCGCACCAGCTGCCAGGCGCCGAGCAAGGGGTTGTGGTCGGTTGTCATTGCGGCCCCGGCGACCAAGCGGCCAGCCGCTTGCGCGCGGCGTTGAACTCCGCCTCGATGCGGTCGACCACCACTGCCACCGGCTCCACCGCGCGCACCGCACCGACGCCCTGGCCGGCTGCCCAGACGTCCATCCAGCGTTTGCTGGCCAGGTTCTGGTTGCTGTTGTAGTTGCGCGTGGGTGCTGCGGGCAGGTCGTCGGGGTCGAGGCCGTTGTCGCGCAGCGAGGGCCTGAGCCAACTCGCCGGCGTGCCGGTGAGGCCGGCGCTGACGATCAGGTCCTCGACCGTGCAATCAACCAACATCTGCTTGTACGCCGGCTTGGCCAGGCTCTCGGTGGTGGCGATGAAGCGGGTGCCCATGTAGACATAGTCGGCGCCGCTGGCCAGCGCACCGGCCAGGCCCCAGCCGTCGCAGATGCCACCACCGACGACGATGCTGCCGCTGAAAAATTCGCGCACCGCGCTGACAAAAGCGAAGGGGTTGATCTGCCCCGTGTGGCCGCCAGCGCCGGCGCAGATGCAGGCCAGGCCGTCGGCACCGGCTTCGACGGCCTTGCGCGCGAGAGCGATCGTCGTGACATCGGCGAAGACCTGCCCGCCGTAACCCTGCACGACCTCGATCGCCGGCTTCGGGCTGCCGAGTGCGGTGACGACCAGCGGCGGCCGGTATTTGGCAACGAGCCCCAAGTCATCGGCCAGGCGCTCGTTCGATCGGTGGGTGACGAGGTTGGCACACCAGGGCCCGATGCTGCCGGCCGGCTGCTCGTCACGCGCCCGCTCCAGCGCGCTGGTGATCTGCTGCATCCATTCGTCGAGCATCGGCAGCGGCCGCGCATTGGGCGTCGGGAAGGCGCCGACGATGCCGGCCTTGCAGGCGGCCACCACCAGGTCCGGCCCGGAGACGAGGAACATCGGCGCCGCGAACAACGGTAGCCGGGTCGAGATCGGCAGGCGCTGCACGCTCTCAATGAAATGTGGCTTTGCCACTTTCGTTGATCCCCCCGGGGGGCGGCCGGCCTCGGCCGGCCTTGGGGCGCTCATTATTCGCTGGCCTTGAAGCCGGAGATTCGCACCGCCTCGGCCCAGCGCTTGGACTCCTCGCGGGCGAAGCGCGCAGCTTCTTCAGGTGTCGTCGGGATCGGCTCGAAGTCGACCGCGCGCCACTTGTCGCGTATCTCGGCGCTGCGCAGCGCTCTGCCGAACTCGGCGTTGAGTTTGGCCACCGCAGCGTCGGGCACCGCGGCCAGCGCGACGATCGACGACCAGATATAGATCTCCATTTCCGCAAAACCCTGCTCGCTGAAAGTCGGCACCGCCGGCAGCAATGGCGAACGCTGCGGGCTCGTCACCGCCAGCACTTTGACCTTGCCGGTTTCGACATGCGGCTTGACCGCCAGCAGCGGCAAGAAGGCCCCATGCACCTGCCCGCCGACGAGGTTTTGCACGGCGGGTGGTGAGCCGTTGAAAGGCACATGGACCATGTCCAGGCCGGCGCGTTTGTTCAGGATCACGCCGGCAAAATGCGACGAGTTGCCGGCCGTGAACGAGGCATACGAAACCTTGTCGCCCTGCGGCTTGGCCCAGGCAATGAACTCGGCCAGGTTGTTGGCCGGGACGTTGGCCGCATTGACTGCAAAGACCATCGACGCACCGAGAAAGTTGGTCACCGGGCGAAAGGTTTTTTCGGCGTCGTAGGGCAGCTTGCTGAAGGTGTGCGGGTTGATCGTCAACATGCTCGTATTGCCCAGCAGCAGCGTGTAGCCGTCGGCCGGTGCCTGCATCACCGCCTGCGCCGCGATGATGCCGGCGCCGCCGGGTTTGTTGTCGACGATCAGCGCTTGGCCGGTGTTGCGCTGGAAGACCTCGGCAACCTGGCGCAGCGAAGCGTCCAGGGTATTGCCAGCGGCAAAAGGCACCACCACGCGCACCGGTTTGTCGGGGAAGGTCTGCGCCTGTGCCAATGGCTGCAACAGCCCGGCAGCGACAACAAGGGCAAACAACTGAAGGCGGCGTTGGGTCATCAGGTGGATCCTTGGTGGTTGATAGCGGCGACACGGGCAACAAGGTCGGACAGGACCGCCGCGACTGCGGCTGGCCGCTCGAAAGGCAGCAGGTGGCCAACCGCATCGACCAGCGTGAGTTGGGCGCCGGGGATCGCATCGGCGAGTTCGCTCGACAGCGCCGCGGGTGTGACCGGGTCGGCGCCGGCCGCGATGACATCGACCAGCAAATCAAGTTGCGGTAGCAGCGCGAGCCGGTCTTCGCGCAGCGCCACCGCACGGTGCTGGCGGATCGCGGTGGCGGCGCCGACGCTGAGCATGTCGTCGCGGATCTTGGCCATCAACTCGACATCGGCCTGGCGCTGCGGCGTGACCAAAAAACCAAGCAGCGCGCCGACATACCGGCCGAAGTCGCGCTGCATCGCGCCGATCGCACGCTCGCGCAAGGTCTGGCCTTCGGGGGTGTCGGCACGCGCTGAGGTGCAGATCAGCGCCAGACCCTGCACCCGGCGGCGCGGCGTGCTGAGCATCTGCAGCGCGACATACCCGCCCATCGAATAACCGGCGACCACCAGCGGCTGCGCCGCCGGCACATCGGCCAGGCTGGACCAGGCGTCGTGCGCCATCGTGTCGAGGCTGGATTGCGACTGCACATCGGCCACACGCACGTCGAGTTCTTGATCCAGCAGCGCACAAACGCCGTCAAAGACGCGCGCTGAATTCAACAGGCCGGGGATCAGCAGCAGCACAGGTTTCAAGTCGGCACTCCGGGGCTGCTCAGTCGGGCACGCAGTTCGTTTTTCAAAACCTTGCCGACGGGGTTGCGCGGCAGCGCCGGCAGCAGCAGCAGATCTTCGGGCAGTTTGTACACCGCGACCCGGCATTCGTCACGCAGATAGGCCACCACGCCGGCCAGGCTGAGGTCAGCACCGGGCTGCGCGACAACACAGGCGCAGACCCGTTCGCCGAGCGTCACATCGTTGATGCCGACTACCGCCGCGTCTTGCACGCCGGGGCAGGCAAGCAGCAGCAGCTCGACTTCGAGTGCAGAAATCTTCATGCCGCCGCGCACGACGATATCCTTGCAGCGGCCGACAAAGCGGTAGAACTCACCGCGCTCGCCCGCAATCTCGAAGAGGTCACCCGAGCGATAAAAACCCTGCGCGTCGAAGGCCAGCGCGGTCTGCGCCGGGGCCTTGAAATAGCCGCTGAAGACAGTCGGCCCGCTGACCCGCAATTCGGCCGCGATGCCGGGCTCGGTGACCTCGGCTTCGGTGTCGGGGTCGACCAGCCGGGTGCGGATCTTGCGCGCGGTCGAGATCGCAGAAAACGCGGCATCGACTCCGCCGCGGGCAAAAAACTGCGCCCGCAACGCGGGGTCGGGAATGTCTTTCGGCGAGCCGGTCAAGGCGGCGCCTTCGTTGGAGCCGAAGTAGTTGACGATCTGCACGCCGCGCTCGGCCCAGCCGAGCAGCATCCACGCCGACAGCGGCGCCGAACCCGAGCCGATGCGCGACAGTCGCTTGAAGTCAATGCCGTCGAGCCGCCGCGGCTCGCGCAGCAACTGGTTCAGGATCGCCGGTGGCGCGACCGTGTAGTCGATCTGCTCATCACGCAGCTGCTGCAAAAAAACCTCGAGGTCGAAAGGATGGTGCTGGAGCACGGTGCCTTCGAGCTTGAGCCAAGCCGCGATACAGGTCGACCAGCCGGCCATATTGACCAGCGGAAACGGGTTCAACAGGCGCGCGCCGGGTCGCAGCTCTGCGGCTTCGATGATCGACGGCGCGACGATCAGCCATTCGTTGTGGCTGCGCGGCACGCCCTTGGGCGCGGCCTCGGTACCCGAGGTCCAGCACAGGGTGGCGATATCGTTGGCACTGATGCGCGCGTCGGCCGCGGCAGAGTCGGCCGCTGTGCCAACCAGCGCATCGGCCAGCGCGGCATCGAGCGCGACATCGAGTGCGACCACACCGGCAGGCGGTGCGGCGCCAAAACACAGCAGGTGCTGCAGCGACGAATGCTCCAGCGCCAGCCGCTGCCACATCAACGCGGCAGCGTGGTTGCCGATGCGCGTGGCGGTGACCACCGCACGCGCCTGGGTCAATTGCAGGATGTGGCGCAGCTCGAACTCGCGGTACTGCACCGGCACCGGCGAGACGATCAACCCCAGCCGCAGGCAGGCCAGGTAGACGATGTACTGCTCGACCGAATTGACGAGCTGCACGATCACGATCTCGTCGCGCTGCAGGCCACGCGCTTGCAGCAGTGCGGCCATGCGCGCGACTTCGTCGGCCAGTTGCGCGTAGGTCAGACGCCGCGGCGCGCCGCCGGTGAGCGCGGCGCGGTTGGGCGCGTCGACCACCGCCTCGCGCTGCGGATGGCGCGCGACGACATCCCGAAAGTGATCGTCGATGGTGCGCTGGCCCCACCAGCCGCGGGCGCTGTAGTCGGCGATATGTTCGGCGCTGGCCAGAATCACGCGCGGCTCACTTCCAGCGCTGCAGCGTGTCACGGCTGACGAACGTGGCGTGAAAACCATGCGGCACGCGGCGCGGCAATGGCACACGGGCGATCGGGCCCCGGCCAAATTCGTGGCCGCTGGCGTCGAAGACCTGGACTTCTGAGCGTTGCAGCGCCGGGTTCCAGGCGATGGTCACGACGTAGCCATCGTCCTCGGCGGTCGCACCGTCGCGCGGCACAAAACCGGGCTCGTTGTAAAACGCCTGCGGCCCTTCGCTCCAGGCGACATAGGCACCGGTCTGGTGGTTGATCTTCGCAAGGCCCGTGAAGCGCACCTCTTCCTTGCCACCGTGCGGGAAGACGATGTGATACGAGTGCCGCGTGCGGCGGCCCTGGAAGCGCGGGTTGATGGCCGGGAATTCGGTGTTCAGCACATCGTCGATGACACCTTCGGTGGTGCGCCCGGTGCGCAGGTTGAAGCGCCATTGGTAGAGCACGAAGTCGCGCTGGCGGAAGTGGATCGTGCGTTCGAGCCGGCGCGCGTCGATGCGGCCCTGCTCGTCTTCGTGGGTGCGGTAGGGCGTGCCGACCATGACCAGCTCGTCGCCGTCTTCCCAGGCGTTGACGACATGCAGCATGTAGGTGGGCCGGGCCTCGAACCAGCGGATCTGGTCGGCGTTGCCGTAACGCGGCAGCACCGCAAAACGGCTCGGCATCTCGGGATGGAAGCGCAGTTTGTAGCGGCCCGCCGCCAAGGCGTCGTCGTCGAGCAGCAGCGGGAAATCGTGCAGGATCGTGTAGTGCTCGGTGACCGCCATATCGTGTGGCAGGCGCGGGCCGGGCAGCGGCACCTCGATGTGGTGTTTGAGCTGGCGGTCGGGCCCGATGACGCCGTACTGCATGTACGGCGGCTTGCTGTCGTAGTCAAAATAGAGCAGCTCGCCGGTATGTTCGTCGGGCCGCGAATGGGCCGAGATGCGGCTCAAAGCGCCGCCATAGTCGGCCGGGCCCAGCGGCGCCAGGGTGGTCGGGTCCACCGCGTAAGGCATGCCCGAGCGGTACCACATGCTGATCAGCCGGCCGGCGTGGTACTTGACGTCGGTGTTAGAGGTATTTTTCATCGGCTGCGCTGGCGAGTCGCGGCGCGCCGGCTCCTTGATGCCTTGCCACAGCGCATGGCCGGCGGCTTGTTCTTCGGCCAGCGCCGCGGTCTGCACCCAGCGGTTGCGGTAACTCACGCGGCCGCGGTCGAAGGTCACCGCGTGCAGCATGCCGTCGCCATCAAAAGCGTGATAGCGCCAGTCGGGCTGGAAGAAAGGGTTCGGCCCGTTGCGCACGTAGATGCCGTTCAGGTCGGCCGGCATCTCGCCGATGACGGCCAGGTTGTCGAGCACCAGTTCGTCGTGCACCGGCGCGTTGTTGCCGGCCAGCGCGGGGATGTCGTGGATCGGCAGGTCGTCGGGCTTCATCACGGCCTTTCTCGGCGCTCTGGGGTGGCGTTCGGCGATGGGCATGGGCTCGCGGCGCGCGGCGCGCGGCAGCGAATCCAACGACCTTCAGCGAGCCGCAGCATAGAGGCCGGCCGCCGGCGGCAGCCCAACTGTTCCGTTATTCTGTCGGCTCGTTCGATATGCCAGCACCGAACCGCCACCGCCGGAGATCAACCGATGCAGCCCAGCCGAGACCGCCAGCGTTACCTGTTGAACCAGCCGCACCGCGTGCCGCTGGGCTACGAGGACTACGCCGGCGACAAACAGTTTGCGACCACGCTGGCGCGCGGTATCGAGTTGCTGCGCTGCTTCAGCGCCAACGAGACGACGCTGTCGAATGCCGAACTCGCGCAACGCACGGGGCTGCCCAAACCGACGATCTCGCGCCTGACCTACACGCTGGTGGCGCTGGGGTATCTGAAGGTCAGCCAGAAATACGGCAAGTACCAACTCGGCTCGGCGATCATCTCGGTGACCTATCCGCTGATGGCCTCGATCGGCCTGCGCCAACATGCCCGCGGGTTGATGAACGAACTTGCCGACGCCACCGGCGGCGATGTCTCGATGGGCATCCGCGACCGGCTGCACATCGTGCTCATCGAAACCAGCCGCAGCCGCGACCGCAGCCGCGTCACCAGCGCGGTGGCCGATACCGGGCTGACGATCCCGATCGCCGGCTCGGCCATCGGGCGCGCCTGGCTCGCCGGCTGCGACCTCGAGACCCGCGAAGCGGTGATCAACGAAATCCGCGTCAAGACACCCGAGGACGCCGTACGCTATGAAGCCGGCATTCGTCAGGCGATGAAGGACTGCACGCGCCAGGGTTTTTGCACCGTCGACGGCGACCTCGTGACCGGCATCCAGGCCGCCGGCGTGCCTTATGGCCGCATCGCCAGCGGCGAGCTGGTGGTCTTCAACTGTGCTTTCCAGAAAACCCCCGCGGTGGGTGCCCGCGCCGCGGCCTGGCTGACCCACGAAGTCGGCCCGAAGCTGCTGCAACTGGTGCGCACGCTGCGCGGGTCGGGTGTGGCCTGAAAGCGCGAGTACGGTTCGCGATCTCGCGAACGCTCAACCAGGGGTGACGTCGGCCTGCGTCTGCGTCTGCGTCTGCGTCTGCTGCTGCTCCGCGGCCTTGGCCAGCAGCTGCGGCAGCTTCATCGCCGCCGCGACCACGTTTTTGCCCATCAGCTCGAGCACCGCGACCTTCTCGGCGTCGGAATCGTCGACGTCGTCGATCAGACGCGAAAAGCCGTCGAGCCGCGACGCCTTGATCCATGCGCCCAAGCCCTTGGTCTTTGACCAGCGGTACATATTGTTCATGCTCGCCGCCTGCATCGTGAGCCAGCTCAAGGGGGTGTCGGGCAGCGGCACGACACCGCAGATCTGGTTCTTCTTTTCGTCGTCGTCGAACAGGCCATCGACATGTGCGATCAAGGCCGCGCTGAAGGTCGGCTGAAACGCGCGCACAAACTGCGGCACGATCCTGCGGCCCTGAAAGATCGGCACCGCCGGGCGCATCTCGGCGGCGCTGGCCGAACAGTCGACATAGAGCCGT
>JANPDN010000192.1:0-15440 GCA_031431555.1 Rubrivivax sp.
ACCGCTTTCGGATGGCCCTTTTATTTGGACTTCGGGGTGCCCCGGCCGCCACCTGCCCAGCCGGTTTTGGGGTGGCCGGCATTGGGCTTAATAATCCCACAACCGGAGCCGGCCACCCCAATTCCGGCTGCAGCGACAAAGGCCGTCCGGGACTGATCGGCGACCGACCGCAGTTGGCGATTTCTCACGCCGGCAAACGCAGATCGAGATCAGCCGTTGGCGGGAAAGTCGACGCGCAGTTCCACACCGCGGCCTTGCGGGCCGTCGTGGATCGACACCGTGGCGCCATGGCGCTGCGCCACCGCTTGCACGATCGACAGGCCCAGGCCGCTGCCCTGGATCTCATCGCCGCCGGCGTCGAGGCTGCCGCGCCAGAAACGGTCGAAGACGCGGTTGCGATCATCGGCTGCGATGCCCGGCCCGCGGTCGACGACACGCAGGCGCACGCCGCCGGCTTGTGCTTCGCCGATGACTTCAACCGGGCCGGCAGCGCCGCCGTACAGCAGCGCGTTGTCGACCAGGTTGCGCAGCAGCAGTTCGATCTGGTGGCGGTCGGCGTCGATCGGCAAAACGTCGTCGACCAAAGCGCGCAGGTCGATGCCGCGCAGGCGTGCCGCCGGCAGGCGCTCGGCGACCACCGAGCGCAGCAGGTCGCCGAGGTCGAAGCGGCTGCGCAGCAGGGGTGCATCGGGTTCGGCGCGCGACAGCAGCAGCAGTTGTTCAACCAGACGCTGCGCCCGCGCGACGCCCGCGCGCAGCTCGGCCAGCGCAGAGTCGCGGGCGCCATCGTTTGTGCCATTGTTTGTGTCACCCCTGCCGGCCCGCTCGAGCAACTGCACTTGCAGACGCAGCGCGGTCACCGGCGTGCGCAATTCATGCGCCGCGTCGGCGACAAAACGACGCTGCGCGGCGAGGGCGTTAGACAGGCGCTGCATCAGGCTGTCGACCGCAGCAACCAGCGGCGCGAGTTCGCTCGGCAGGCCCTCGGGCCCAATCGGCTCGAGCGATCTGGCGCTGCGGCTGGCGATCGTTGCCGCCGCGTTGTCGAGCGCGCGACCGGCACGGCGCATCGTCAAGATGATCACCGCACCGACACCGACAAAAACGGCCAGCAAGGCCGCGACGAGGTTCAGCGCGGCGTCGGATGCGAGGTCGCTGCGTTCTTCGGCAGGCTGCGCGGCGCGCACGATGCGACCGTTGCCGACCACCGTCATGACATGCCACCAGCGGCCGTCAGCCTGCACCTGCGACAACCCCGGCGCGGCCGAAAACGGCGGCCCCGCGCCGGGGTGGGTGCTGTATTCGAGGCGGCCGTCGGGATGCCAGACCTGGGTCACAAAATCGATCTCGCCGTCTTCGTCGGCAGCCGCCACCGCGGGCGAAGCGGCGCGTGGCGCGGCGTTGCCGGACTCTGGTGTCGAAGCCGCGACCGAAACCGAAGCTGACACCGAAGCCGACACCGCCAGCGCCACCTGCTGCAAGCGCTGGTCGAAGACCTCATTCATTTCGTCCAGCGTCAGCGCGTAGGTCAGCGCGGCGACTGCAGCCGCACCGACGAGCAGCGTGGCGGCGGTGCCGGCGAGCAGGCCCTTGCCGAGTGACGCCATCAGCGTTCAGCCATCAGCAGTCAGCCATGCGGTACCCGGCGCCGCGGACGTTGACGATGCGTGTCGCGCCCAGTTTTTGGCGCAGGTGATAGAGATGCACCTCGACGACATTGCTGGCGACTTCCTGGCCCCACGCGTACACGGTGTCTTCGAGGCGCTGGCGGGAAATCACTGCACCCGGACGCCGCATCAGCGCTTCGAGCAGCGCAAATTCGCGCGCCGTTAGCGTCACCGCCTCGCCGTCGAGGCTGACCATGCGCCGGCGTGTGTCGAGCAGCAGGCCGCCGCAACGTGTCTCGCCGCTGGCGCTGCCGGCAGCGCGGCGCAGCAGCGCATGCACCCGCGCGATCAGCTCATCAAGGTCGAAGGGCTTGAGCAAATAGTCGTCGGCACCGGCGTCCAGGCCGCCGATGCGCTCGGCCAGGGTGTCGCGGGCGCTGACGATGATCACGGGCACATGGTCAGCACGCGAGCGCACCGCGCGCAGCAGCGCCATGCCGTCTTTCACCGGCAGGCCCAGGTCGAGCAGCACCAGGTCGTGTTCGGCGTTGGCCAGGGCGAGCTCCCCGGCACGGCCGTCACGCACCCAGTCGAGCGCGAAGCCGGCCGCCAGCAGCCCGGCCTGCATCGCGCGGCCGACCATCGGGTCGTCTTCGATCAACAGCAGTCGCATCGTGGTTGGCTTCTTGAAGCGGTGTCACGAGAGTGTCGTGCCACGCCGCTTAAGCATCACTTAAGTCGGCACAAGCGACAAGCGGGCCAGTGGAGCCGCCACCGGCGCGCCGGCTGCACCACGCGGCGCACCTGACGTGCCGCCCCAAACGCCGCGCCACCTGCCTGACCCAGGAGTTGCCATGCCCGCCCAGATGAAGACCCCGTTGATGCGCACCTTGATCGCCGCCGCGGCGCTGTGTGCATCGTTGTACGCGCCGACGCTCGCCAGCGCGGCGCCCACGCTGCCGGATTTCAGCGCCGCCACCTTCGTGCCCGGCTCAGCCGTCAACAACCCGTATTTCCCGCTGCTCGATACGCTGACGCGTGTCTACGCCGGAGTAGACGACGAAGGTGTCGCCGAGCGCATCGAGATGCAGGTCGTCGGCGCCGGGCCGGTGATCCTGGGGGTGCAGACCCTGTCGCGCCGCGACCGCGCTTTCAAGGATGGCCGCATCGTCGAAGACACCTTCGACTTCTACGCGCAAGACAGCGCCGGCAATGTCTGGTACCTCGGCGAAGACGTCACCAACTTCCGCTACGACGCCGCCGGCAACTTTCTCGGCACCGACAACAGCAGCGCCTGGCGCGCCGGTGTCAGCGGCGCACTGCCCGGCCACGCGATGCCGGCGATTCCCAGCGTCGGACAGAACTACTACCAGGAATTTGCCGCCGCCGACGCCGCGCTCGACCAGGCCGAGACCACTGCCGTCGGCCTGACCCGGCAACTCGCACTCGGCAGCTTCAACGACGTGGTCCAGGTCTTCGAGTCGAGCGAGCTCGACCCCGAATTGCTCGAGTTCAAGTACTACGCCCGCGGCTGGGGCCTGATCCGCGCCGAAGAAGGGCTCGACGATCTGCGCATGGACCCCGAGCTGACGCTGGACTTGATCGCCGTCGTGCCCGAGCCGTCGACCTGGGCGCTGGTTGCATTTGGGTTGTTGGCGGTCGGCGCGCGGGGCGCCAGAATGGCACGATGCCGCCGCAGCGATATGCCCACCGATCCGAGCACCGACTTGGCCACCGATTCGGCGCCAGCCATGGCGGCCGCGGCGAGTGCCGCCGCGCGGGCGCAGCGGCACTGATCTGCGCGCTGGCCGGCTTTGGCGCCGGGGCGCAAAGCCCGGCCCCAAGCCTGACCCAGCGCGTCGAGATCACCGGCCGCAGCGCGGCCGCCTCAGACGCCGAATCGGCCCAGCCGCTGACCGTCTGGCGCGCTGCCGACCTCGCCCGCAGCGGCGTCACGACGGCCCGCCAAGCGCTGGCTTTTGTAGCTTCGAATATGGCCGCCGACGGGCCGGCGCAGGCGGTCGGCGAAACAACCGGCGGCATCGCTGAAGCCGACCTGCGCGGCCTCGGCCCTGAGCGCACGCTGGTGCTGCTCAACGGCCGGCGCATCGCCAGCCACGCCTACGAAGCCGGCACGGCGGACTTGAATGCGATCCCGTTTGCCGCCATCGACCGCATCGAGATCCGCCGCGACGGCGCGAGTGCCTTGCATGGCAGCGGCGCGGTGGCCGGGGTCATCGACTTCATCCTGCGTGAAGACTTCAGCGGCGTCGAGCTGAGCGCGCAACTCGAGACGCCGACGAAGGCCGGCGCAGCGAGCCGGCGCGCCACGCTGACTGGCGGGCGCGGTGGATTGGCACAGGACGGGTTCAACGCTTTTGTGGTGATCGACCTGCGCCGCCAGTCGGCGCTGGCCGCAGCGCGGCGCGGCTATGCAAGCAGCGGCCTGCAGCACAAAAACGCTGACGGCAGCATCAACACATCACGCAGCGCGGCGAGCAGCTTCCCGGGCGACCTCGACGGCTTCGAGCCAAGCCTGGGCGCGGGCTGTGCACCGCCACGCTCGGTGCCCGATGCCGACGGCAGCGCTTGCCGCTGGGACAGCGCGGCCGATGTCGACCTGCTGCCCGCCGAAGAGCAGGGCGCCTTGTTGGGCCGCCTGCGCTGGCGCCTCGCGCCGGCGCTGCACGCGACCGTCGAAGCGCTGGCCAGCGAAAGCCGCGTGCGCAGCCGCAATACCGCCACCGCGGTGAGCGCGGTGCTGCCCCAAAGCAGCCCGTTCTGGATCGCCGGCCGGCCCGCCGAAGAGATTGACGGCTACGGCCCGGCGGGTATCGCCGACTGGCGTGTCGCCGAAGCTGGCCAGCGTGTGAATGGCAGCCGCGCCGGCGCGCGCCGATTGCTCGGCGCGATCGACGGCCAGCTGCAGGCCTGGCCTTACAGCGTCGCGCTGGTGCACACCACCAGCCAGGCCAGCGACCGGCTGCTCGGTGGCCATCTTGACCAGGCGCTGCTGCAGCGCGCTTTGACCGAGGGCCTGCTCGACCCTTTTGCGTTGCAGCTGCCGGCGGGCCTGGCGGCACTGCGCGCCGCCGAGGTGCGAGGCGCCATCACCGAAGCCCGCGGCCGTGTCAACACGCTCGAGGCACGCATCAGCAGCCCGATCGGCGCACCGCTGGTCGTTGGCGCGGGCATCGAGTGGCGCAGCGAAAGTTTCGGCGTCGTGCTGCTGCCGGCAGCCACGCGCGTCAACGAGCTCGGGCTGGACTTCGCGACATCCACCTTCGGGCGCCGCCGCGCCGGCACGGCTTTTGTGCATCTGAACGCGCGCCTGGCCGACACGCTGCGTGCAGAACTTGCGTTGCGCCACGAGCGCACCAGCGACGCCGCCGCCGTCACCAGCCCGCTGCTCGCGCTGCGTTGGCAGGCGAGCAGCGAGTTGGGCGTACGCGCCGCGGCCGGGCGCTCTTACCGCCTGCCGACGCTGTTTGAGACGCGCGAGCCGCTGCGCCTGACGCGGCTCAACGAAGTCTTCGACGACCCGCTGCTCTGCCCCGACGGCGTGCCGGCCAGCGGCCTGGACGCCGACGAAGTCTGCACGCGCCAGTTCCTGCGCCGCAGCGGCGGGCCGGTGTCGTACGGCCAGCCTGCGGCGTCGCTGCAGCCAGAGACGGCGCGCCACGCGACACTGGGCTTGCAATGGCGGCGTGGCCGCGAAATCAGCGTCGGTATCGACTTCTGGTCATCGCGTCTGCGCCGCGGCATCGACACCCTCGACCCCGAAAGGGTGCTCGACGACGAGCGCCTGCATGCCCGCCACCTGGTGCGTTGCAGCCAGCTCGGGGCGGCTGCAGCGGCGGCCATCGCCGATTGCCGTGGTGCGGACGCCGGCTTCGACGCGATCGCCTTCATCGACACGCCGTTGACGAACCTGAGCCGCATCAGCACCCAGGGGGTTGACCTCTCGCTGGCGCTGGCCTGGGGCGGCGCGGGTTCAGGCGCGGGCGCAGGCGAATGGAGCCTGGCCGCCAACGGCACCTACATCAGCCGACACCGGGTGGTCGCCGCACCCGGCGCTGCGGCTGAAGACACCGTCGGCCGCTATGTCGACGACCTGCCGCTGCCACGTTGGCAGATCTCGGCGCAACTGGGTTGGAGCCGGGCTGATTGGTCGCTGACTCTGGCGCATCGTTTGCGCGCCGGCTACCACGATGCCGACCCTTCGCGGCGTGTCGCGGCGACGAGGTTGTTCGATATCGGCATCGGCTACAGCGGCTGGCAAGACAGCACGCTGGAGGTCGGCATCAAGAACGTTCTCGACCGCCAACCGCCCTACAGCAACCAGGCCGATACCGCGCAAGCGAACTACGACCCGCGGCTGTCAGACCCCAGCGGGCGCGCGCTATATCTGCGCATCGGCCGCCGGTTCTGACCAGCGTCAAGGCTGACCCCAAGGCCGGCCGCGGCCCGACGACCAGCCGGCATGCCCGCTTTGGGTGCAAGCCCTGAGCAGTCAGTGTGCACGGAACTTGCACAATCCTGGATCGGATTTTTCCGTCCCCCAAAAGCTTCTGGAGCCCCTCATGTCGATCTGCCTTGGCCCGCTCGCGCGGCGCACCTTTTTCGTGGCCAGCCTGGCCGCCGCCCCGCTGCTGGCCTGGGCCCAGACGCCCATCAAGTTCCAGCTCGACTGGCGCTTCGAAGGCCCGGCCGCGCTGTTTCTCGGCGCATCGGCCAAGGGTTATTACAAGGCTGCCGGGCTGGACGTGACCATCGACGCCGGCAACGGCTCGGGCGGCACCGTCACGCGGGTGGCCTCGGGCAGCTACGACATGGGTTTTGCCGACCTCGCAGCGCTGATGGAGTTCCACGCCAACAACCCCGACGCGCCGAACAAGCCGGTCGCCGTGATGATGGTCTACAACAACACCCCGGCCGCGGTGCTGGCGCTCAAAAAAAGCGGCATCAGCAAACCGGCTGACCTGAACGGCAAAAAGCTCGGCGCGCCAGGTTTTGACGCCGGCCGCAAGGCCTTCCCGATCTTCGCCAAGGCCAACAACATCAGCGGCGTGCAGTGGACGAGCATGGACCCGCCGTTGCGCGAGACGATGCTCGTGCGGGGTGACATCGAGGCCATCACCGGTTTTTCTTTCACCTCCGTCCTGAATCTCGAAGCGCGCGGCGTGAAAACCGAAGATATCGTCGTGCTGCCGTTCCCAGCGCATGGCGTCAAGCTCTACGGCAACGTGATCATCGCGACGCCGAAAATGATCAAGGAGAACCCGGCCGCGGTGAAGGCTTTCCTGGTCGCTTTCAGCAAGGGCATCAAGGAAGTGATGGCCAACCCCGACCCGGCGATCGAATATGTCAAGGCCCGCGACGGCATCATCAATGTCGACCTTGAAAAGCGCCGCCTGCGCATGGCCATCGACGCCGTGGTGGCCAGCCCCGACGCGCGTGCTGAAGGCTTCGGCGTCGTCGTTCCCGGCCGCCTGGCGCTGATGGCCTCGCAGGTGTCCGACGCCTTCGGCACCAAGACCCGCATCGACCCGAATGCGGTCTGGACCGACGCCTTTTTGCCGAGCAAAGCCGAGATGAATGTGCTGCCCCCGCTGAAGAAGTGAGGCGGCTTGAGTTGATTGCGGCGGGCTGGTGTTGATTGCGGCTTGATGGCTTGTTGCGGCTGGTAATGCGGACTCAACGCTTCCCCTTCTCGGGCTTCGGTGCGGGCCCAAGGGCGGTACGGCGCCGGGGCTCCGAGTGCTTGCCCTTCGCTTCGCTGCGGGTGCCCTGCGATGCTCGGGCTCGCGGCCCCGTCGCAGAACTCGCTACGTTCGCTACGCTCTCTACGCTCAAACACCTGCGACGAGTCAGATCACGAAGCGCGCATTGCGCGCGGCCAGGAATCCTGTGCTTCTCGGCTGCGCACAGTCGCCCCGCCGCCGCACCGCCCTCGGGCCTGCAAGCCAGGGTGGTGCCCCGCAAGCCGACCACCACAGCCGTTGCCGGCAAGGCGCCGGGTGGGGTGCAGGCGGGGCGAGTAGGCGCAGCCGAGAAGCACAGGATTCCTGGCCGCGCGCGCAGCGCGCTTCGTGCTCTGACTTGTGGCCGACTGTCTGAACGCAGCGAGCACCGCGAGCGAAGTGAGTTCGGCCACAGGCCAGGAATCCGAGCATCGCAGGGCACCCGCAGCGAAGCGAAGGGCAAGCCTTGCGAGCCCCGCCTGCGCCCCACCCGGCGCCTTGCTCGCGCAGACCGCGAGACCCAAAACACGACGCCAATCATCGCCCCGGAGCAAGCCGCATGAGACCCTTCGTCGACTTCCAAAACGTCTGGCTGGCCTACAACGACGAGCTGCTCGCCGAAGGGCACTTCGCGGTCGAGGATATTTCGCTGCAAGTCGGCCAAGGCGAGTTCATAGCCATCGTCGGGCCTTCGGGCTGCGGCAAGTCGACCTTCATGAAACTCACCACCGGGCTGAAGATGCCGAGCAAGGGCTCGATCCACATCGACGGCGCGCCGGTGACCGGGCCGCTCAAGATCAGCGGCATGTCGTTCCAGGCGCCGAGCCTGCTGCCATGGCGCACGACGGTCGACAACGTGTTGCTACCGCTGGAAATTGTCGAGCCCTACCGCTCATCGTTCAAGCGCAAGCGCAAGGAATACGAAGCCAAGGCGCGTGCGCTGCTGCAGAGCGTTGGCCTGGGCGGCTACGAGGACAAATTTCCCTGGCAGTTGTCGGGTGGCATGCAGCAACGCGCCAGCATCTGCCGCGCGCTGGTGCATGAGCCGAAGATGCTCTTGCTCGACGAGCCCTTCGGTGCGCTTGACGCCTTCACGCGCGAAGAGCTGTGGTGCGCGCTGCGCGACCTGCAGGCGGCGCAGAAATTCAACGTCATCCTCGTCACCCACGACCTGCGCGAAAGTGTTTTTCTCGCCGACAAGGTGTATGTCATGAGCAAGAGCCCGGGGCGCTTTGTCGTGCAGCGGGATATCGACCTGCCCCGGCCGCGTGATCTTGAAGTCACCTACACGCCGCAGTTCACCGACATCGTGCACGAGCTGCGTGGCCATATCGGCGCGATCCGTCAAAACAAAGCCGCGGTGGTGACGCCATGAAGATCAGCAAAAACATGGAGCGCTGGTCGCCGCTGATCGTGCTCGCCGCGGCCTTGCTGCTGTGGCAGTTGATCGTGGTCGCATTCAGCATCCCGGAGTTCATCTTCCCCAGCCCCTGGCAGATCGCGGTGCAGTTCATTGAGTTCAAGGGCCCGCTGCTCGAAGCCGCGTGGAAGACCTTCTGGGTCACGATGATCGGCTTTGGTATCTCGATCGTCGTCGGCGTGATGCTCGGGTTTTTGATCGGCAGCTCGCGCCTGGCCTACACCGCGCTGTACCCGCTGATGATCGCTTTCAACGCGGTGCCTAAGGCCGCGGTGGTGCCGATCCTGGTGGTCTGGTTTGGCATCGGTTTGGGGCCCGGCGTGCTGACCGCGTTTCTGATTTCTTTCTTCCCGATCACGGTGAATATCGCGACCGGGCTGGCCACGCTGGAGCCAGAGCTTGAAGACGTGCTGCGCGTGCTGGGCGCGAAACGCTGGGACGTGCTGGTCAAGGTCGGCCTGCCACGATCGATGCCCTATTTTTACGCCTCGCTCAAAGTCGCCATCACGCTGGCTTTTGTCGGCACCGTGCTCGCCGAGATGACCGCCGGCGACTCGGGCATCGGCTACTTGATGCAGACGGCTGGCAGCCAGCAGCGCATGCCGCTGGCCTTTGCCGGGCTGGTCACGATCGGGGCGATGGCGATGGCGATGTACGAGCTGTTTTCGTGGGTCGAAAAACGCACCACCGGCTGGGCCCATCGCGGCTCGCAGGCGACTTGATCCGCACGTGATGGCGCCAGTGACGCCACCGGCGGCGGCGCCCGCCGGCTGGCGCGCGCACCTGCGACTGCACTACCAACTCGATGGCAGCGGGCCCGACGCAAGAACGATTTCTTTCGACCGCCACGAAGGCCCGCTGCGCGTCTTGCAACGCCTGTATCCCGAAGGCCCGGGCATCTGCCACCACGTCGTCGTGCACCCGCCCGGCGGGGTGGTTGGTGGTGATGAATTGCGGCTCGACGCGCGGCTCGATGCCGGCACCCATGCCGTCATCACGACGCCTGGCGCGACGCGTTTTTATCGCAGCGACGGCGCCTTGGCGCTGCAGCAATCGACGCTCACGCTGGCCGCTGGCGCGCGGCTCGAATGGTTGCCGCTGGAGGCCATCGCGCACCCCGGCTGCCGGGCCGTCAACCGCGTGCGCTTCACGCTCGAGCCCGGCGCGCAGATGATCGGCTGGGATCTGCTCGCACTCGGCCTGCCGGCGTCGGGCGACCACTTCGATCGTGGCGCGTTCGAGCAGCACATCGACTGGCCGGGGCATTGGCTGGAACGCGGCCGCATCGATGCCGCTGATACCGAGTTACTCGACGGCCCGGTCGGGCTGGCCGGGTTTCGGGTGCTGGGCACCGCGTGGTTTGCGACCGGCGACGCGCTGCCCGGTGCCAGCCGCGATGCGCTGCTCGAAGTGGCGCGCGACGCGGTCGCGGCCGGCGCTGAAGATCGCCACCGCAACAACGCCGCGCTGCATGCCGGCGCGACCTCACCGCAGCCCGGCCTGGTGATCGTGCGCGTGCTGGCGCAACGCATCGAACCGGCCTTGCAGTTGCTTGCCGCAGTGCGCGCCGCCTGGCGATTGCAGGCCTGGGGCCTGGCGCCGAACCCGCCGCGGGTCTGGCGCACTTGATGCTGCGCTGCGGTCGAGGGCCCCAAAAGCGGCGTTTCAGGTCGGCGCTTCAGGTCGGCGTTTCAGGTCGATATCTCGCAGGTCACCAGCTGCGCCCCGTCATCGGCCAGCAGTTTGGGAAACGGCGGCGGCGGTGCGACGTCGGTGAAGAGCATGTCGACCTCGCCAAGCCGGCCGACTTCGACCATCGCCGGGCGATTGAACTTGCTGTGGTCAGCGGCCAGCCAGACCTGGCGCGAGTGTTCGATGATGGCGCGCGAGACCTTGACTTCGCGGTAGTCGTAGTCGCGCAGGCTGCCATCGGCCTCGATCCCCGAAATGCCGATGAGCGCGATATCGACCTTGAACTGGGCGATGAAATCGACGGTCACCTCGCCGACGATGCCGCGGTCGCGCGCGCGCACCAGGCCCCCGGCGACGATCAGCTCGCAGTCGGGGTTGCCTGACAGGATCGCCGCCACGTTGAGGTTGTTGGTGATCACGCGCAAGCCCTTGTGGCCGAGCAGTTCGCGCGCGATGGCCTCGGTCGTGGTGCCGATATTGATGCTCAGCGAACAACCGTTGGGCACCGCCTTGGCGACCGCCCGCGCAATGCTCGCCTTGGCGCCATCGTTGAGCTGCTGGCGCTGGCGGTAGGCGAGGTTCTCGGTGGTCGAGCTCGGCAGGCGCACACCGCCGTGAAAACGTGCCAGCAAGCCGGCCTCAACGAGCAGGCGCACGTCGCGCCGCACGGTTTGCAGCGTGACGCCGAAGCGCTCGGCAAGGGCCTCGACCGAGACACTGCGCAGGCGCCGCACTTCGTCCACGAGCTCGAGTTGACGCGGGCTGTGATTCATGGCGAGCGAATCTAAACGCACGCAGACGAACGCCCGTCAGGGTTTGTTCGGCTTTAAAGCGAAAGTCACGCGAACACAATAGATCTGAAATCGAACACCAATCCGCAGCCGTGACACCAACCCAGGAATCCTGCTCGCAAGGCGTGCCACCGCGCACCGCCCAGGAGATCGCATGGAGTTGATGCTCAAGGGCATCGAACAAAAGGTCGGCGCAGCGATTCATCTGCATCCGATCGACCTGGCCTTGGTGCCGCTGGCGGTGACCGTGCTGCTCGGTGCCACCCAGGCCGGCAAGACGACGCTGATGCGCCTGATGGCGGGCCTGGATGTGCCCAGCGCCGGGCGTGTGCTCGCCGACGGGGTTGACGTGACCGGCATGCCGGTGCGCCAGCGCAATGTCGCGATGGTCTACCAGCAGTTCATCAACTACCCCTCGCTGACGGTGGCCGCGAATATCGCCAGCCCCTTGAAGCTGCGCGGCGCAATGAGCACCGCAGCGATCGACGCCAGGGTTGCCGAACTTGCCGCCAAGCTGCATATCGAGCCCTTCTTGCAGCGCCTGCCGGCCGAGTTGTCGGGCGGCCAGCAGCAGCGCGTGGCACTGGCGCGCGCGCTGGCCAAACAGGCCCCACTGATGCTGCTCGACGAGCCGCTGGTGAACCTGGACTACAAGCTGCGCGAAGAGCTGCGCGAAGAGTTGTCGGCGCTGTTTGCGAGCGGCGAATCGACCGTCGTCTACGCCACCACCGAGCCGACCGAGGCGCTGCTGCTCGGTGGGTATACCGCTGTGCTCGACGCGGGTGAACTGCTGCAATACGGCCCCACCGCCGAGGTCTTCCACCGGCCGCGGTCGATCCGCGTCGCGCGGGCTTTCAGCGACCCGCCGATGAACCTGATTGCGGCCCAGGTGGCGCCTGGCGGCGTGGTGTTGCCCTCGGGCCTGGTGCTCGGGCTGAACCTGCCGCCATTGCGTGCCGCCGGCGGCCACCAGGACTTGACGGTGGGCATCCGGGCCAGCGCCTTGCGCCTGGCAGCGCGGCCGGGTGATACCCACCTCGCCGGCAGCGTCGAGCTGGCCGAGATCTCGGGCTCCGATACCTTCGTGCATGTGCAGACGCCGATCGGCGAGCTGGTGGCCCAGATGCCCGGGGTGCATGCCTTCACGCTGGGCGCGCCGATCGCGTTGCACTTCGCGACCGCGCAGGTTTATCTCTTCGACGCGCGCGGCGACCTGCTCGTTACCGCGGCGGAAGCCAGTACCGCGGCCACGGAGCGTCACTGACATGGCGCGCATCGACCTCGAACTGGCGCATGCCTACCGCGCGAACCCGCAGCGCGACGAGGACTACGCGCTGCTGCCGCTGAAGATGAGCTTCGAAGACGGCGGCGCGTATGCGCTGCTGGGGCCTTCGGGCTGCGGCAAGACGACGCTGCTGAATATCGTCTCCGGCCTGGTCACGCCGTCGCAGGGTGGCCTCACTTTCGACGGCGTCGACGTCACCCGGCAGACACCGCAGCAGCGCAATATCGCGCAGGTGTTCCAGTTCCCGGTGATCTACGACACGATGACGGTGGCCGAGAACCTTGCCTTCCCGCTGCGCAACCGCGGCGTCGCGCCGGCCAAGATCGCGCAGCGGGTGGCCAAGATCGCCGAGATGCTCGACCTGGGTGGCCAGCTCGACCAGCGTGCCGCGGGCCTCGCGGCCGACGCCAAACAGAAAATCTCGCTCGGCCGCGGCCTCGTGCGCGAAGACGTGAGCGCGGTGCTGTTCGACGAGCCGCTGACCGTGATCGACCCGCACCTGAAGTGGCAGCTGCGGCGCAAGCTCAAGCAGATTCACCAGGAGTTGAAGCTGACGCTGATCTATGTCACGCACGACCAGGTCGAGGCCTTGACCTTCGCCCAGCAGGTGGTCGTGATGACCCGCGGCCGCGCGGTGCAGATCGGCACCGCGTCGGAGTTGTTCGAGCGCCCGCGGCATACCTTCGTCGGCAATTTCATCGGCTCGCCAGGCATGAATTTTCTGCCCGTACGCGCCACCGCAGGGGGCATCGAGGTTGCGGGGCACCGCTTGCCACTGGCCCGCGCGGCGCTGGCGGAACTGGGCGACTTGACACTCGGCGTGCGGCCTGAATATGTCCAGCTCGCACTGCCCGACACGATCGGCGCCCTGCCCTGCGAGGTGGTGCAGGCGCAGGATATCGGCACCTACTGGCTCGTCAGTGCGCGCGTCGGTGCGCGTGTCGATGCTCCTCTCAGTGCGCGAGTCGATTCAGGCGCCGGTGCCAGCCTGCTGCGCGCCCGCCTGGGCCCGGAGCAGGCCATCCCGCGGGTGGGCGAATCGGTCTGGCTGCGCGTCGTCGGCGAGCACACCTGCTACTACAAAAATGAGGAGCTGGTGGCATGAAGCCGGTGAATCAAAAGGCCTGGCTGCTGATCCTGCCCGTGATCCTGTGCGTCGCCTTCTCCGCGATCCTGCCGCTGATGACGGTGGTCAACTATTCGGTGCAGGACATCATCAGCCCAGAGCGGCGCATCTTCGTCGGCACGGAGTGGTTCAAGTCGGTGATGCGCGACGACGATCTGCAAGGCGCGCTGCTGCGCCAGCTCGGTTTTTCGTTCGCGGTGCTGCTGGTTGAAATCCCGCTCGGCATCGCGCTCGCGCTATCGATGCCGGCCAAGGGATGGCGCTCGTCGGCGGTGCTGGTGACGGTGGCGATCTCGCTGCTGATCCCCTGGAACGTCGTCGGCACGATCTGGCAGATCTACGGCCGCACCGACATCGGCCTGCTCGGCGCGTCACTCAAGGCGCTGGGCTTCGAATACAGCTACACCGGCAACGCGACCCACGCCTGGCTGACGGTGCTGGTGATGGATGTCTGGCACTGGACACCGCTGGTGGCGCTGCTGTGTTACGCCGGCCTGCGCGCGATCCCCGACGCCTACTACCAGGCCGCGAGCATCGACGGCGCATCGAAGTTTGCGGTCTTCCGTTTCATCCAGTTGCCCAAGCTGCGCGGCGTGTTGATGATCGCGGTGCTGCTGCGTTTCATGGACAGCTTCATGATTTACACCGAGCCGTTCGTGCTGACCGGTGGCGGCCCCGGCAATGCGACCACTTTTTTGAGCCAGTACCTGACACAAAAGGCGGTTGGGCAGTTTGACCTCGGCCCGGCGGCGGCCTTCTCGCTGATCTACTTTTTGATCATCCTGCTGCTCTGTTTCATCCTCTACAACTGGATGCAGCGCGTGGGCACTGCTGACAAGGAGAGCGGCCATGCATGAACGCCGTTTCAAGAAGCGCACGCTGTTCCTGATCGCCTACCTCGAATTCGCGATCCTGCCGGTCTACTGGATGATCAATATGTCATTCAAGACCAACGAGGAGATCCTGTCGACCTTCAGCCTGTGGCCGCGCGACTTCACGCTGGCGCACTACAAGACGATCTTCACCGACGTATCGTGGTATTCGGGCTACATCAACTCGATGATCTATGTCGCGATCAACACCGTGATTTCGCTGGCGGTGGCGCTGCCCGCGGCCTATGCCTTCTCGCGCTACTCTTTCCTCGGCGACAAGCATGTATTTTTCTGGCTGCTGACCAACCGGATGACGCCGCCGGCGGTTTTTTTGCTGCCGTTTTTCCAGCTCTACACCACCCTCGGGCTGATGGACACGCATATCGCGGTGGCGCTGGCGCACCTGCTTTTCAACGTCCCGCTGGCGGTGTGGATCCTCGAAGGTTTCATGAGCGGCGTGCCGCGCGAGATCGACGAGACGGCGTATATCGACGGCTACTCCTTCCCGCGATTTTTCATCACGATCTTCATCCCGCTGATCAAGGCCGGTGTCGGTGTCGCGGCCTTTTTCTGCTTCATGTTCAGCTGGGTCGAGCTCTTGATGGCGCGCACGCTGACCAGCGTCAACGCCAAGCCGATCGTGGCCACGATGACACGCACGGTGTCAGCCTCGGGCATGGATTGGGGCGTGCTCGCCGCGGCCGGCGTGCTGACCATCGTGCCGGGCGCGATCGTGATCTGGTTTGTTCGCAACTACATCGCCAAGGGTTTTGCGATGGGTCGGGTCTGAGCAAGGAATCACCCAATGTTTGCCTGGATGGCCTGGACCCTGCCGGTGGCGCTGTTCTTCAGCGCGATCGTGCTCATGCTGATCGGCATGACGCTGCTCGAAATCAAGTCGCC